>NZ_JACHGW010000004.1:0-300000 GCF_014202505.1 Armatimonas rosea | reverse complement strand
GCATACGACGCAGTTCGCGATCCGAGACCCAAAGGTGGGGCTATTTGAGCCCGTCCTTGCCCTCGCCAAAGAAGAAATGGACCGGGCGGGGCGTGAAGTCACTCGGATCGGTGGGGTCTGTGGCGAGACCAAGCAAGCTGTCGCTGAGGCGAGCCTGCTCAAGTCGCTGGGCTACGATGCGGGGCTGCTCTCGCTGGCGGCGCTCAAAAACGCCGATGACGAGACGCTTCTCTCGCATTGCCGCGCGGTGGGGGAGGTCATCCCACTTGTCGGCTTCTATCTCCAGCCCGCGGTCGGCGGGCGCGTCTTGCCCTACGCCTTCTGGCGGCGCTTCTTTGAGATCGAGAGCGTGGTCGCCGTGAAGATCGCGCCCTTCAACCGCTACCAGACCCTCGATGTGGTGCGCGCCCTGGTGGCGACCGGCCGCGACGATGTCGCGCTTTACACGGGCAACGACGATGCGATTGTGGCGGACTTGGTGACGCCCTACTTCGGTCGCCGGATTGTCGGGGGGCTCCTCGGGCACTGGGCCTGCTGGACAAAAAATGCGGTCGCGCTTCTGAAAACCTGCCAAGCGGTCACGGATACTGTCCCCGCCGCCCTTCTCGAGACCGGGATCGCCGAGACCGATCGGAACGCCGCGATCTTCGATGCCGCCCACGGCTTCCACGGTTGCATCGCGGGGATTCACTATGTCTTGCAGCAGCAGGGCTTGCTGGAGGGCACCTGGTGCCTTGATGAAAACGAGGGGCTCTCGCCCGGTCAGCGCGAGGAAATAGACCGGGTCCGCGCCGCCTACCCGCACCTCGCCCAGCCCGACGATGACTTTATCGCGGAACACCTCGACACCTGGTTGCGGTAGAGTGTTGGTATGACGCTGGAAGAAGCACGTACGCTCCGCGAGGCCGCAGGGCAGCCGACCGAGTGGCCGCAAGGGATCACTCCACCGCTCTCGCGGCTGGCTCTGACCCGGATCGTGGTAACGGAGTGCCAGGAGCAGAGGCTGCGGGTAAGCGACTGGAATATCATCCTCTTTGATCCCAAAGTCGCCGAAGAAGACACGGACTACAGCTACGGTGACGGGATCGAGGCGGCGGTTAGTGGGATCTGGGAGCTACTCCAGCTCCATGAGCCGAGCCAGTTTCCCACGACGCTACGCCTGGGGCAGCTGATCGCACAGGTAGAGGAGACGTTTCTGGAGCACTGGCGCCTCATGGCGGCGGTCAGCATCACCGACGAGCAGGTGTTCGACATGCTCGGGCGGGCGGTGGGCCAGACGCTCACCGGCGATGAAGCTATCGCGGAGCTGATTCCCGAGGCCCAGCTGGCGGGGTTCTGGGAGAAGCTCCCGGAGCCGTGGGGCACGCTCTGGCCGGCGGTCGCGATGAAGACGGTCTGGTGGCCCCTCTCGGAGCGGACGTGGGCGGGGCTGGGAATCTGGGCCGTACTGACCTACGTACTCTGGAAGAATATCGATGTGACGATTGGCTCGCGGGTGATCCTCAGTGCCATCGTGGTCTGGCTGTGCTGGACATTTGTTGTCGAGCAGCCGGTCAAGCCGGTCTGGCCCGAAGAGCTGGCCACGGTACGCGATGTCGCCCACGCCATGCTCGCCGAGCACCGGGAGCTCCTCGCCCACTGGGAAATGCTGGAGCGTGACTGGGGAGTAAACCGGTTTTTGGAGGCGCAAATCGGGTAAACTGGGGAGCGTGAACGCAACCCTTGAGAGCGCCTTTGCCTTTGCACAGGCCCAGGTGAGAGCCCTGATCGCGGCGTATCCCGCCGACTACTACCCGATGTACACCGTCCATGGCAAGTTTGGCCAGGACACGAAGCGCTGGACGCACTGGTGCGACGGCTTCTACCCGGGCATGATGTTCCTCTTTGCCGAGGCCACGGGCGAGAGCTTCTGGCTCGACGAAGCCGTGAAGCGCAGCACGCCGCTAGAGCCGCGCCAGTACGACCGCGCGGTCCACGACCTGGGCTTTCTCTTCTTCTCCACGCACCTGCGCTGGCTGGAGCTCGGTGGCCCCGAGGCGCATATCAACGCGCTCCTCGACCAAGCCGGCAAGACCATGGCGATGCGCTTCATGGAGAAGGGCCAGTACCTGCGCAGCTTTGTCGAGCCCGCGAGCCTGTTTATCGACATCATGATGAATGTCGGGACGATCTTCCAGGCCGGCCTTCGCCTCTCCGACGAGCACCTCCTGGCTGTGGCGCACCGCCACTGCGAGACCACGCGCCGGACGATTGTCCGCGGCGATGGCTCGACTAGCCACGAGGCGCTCTTTGACCTGACCTCCGGCGAGTGCCTGCGCCAGAGCACCCACCAAGGCTGGCGCGGCGACTCCTGCTGGGCGCGTGGCCTGGCGTGGTCGCTCTACGGCTTCACCCGCACCTACCAGCAGACAGGCCGCGCGCTCTACCTGCAGACCGCCATGGCCAACGCGGACTACCTCCTGACTCAGCTCCCCGGCGGCGGTGTCACGACCTGGGACTTCGACGCCCCCAACCAGGACATAGACTCGTCGGGGAGCGCCATCGCCGCCTCGGGCCTTCTCGACCTCGCTGCCGTCTGCCCCGATCCCGTGAAGGGGGCCGCCTACCGCGCCTGGGCGATTCGTAGCCTGGAGCTCTGCTGCGAGCAGTATCTCGGGGATAAGACACCGGGCTTTGAGGGAATTCTCAACGGCTCGATCTACCACATCCACAAGAACATTGGTGTCCACGAAGCGTGTCTCTTCAGCGAGTACTTCTTTGTCGAGGCCCTCTGGAAAGCCATCCGGCCCAGCGCGAAACCCATACCCGCTGTCGTCACCCCGTACCCTGAGGACTCGCTCCCGGCGCAGTTCAAGACCTGGGTGGATGGCCCCACCGAGGAAGATGTCGCCTCGCCGGTGGATGGAGCTACGAAATAGTAAATGGGAACGTCAGTGGCGATGGTCAAGAATTGGATCGAGCGCTGTCGTCACTGGAACCCGTTTATTTCTGTGCGTGCACTTGAGGCTGCACGAAGTGCGGTTCGTCGTGCCCGTCAACGGGCAAGCGATGACGACTTAAGTCCATTGGTTGCACTTTTGGATTTCCCCGATGAGTGGATTGTCGGAGAGGCGGCACGCGGGATCTCCAAATTAGGTGGAGAAGAAGCGGTTGGTGCTCTCATAACCCACCTCGAAAATCCCGAACCACTCAATGTGGCAAAGGTGGCATGGGCGTTGGGACGCCTTCGAGCACCAGAGGCGGTCGAAGTGCTGCGTAAACATGCACGGCGTGGTGTGCCCGATGCTGTCCGATCTCTTGGGCTAATTGGGGACAACGCAGCCGTTCCCACGCTTGTTGCTCTTTTAGAGAGTGGACTTGTTGTCGGCAAAGACTCGCCACTCTTGAAGGAGATTTTTCAGGCACTTCGCCGACTACCAGATATTCGGGCACTTCCTGTGCTTACGCGGTATTGGACGATCTACGGCGAGATTGCCAAGCAACGATATGATGTCTGGGGGCAAAAGGATGCCGAGGAATTGGTGCTGGTTCTAGGCGAAGTTGGTGACGAGTGTGTTCTGGCAGAACTGGAACGGATTCATAGTGAATTTGTATAGGCACGTCCTGCCATGAATCAAAAGCACCGGGATGACAACGTAGGACGACGCTATTGGTCGAGCCAGTTGCCTCTAGGAAATTACCGCAATCCCGAGTATCTTGCAGCGATGGAAGTTGCAATTTGTCGTCTCCGTAAGCGACTGAGTTTGGATCGATGGAAGCAAGGAATGGAAAAGAAACGAAGTGAATAATCGACAAGTGGCGCTGGTGACCGGCGCGGGGCGTGGGATTGGGCGCGGGATCGCCATTGAGCTGGGTAAGCTCGGGTGGTTCGTGGTGGTGAACTACGCCGGCAACGCCGCAGCCGCCGACGAGTGCGTCGCGCTGGTGCGGGAGGCTGGAGGCGAGGCGATTGCGGTGCGCGCCGATGTTTCGGTAGCGGAAGATCGCGACCGGCTTGTGAACGCGACTCTGGGCGTGGCGGATCGGATCGACTTGCTGGTCAACAACGCGGGGGTCGCGCCGAGCGTCCGTGCCGATGTACTGGAGGCGAGCGAGGAGAGCTTCGACAGGCTGATGAGCATCAACCTCAAGGGGCCGTACTTTCTGACGCAGCGTGTCGCCAAGGAGATGATCGGACGTGGTACGGGTGGCCAGATCATCACGGTCTCGTCGATCTCTGCGTTTACGGCATCGGTGAACCGGGGGGACTACTGCATCTCCAAGGCGGGGCTGGGAATGACCACCGCGCTCTGGGCGGCGCGGCTGGCGGAGTACGGGATTCGGGTCTATGAGCTGCGGCCCGGCGTGATCGCCACCGACATGACGGCGGGCGTGAAAGAAAAGTACGACAGCGCGATTGCGGGCGGCGCGTGGCCGATTCGCCGCTGGGGCCTCCCCGAGGACATCGGGCGCGCGGTCGCCGCCATCGCCCGCGGGGACTTTCCCTTCTCAACGGGAGAAGTTATCAATATCGATGGCGGCTTCCATCTTCGGACACTCTAGGTTCGTAGACCCGTTCGCGAGGCAGGAGCTTGAGGGCAGCAGCGGCGCTGCCCGCTTGGATTAGCTTGTGGAGCTTGCGCACGAGCGGGGTTTTGTCGTCAATTCCCACGATCCAGTCGTCGGTGTAGCGCTGGATTAGGTTTCGGCTGAGGCCGACTTGGATGGAGAAGTAGGGCAGGGCAGCGCCGCGCAGGCTGCGCTCCGGGTCCCACTGGACATGAACCTTCGCGGCTGCAAAGGCGGTGCGCCAGCTGTCCGGGTTGGGCCAGAGCGCGGGCTCGGGGTGGGTGAGGACGCCCAGCGCGAGGGCTTCTTCCCAGCCGGCGCGCTTGATGCGGATCGCGAGGATGCGCTCCTGCCCCGACTTCTGGCCCCAGTTGCTCCGCTCCATGAGCCACAAGAACGACGGCTTGATCCAGGTCATGCGCTGGAACGAGAACGGCGCGACAAAGGTCTGGGCCGCTAGAGCCGCATCGGCGATGGTGTCGTTGTAGGCCTGGTAGACCGTGATGGTCTCTTTGTCGTAGGTGGCGCGGATCGCATAGAGCTCGGGCATGGCAGTGCTCTATCGAGACACCTACACCAAGCGCTAAAATATACCAAAAATACTATGGCGGAATCCTAAAAATGCGATAAATTGTGATTGTGACAATAACTATGCGAGAAAACCTGGAGACACTTAAGTTCCACCTGGAGCAGGTCACGTGCCCGGAGCAAGTCTTTGGCCGGCTTGAGGGCTACAGCGCCACGACCCTACGCCAGGCGCTCTCGGAGGTCTTTCGATCCCTGGCCAAGAACTGCCACCCGGATCGCGTCCCTGAGAGCGACCAGGCCCTGGCAGCGGAGGTCTTTCGCTTGCTCAACTCCTGGCGCGGGCAGGCGGAGCGCAAGCTGGAGCTGGAGACCTACGGCGACCAGAAGCCGCTGTTCGAGCCGCAGGAGCTCTTCCTGGGCGATGAGCTCCTCACGCTCACGGGAATCCACGCGGCAGGGCTGGTGAGCACGGTCTACGAGGCGCACTTCACCGCCGCCGTGCCGGGGCAGCGCGTCTTTGCCAAGGTCTGTCGTGAGCCAGCGGACAACGACCTGCTGGAGCGTGAGTTCCAGGCGCTACGGGTGCTCCACACGCCCCACCGGGACCCTGTTGTCGAGCGGGAGTTCTACGCCAAGCAGCGCGCCTATGTCCCCGTCTCCTACGCCCACTTCACGGTTGCCGGGCTTGCGGGGGGGCGTCAAGCGGTGAATCTCCTCTCGGTTCCTGAGGGACGCTGCTTCACCGCGCAGCAGCTTCGCGATGAGAAATTCCAGGTGGGGGTCGAGCCAAGGCAGGTCTGGTGGATCCTGCGGCGGCTGTTTCTGACCCTCTGGCTCGCGCATCTCAAGGGCTACGCCCACGGCGCGGTCACTCCCGATCACCTCCTGATCTACCCCGAGGCACACGGGATTGTACTCCTCGACTGGACCTGCGCGAGCCGCCTCGGGCACGAGCCGGTTCCCGTCTACGATGCATCCTGGAAAGGGTTCGCACCGCCGGAGCTCCTCAGTCGCGCCCCTGCCAGCACCAGCAGTGATCTCTTTCAAGCGGCCAAGACCGCACTCTATCTCCTGGGAGATTATGCAACGACCCTCGATGCGCCCCTGCAGCGCTTCCTGGAGCAGTGCACCCTCCCCGACCCAACGCGGCGCCTCTCCGACGCCGAACGAGCCCACGAGAGCCTCGGTACTCTCCTGGGGAATCGTCGTTTTGCCGAGTTTATCGTTCCTTAGCTTTCCCTGATATCTAGGGAAAGGGGGCAATTACTATGGGATCTGGATACTTTGATACCGTCAGCTACAGCGCCCGCGCCGCGGCTCGGGCAGCAACGGGAACCTCGCTCTTTACGCACAGTGGCTTGCACAAGAAGATGGACGTTCGTGACAAGCTCTACCGGGAGTCGCGCGACAACGCCGACAGCCCGCTCTCCTTTCCGATCGCCGTGATGTTCGATGTCACGGGCTCGATGCGCGATATCCCGAACTACCTCCAAAAAGAGCTGGGCAAGCTCATGGGCTTTGTCCTCAAGGAGAGCATTGTCGCCAACCCACAGCTCTGCTTTGGCGCGGTCGGGGATGCCTTCTGCGACTCCGCTCCGCTCCAGATGGGGGAGTTTGAGGCCGACGATGCCTTGGTGGAGACGTGCCTCTCGCAGATCTACCTGGAGGGCGGTGGTGGCGGAACCCACGAGGAGTCATACGACCTGGCGCTGTACTTCTTCGCCCGCCATGTCCAGACCGATGCCTGGGAGAAGCGCGGCACAAAAGGCGCTCTCTTTCTGATCGGCGACGAGAACTACTATAAAAACGTCAGCCGCGATGCCGTGAAGAACTGGCTGGGCGAGGAGATCGGGCAGGACATCCCGACCGCCCAGCTCGCCGAGGAGCTGCAGCGGCGCTGGAATGTCTTTCTGATCCGTCCCGGTGGCACGTACCACTTCGACGACAAGGGGATCGAGCAGTCCTGGAAAGAGCTACTGCCCGCACAGCACGTCATCCGAGCCGCCGAGCGTGAGCAGATCGTCCCCCAGCTCGCCATGACGATCGGGGCGCTGGCGGGGCGGACGGTCACAGACTCGGCGATAGCGCTCAAGAAGCATGGCTTCGATGCCGGACGCGTGGCGGCGGCGGCGAGCTCGCTTGGGACCATCGCCCCCGGAAGCCTCGTGCCGGTGGCGAGCAACGCGCTGGTGGGGCTGGAGGGCGGCGGTCGCGCCGTTCGTCTCTAGACCACACACCAGGCCCTCATTGTCACGGACCTCCTCTTTGGTGACAGTGGGAAAGGGACCATGGTCGACTGGGCGACCCGGGAGCTTGCCGCTTCCGGGCGCCTCCCCCTGATTGTCCGCCACAGCGGCGGCGCACAGGCGGCCCATGCCGTCCTGACCCCTGATGGCAGAGCGCACACCTTCCAGCAGCTTGGCTCGGGGAGCTTTGTCCCAGGCGTGCGAACCTACCTCTCGGAGCACATGCTGGTCAATCCGCTCACGCTGTTTTGGGAGAGCGAGCTGCTGAGAGCCGTGGGGGTTACGGACGCTCTAAGCCGCCTGATCCTGCACCCAGATGCGTTGGTGACGACACCCTGGCACATGGCCGCCAACCGCTACAGAGAGCAGCGGCGCGGGGCTGGTCGGCATGGCTCCTGCGGGCTGGGGATTGGGGAGACCCAGGCAGAAGCGCTCGCTGTCCCCGACGATGCCCTGCGGGTGCGGGACCTACTCAACCCCAGGACTCTCCCGGAGCGCCTGAACCGGCACCGTGCCCGCAAGCATGCCGAGTGTCCCGGCTTAGTCATGGAGGCGGAGGACGAAGAGGCGGAGGCGTGGATCGCGCTCTGCCAGGGGCTCCTGGGCAGTGCGACCGTGGCCGATCCTGGCTTTCTCCTGCGGCACCTGCGCAACCCGGCGGCGGCGACGGTCTTTGAAGGGGCGCAGGGGGTCCTGCTCGACGAGTGGCGCGGGTTTCATCCCTACACCACCTGGTCGACTGTCACGACAGAGAATGCCTACCGCTTGCTCGAAGGAAGTGGGGCGCAGGTCGTATCGCTGGGGGTGATCCGCGGCTACGCGACACGCCACGGTGCCGGGCCGTTTCCTACCGAAGATGCGGCGCTGACCACTACCCTCCCCGACGATACCAACCCGGAGAATCCGTGGCAGGGGGCACTGCGGGTCGGGTGGCCCGATCTGGAGCTCCTGCGCTATAGCCTCAGGGTCGCGGGGCGCGTGGAATGCCTGGCGGTGACCTGTCTCGATCGCATGGAGGCAGCGGGTGCGGAATGGAAGGTGGGGGATGGCTACGAGAATCTGACGCTGAGTCCTGGCCCGTGGCAGGATCTTGGCTACCAGGAATCGCTGACGGAGTCGCTTCGGAGCGCCCGCCCACTCTATAAAACCTGGGCCGGCTCGGCGGAGGCACATGCAGTGGCGCTCGCGGCGGCGCTGGAGAGGCCACTCGCCGTCACCTCGTGGGGGAAGACGGCGAGCGACAAGCGTGGCGTGGCTAGAGCTCTACCTTGGCCTTGCCATTGGCAAACGTGAACTTGAGGACCGTCCCATTGGGGAGCTGGGTATCGTCGGCATCGAAGCTCAGTCGGCCACTGGCGGAGTTGGACGAGGGCGCGGTCGTGATAATATCGCGGGCCGAGCTAAACCCGGAGCCCGAGAACGTGATATTGGAGACCTCGACCGTGGCTGTCGTGCGGTAGATATTGGTGGTGCCGTCGCGGGTAAAGGTCACCGGGCCGGCATAGGTCGCCGAGGACTCCGTGAAGCGGCTGCCGTCGCCGTCGGAGAGCCGGATCTGGAGGGTGATATTGCTCAGCGTGAACGCGGCGGGGTAGCTCGCGCCGCTGGGCATGTCCACCTGGATCGCTTGGTCGAGGCTCTGGCGCAGGCGCAGGGTCTTGAGCTGGCTGACCTGGGGCAGGTCGCGGTCGGGGAAGGTGACACTGCGGCTGACGTTGCCCGAGATCACCGCGCGGCCCGAGCCCACAGTTGCATTGACATTAGAGCCATTGAGCTGTGCCAGATTGTCGATCTCGGGGATGGCGGAGTTAATTGCATTGTTGACCGCACCACAGCCACTCAGGGCCACGCACGCCACACCAAGCATCGAGAAACCAAATTTTTTCATGTCCATAGACTCCATTATCGGGTAGATAGGTTAGGAGAAATATACCAAATGCGCTCTGAGCCAACCAGTGGGATAGCTCACTCTCCATTTTTCGGTAGAATACGGGCATGACCTGGCGTGTGCTCTGTGGGATCGCCCCGATTTTGGTGTTGCTACTCGCCGCCTGTACACCCAAGGCTCCCGAGCCCCCCGCTCCCAGCGCTCCCGTGGCGACTCCAGACCCGGCCTCCCTGGAACCCACACTCTTCATGGGCAACGCCGCTTGCAAGCCGTGCCACGCCGCAGAGTTCACGAGCCACGCGCACACCAAGCACATGCAGACCCTCCACGAGGCCACGCAGGAAGACCTGGGGGAGCTCGCACCCACACCTGGTGCCGTCCCCGGGGGCGGCACCTTCACCCTTGAGCAGGGCCGCTTCCACGCCGACTCACCCATCGCACTGAAGCCAGGGGAGCGGGTTCCCTTGAGCGTCGTGCTGGGCTCGGGTAAGACCGGGATGACCTTTATGGCGCTCTTTACGGAGACCGGCGCGGAGATTCGCCAGAGCTACTTCCCCCACGAGAAAAAGTGGTTTCTGACGCCGGGGCAGGAGCGGGCGCAGGAGGGCCACAACGGGCGCATCTACACCAAGGATGCCACGATGCAGTGCCTCACCTGCCACTGTGTGACCCTTCCCCAGAGCCGCCTCCTGCCGGAGCGCCGTTTCTTCGGGGTGGGGTGTGAGTCTTGCCACGGTCCGGGAAGCGAGCATGTGGTGGCGATGCAAAAGGGCGACAAGTCCAAGGGCGTCCTGCTCACCGCTCTCCGTGGTGTCGGGGGCAAGCGCCTCAACGAGGCCTGTGGGACCTGCCACCGCACCCCCAGCGATGTCGCGGCGATGGATGCGGGGGCACGCGAGATGACCCAGCGTTTCCAGCCGTACGGTCTTTCGTTGAGTAAGTGCTTCCAGAAGTCTGCGGACAAGCTAAGCTGCGTGACATGCCACAACCCGCACGAGGACGCGTCTACGGATACGAAGCAGTACGAGGCGGTCTGTGTCTCGTGCCACGCCGCGCCCAAGAAAGCCTGCCCAGTGAATCCCAAGGAGAAGTGTGTCTCCTGCCACATGCCCACGCGCCGTATCTTTAACACGGCCAAGAGCGAGATTCCCATCGCCATGGCCGATCACTTTATCCGAGTTTTCAAAAAATGACGTTTCGATCCCTCCGTGTGTTTCTTGCCTTGCTTCTCCCCATGGCTGTACTCGTGGTCGCCGCTTGTACTCCCACGGCCTCGGATACCCCAAGCGCGTCGAGCGGCAAGGGCTGGGGGGAGGGGGCCACGGCGAGTAGTGCCGTGGCGACCAATCCCTATGTCGGCAACGACTCCTGTAAAGCGTGCCACTCTGCGGAGTTTTCGATGCACGCCCCCACCAAGCACATGCAGACCCTGCGTCCCGCGACACAAGCGGCTCTGGGCGAGCTGGCCCCTCCGGCGGGGCCGCTTCCTGGGGCGGGGGAGCTTGCGTGGGACCAGGGGCAGCTCACCCTGATCGCGCCAAGCAAGGACAACGGCGAGCCTGTGCCCGTCCCTCTGGATCTCGTGCTGGGCTCGGGGAAGACGGGGCTGACCTTCCTGGCGGTGCACGACCAGGGCAGTGTGGAGATTCGCCAGAGCTACTTTCCTCACACCAAGAACTTTATTGTTACCCCCAGCCAGGAGACCTTTGAGAGCACGGTTGTGGGCCAGTCTCACAGTGTCGCCGAGACCCGCCGCTGTGTGGGGTGTCATACCGTCCCTGGCTCCACCGAGCTCCTGCCCGAGCGGAAGTTCTTTGGCGTGGGGTGCGAGTCGTGCCACGGGCCGGGCCGCGAGCATGTCACGGCGATGGAGACGGGCGACAAGTCCAAGGGGCTGCGTCTTCCCACTCTCTCGGGGATCGGCGGCGCACGCCTCAACGAGGTCTGCGGAAAGTGCCACCAGACCGCCAAGACCGTCGCGGAGAACAACCTGCCCAAGGACTCCACCCAGCGTTTCCAGCCGTACGGTCTTTCGCTGAGCAAGTGCTTTCAGAAATCTGCGGACAAGCTAAGCTGCGTGACATGCCACAACCCGCACGAGGATGCGTCGACCGACACGAAGCAGTACGAGGCGGTCTGTGTCTCGTGCCACTCCGCGCCCAAGAAAGCCTGCCCCGTGAATCCCAAGGAGAAGTGCGTCTCCTGCCACATGCCCACGCGGCGGCTGTTCCCCAAGGACAAGAGTGCCATTCCCATCGCCATGGCGGATCACTTCATCCGGGTCTTCCGCGAGAGCCAAAAAACACGGTAAAATCCCCCCATGATCTGGCGTCTGCTTGGCCCCTTGGCCCTCCTGGTGTGCCTGCTTCTGGCTCCGGGTTGCCAACAAGAAGCGCCGCCCGTGGCCTCTCCGACACCGCTCCCCACCGCCGCGCCCCCAGTGGCGGAGACGGCGGCGAGCCTGAGTGCTCTCGACGAGGCAGAGTTTGTTGGGACTCCCGCGTGTAGCCCCTGCCATGCCGAGCTCGCCAAGACCCATGGAGAAAGCCGGCACATGCGGACCCTGCGCCGCGCCGTGGAGGGCGAGCTGGGAGAGCTCACTCCGCCCGTGGGGAAGATCCCTGGAACCCCGTTTTCCCTCAAGCGTGCCGAGGGACGGTTTGTGCTGGCAGGAGGCAAGGTTGCCCTGCCACTTCATTTGGCCTTTGGCTCGGGGAAGACCGGAGTTACCTACGCGACCGCCTTTGCGGATGGCACCCTGACCGAGCTCCACAAGAGCTACTTTGTCTCCACCAAGACCTGGTACACCACGCCCGGCCAGGAAAAAGTCCCCAGCACCGCGCCGGGGGACCATGTCCCTGGGGCGATTGCTCGCAAGTGTGTCCTCTGCCACGCCGTCACCCTGCCGCCGGATCGGCTGGGACTGGAGAAGCGCTTTATCGGGGTCGGCTGTGAGGCGTGCCACGGCCCCGGAAGCGCCCATGTCGCCGCTGCAGAAGCGGGGAAGCCGAGCAAGGCACTGATCGAAGGACTCAAGGCCGCCCCTGGCTCGGTCGTGCTGGAGACCTGTGGGAAGTGCCACCGAACCGCCGCCACTATCGACCGCAACGATCCGGTGAGCTCTCAGCAAACCCAGCGTTTCCAGCCGTATGGTCTCTCGTTGAGTAAGTGCTTTCAGAAATCTGCGGACAAGCTAAGCTGCGTGACATGCCACAACCCGCACGAGGACGCGTCTACGGATACGAAGCGCTACGAGGCGGTCTGTGTCTCGTGCCATGCCGCGCCCAAGACCGTCTGCCCCGTGAATCCCAAGGAGAAGTGCGTCTCCTGCCACATGCCCACGCGCCAGGTGTTTGCGGGAACCACCATCCCCACCAAAATGGCCGATCACTTTATTCGGGTCTTTAAGAAATGAGAGCCGGGGCTCGCCTCGGGGCGCTGGCTCTACCCCTGCTCCTGCTCGCCTTTGCCGCCTGCACCCCGAGCGCCCCCGAGCCGGGAGGTGAAGCGGGCGGAAAGGGCTGGGGCACCGAGCCCTCCGTGGCGGCAACCGCATCGGGCTTCGTCGGCAATGATGCTTGCAAGCCGTGCCACGAAACCGAGTTTGCCAGCCACGCACACACCCGTCACATGCAGACCCTCCGCGAGGGGACGCAGGCGGCACTGGGACCGCTCGCGCCTCCCGCCGGACCGATTCCGGGCGCGGGGGGCGAGGTGACCTGGGACCAAGGCCAGCTAACCGTGATCGTCCCAAACAAAGACACGGGGGCGCCCGTTCCGGTCCCCATTGATCTCGTGCTGGGCTCGGGGAAGACCGGAATGACCTGCCTCGCGGTTCATGATCAAGGCAGTGTCGAGTTGCGCAAGAGCTACTTTCCCCCGGAGAAAAAGTGGTTCTTCACGCCGGGGATGGAGCGCTACGAAAAAAACGTGGTCGCCGCGAGCCTGAGTGCGCCGGAGACGGTCAAGTGCATTGCGTGCCACGCGGTCTCCCCGCCCGATGCCCCGCTTCTACCGGAGCGCCGTTTCTTCGGGGTGGGCTGCGAGTCCTGCCACGGGCCGGGCGGTGCACACGCCACCGCCATGCAAAAGGGCGATAAGTCCAAGGGGCTCCTGCTCACGGCTCTTCGTGGTGTTGGCGGGAAGAAAGTGAGCGCGGTCTGCGGCAAGTGCCACCAGACCCTGGAGTCGATCACCCAAGATAACCTCTCCAAGACCGCAACCAATCGCTTCCAGCCGTACGGTCTCTCGCTGAGCAAGTGCTTCCAGAAGTCCGACGACAAGCTGAGCTGCGTGACATGCCACAACCCGCACGAGGACGCGTCTACGGATACGAAGCAGTACGAGGCGGTCTGTGTCTCGTGCCATGCCGCGCCTAAGAAAGCCTGCCCGGTGAATCCCAAGGAGAAGTGCGTGTCTTGCCACATGCCCACGCGCTCGGCGTTTGCCAATGCGGAGTTTTCCGTGAGCATGGCCGACCACTTTATCCGGGTTTTTCGGAAGTAGAGTATACTAAGCGACGTCAATGATGCCTCCTCGTACCCTTGTCCCCGCAGCCCTTCTTCCGCTCATTGTCCTTTGGGTGGCGGCCTGTACTCCCACCACGCCGAAGTCGGAGACCGCACCGAGTCCCGCTCCCACACCCAATACGGCGCAGTTTCTCGGCAACGATGCTTGCAAGCCGTGTCACGCGGCGGAGTTTAAGAGCCATACGAATACCCGGCACATGCAGACCCTGCGAAAAGCCACCCAGTCCGAGCTGGGGGCGCTTGCGCCGCCCGCTGGTCCGCTCCCCGGTGAGAGTGCGCTGGCCTGGGAAAAAGGCCAGCTCAATGTGGTCGCGCCCGCCCAGCAGACCAATATGACGCTTGCTGCGCCCCTAGATCTTGCTTTGGGCTCGGGGAAGACGGGGATCACCTTTCTGGCTGTCGATTCTGAGGGGAGCTTGGAGCTGCGCCATAGCTACTTCCCGCACACCAAACAGTGGATCGTCACGCCGGGTCAGGAGAAGTTTGAGGCCACCTCCGTGGGCTGGATCCATCCCAAGGACGACTCCCAGCGCTGCGTCGGTTGCCATGCCGTGGTCTTGCCCCCGGACTCCTTGATGCCGGAGCGGAAGTTCTTCGGGGTGGGGTGCGAGTCTTGCCACGGTCCAGGGAGCGAGCACGTCGCGGCGATGCAAAAGGGCGATAAGTCCAAGGGCGTCCTGCTCACCGCCCTCCGCGGCACGGGGGGCAAGCGCCTCAACGAGGTCTGTGGCCGCTGTCACCGCGCCCCCGCCGATGTGGAGCACATGGACGAGCTCTCCAAGCAGGCGACTAGCCGGTTCATGCCCTACGGCCTCTCGCTGAGCCAGTGCTTCAAACAGAGCAACGACAAGCTAAGCTGCGTGACGTGCCACAACCCGCACGAGGACGCGTCTACGGACACGAAGCGCTACGAGGCGGTCTGTGTTTCGTGCCACGCCGCGCCCAAGAAAGCCTGCCCGGTGAATCCCAAGGAGAAGTGTGTCTCCTGCCACATGCCGACTGCCAAGGTCTTTCCCGGGACGAGCTTTCCGATCAAGATGGCCGATCACTTCATTCGCATTTACAAAGACGGCAAGCCCACACGATAGAATAGTGTCGTGCGAATAGATACTATTGATATCGTCCCCAATGTCATTCTGGCCCCCATGGCCGGAATCACCGCCCACCCATTCCGTGTGATCTGCAAGCAGCTCGGCGGGGTCGGGCTGGTGGTCACCGAGCTGATTAGCTCCATGGCGATCCACTACAAGAACGAGAAGACCTTCGGGATGTTCGACTGGAGCGCCGACGAGTACCCGAGCTTTTGCCAGCTCTTTGGTGCCGATCCGCAAGTAATGGCCGAGGCCGCGCGGATTGTCTGCGATGCCGGTGCCGATGGCGTGGACATCAACATGGGCTGCTGGGTGCCCAAAGTCGCCAAGACCGGCGCGGGCGCGGCGCTGCTCAAGGACATCTGCCAGGCCGAGGCCGTGGTCGATGCGGTGGTGAAGGCAGTCCCACACAAGCCGGTGACCGTCAAAGTGCGCGCGGGCTTCGACCAGCCCCATATCACGGCGATCAAGTTTGCCAAGTCCGCCGCCCAACTCGGGGCCAAGTCCATCGCGGTGCACGCACGCTTTGCCAGCCAGGGCTTCTCGGGGACAGCGGACTGGAGCATTATCGCGCGGGTCAAGGACGAAGTCGGGGACCTGATTCCCGTGGTCGGAAACGGCGATATCGAGACCCCCGAGGACGCCGCACGCATGGTGCGCGAGACCGGCTGCGATGGCGTGATGGTGGGCCGCGCGGCGCTGGGAAATCCCTGGCTCCTGAAGCAAATCGCCGACTATCTTGCCACCGGCACCTACGGCCCCGGCCCGTCTATCGAGGAGCGCTTCGCGATTGCCCGACAGCACGCGCGGCTCCAGTGCGCCCAGCAAGGCGAGAATATCGGAGTCCGCGAGCTACGCGGCCTGCTCCCGCACTACTTCAAGGGAATCCCCGGCGCCACCCGCCTGCGCGGCGTCATCACCAGCGGCGAGACCCGCACGCTCGCCCAAGTGGAGGCGACCCTCGATCAAGCGATGGAGTGGCACGAGACCCTCGGCGATAAAGAGAGCGAGATCGTTGCCCCCTAACCCCCGCCCAGCGGGGGGAAGGATTCCTCTTTGTCCCCCCGTCGGACGGGGGTTAGGGGGGGAGGATATGTAGATGAAACGGCGCTGGCTCAAACCTACTATCTGGATACTAAGTGGGATCGCGTTGCTGGTCGGCTTCGGCTGGTGGCGCTTTGTTGGTGGGCCCAAGCTTCTCTACAATGCGATTGGACAGCAGAAGTCGCTGACGGTGGGGGGGACTTCGTTGATGCTTCAGAAAGAACCCGGCGAGAGTGCGGCGAGGGTTCAGCTCCTCCTGTTACTTGGCGTGAGTCCGAACCAGCTTGATGCTTACGATGAGCAAACGCCGCTTCACAAGGCGGTTATGGCGGAGGACTTTGCCACCTGTTGGGCTCTCTTGGATGCAGGGGTGTCTCCCAATAGTCGCGATGGGTTTGAGAACACGCCCCTTCACTTGGTCATGCACCACCAAGGGGAAGAGATTCTCGAGCTTTTGCTGGCGCGTGGTGCCGATCCCAATCTCAAAAATAAGGAAGGCGCGACACCCCTGCACGGACCCTTTCAAGAGGTGGAGGAGTACCAGGGCTGGGAAGATACGGCTCTGGCACCCAAGTTTGCCCTTCTGATCAAGGCGGAAGCAAAGCTCGACCTTCGTGACAAGGACGGGCGCACGCCGCTCTACCTGGCAACCGAGTGCGGGCTTCCGCTTGTCTGTGAGCGGATGCTAGCTGCAGGAGCGGACCCCAAGGAGAAGACTCCCGATGGTGCGACACTGCTCCATGCCGCCGCAAGTGGACGCTGGGTATTCGAGGACAAGGGCAAGGTCACGCTCCTGAAGAAACTGGGGCCGCTTCTGGGGACGATCAACACGCCCGACAACGAGGGCTACACGCCGCTAGACTATGCCATCCCGGGACGGAAGTACAAAGATGGTATGGGAGTCCAAGACAATACGCTTGCGGCGCTCAAGGAACTCGGGGCTAAACCGGGAGAACCATAAAAGGCACAGGGAGAAGGACCGATGAGCTGGGCGAAGTTTGCGATTGAGGGCCTACAGCGCGGCGAGACCGTGCAGATTCGCCCCCGTGGGCACTCCATGAAAGGCCGCGTCAACGACGGGCAGTTAGTCACTGTCGCTCCCGTTGCGCTCTCGGAGCTCTCGGTGGGCGATGTGGTCCAAGTGCGCTGCAACGGCAAGGACTACCTGCATCTCATCAAGGCCATCGACGGTGAGCGGTTCCAGATCGGCAACAACCGTGGCGGGATCAACGGCTGGGTCGGCAAGCACACCATCTACGGGAAAGCGATCAAGATCGGGGAGGACGAATAGCCGTATAATCACCCCATGAAGCTCTCACGTCGTACTCTTTTGGGGGGAGTTCCCTTGCTGGCGGGCTGTGGAGGCGTAACACTGCCCGTGACAACCAGTGTCCAGGCACGCGCCCTCCTGGCGGACACGCCGCCCAGCACCCCAAACGACGGCTCGCTCCTAAGGATTATCCTCACCTGGGAGCCACCCACCACGGCCAAGGAAGACGCGGTGATTGAGTACCATGTCTGGCGCGACGACGACCTCGTTGGGGTGGCAGCGCCATCTCAGCGGGTGTTTGTGGATGGGGCGGCACCACGACCCGTTACCTACCAGCAGCCTAGTGCCGCGGGCGCGCTGGAATCACGGACACTGACCCCGACTCCGATGCCACTCTACACGCCCATGCGCTACCGGGTATCTTTCCTGGCACGCTTCGGGAGCACGGTGGAGGAGCGCCCGCTCTTACCCACGGACACCATTGCCACCGCGATCTGGTATCCCTCTGTGGACGATGCACCGCTGTTTTGGCGGTACGCACACGAAAAGGTTGGGTTTAACTTTCTCCCCGTGGTCGGGGCCAACCGCTATGTCGCCGAGCTCTCCACGACCGCGGATTTTGAATCGGTGAAGACCCTGGGGCCCGTGAGCTTCACTAGCTCCCCCGAGACGCGGGTGAGCTACGTCTTCCGAGGCACCATCGACCTCGTAGCGCTGTTCCCGCGCCTCCAGGCCCCGACCTCGCTCTACCTGCGTGTCGGCGCACGCAACGCCCAAGACAGCCCCGATGCCAGCGGGAAGCTAAGCTATCTCTACTCGCCGCCGGTAAAAGTGACGGTGGAGCAGGCACCCTCACTACCCTTTCCCTAGAGAGAAGAACGATGGCCGAAAGACGCTGGTTCGCTGTCCATGTTCTCCTCACCACCGAGTTGCTGGAGGGGGACTTGGGCTACCTCCCTGTCTGGGAGAACATCTATCTTGTCCACGCCGCCAGCCACGACGAGGCCTGGGAGCGTGCCGAACAGCTCGGGCTAGAGGAAGCGCGGGTCGGGAGTGAGGGGCTTACCTTTGACGAGAGACCGGCTCGCTGGCGGTTTGTCGGAGTTAGAAACGTCGTGGGGCTCCTGGAGGGGGCACCCCGTGATGGCGATGAGGTAACCTGGGTACAGTACTCGGTGAAAGATATGGCCGACCTGGAGAGCCTGCTCCAGGGAAGACCTGTGCGCGTTGTCTGTGAGCCGGGTGGGCTGGAGGAGAACGGGGACGCGTACCACCCGGAGCTTCTGGGGTAGGCGTTTGCAAAGGAGACAGTGATGAAGTTCGATGTGGATCTGCGACCAGAGGTCGCGAGGCTGAGGATGACGGCGCGCTCGCAGGGGAGCCGGGGGACGTGCAGTGTCTTTGCGATGACCTTCTGCATTGAGTTCATGCTCCGCAAGAAGCGCAAGCTCGCCGAGCCACTCTCGGTGGAGTTTCTGAACTGGGCGAAGAATACCGCGACCGGCCAGAAAAAAGACGGCGACTTCTTCGACCGGATCGCGGCGGGCTACGAGCGCTTTGGAATGGCGGGGGAGAGCGCCTTACCCTACGCCTCCCGCTACGATGCCGAGCTCAGCCCCGAGCCTGCGCTCCTGGAGAAGGCCAAGCAGACCCCGCGGCTCAAGGGACGCTTTCTCAAGCCCTGGAGCACTAAGGAAGTCATCACGGAGGCGCAAGTGGCGGAGCTCAAGGCGATGCTGAAGCGCGGGATACCGGTGGCGATTGGGCTACGCTGGCCCAAGGGGGGCAAGGGCAAGAATGTGGTCGTGGAGGGGCTGAGCGCGATGGACTTTATCCCCGCGCAGGATGTCTTCGACGGCCACTCGATTGTCCTGGTGGGCTACTCCGACGATGCCAAGCTCTGGGTCTTTGCCAACTGGGCGGGGCCGGACTGGAGCGACAAGGGCTTTGGCTACATGAGCGATTCCTACCTGCGCCCCTACATCAACGATGCCTATGTCTACGAGTAGAGCCGCGTAAGCCGCGCCGCTCGCTCCGCAGCATCCGCGAGCCAGGGAGCGGTATTCGCCAGGGACTCCGCAAGTGTGCAGGGGCCGGGGGCAAGAGGAAGCGCCGCTGTAATCCCCGCATCGGCGAGCTGGGTGCCGCGGATGTCGTTGCCGAGGCTCCCGACCAGCGCGAGCACGGGGACATTGGCCGCTCGTGCTCTGCGCGCCACGCCCGCGATGGCTTTCCCGCCGAGGGTCTGGCTGTCGAGTCGGCCCTCGCCGGTGAGCACGAGGTCGGCACCTGCGAGGTGCTGGTCAAAGCCAATCGCATCCAGCACTAGCTCGATCCCCGGAACGAGCTGCGCTCCCGGAAAGAGCCACCGCAGACCGTAGGCCGCCCCACCCGCCGCCCCATCGCCGGGTTGTTCTGGGAGAGCGAGCCTGTCGCGCAGTGCCGCAAGTCGCGCATCGAGCAGGGGGATATCGTCGGGCGTCGCGCCCTTCTGTGGTCCGAAGACCGCACTCGCCCCACGAGGTCCGGTGAGCGGGTTGTCTACGTCGCAGGCGATTCGTACCGAGTGGCCCGGCTGTTGGCGGTGGCCAAACGCCTCTAAAACCCCTGCGCCGCCGTCGTTAGTGGCCGAGCCGCCGAGGGTGATGAGGAGTTTTTGGGAGCGCCGCGTCGCTCGTAAAAGCAGCTCCCCGACCCCGTAGGTTGTCGTGTGCTTGGGGTCGCGCCTCTCCAGGGGGACGAGGCTCAGGCTCGCAGCCTGCGCAAGCTCGACCACAGCGGTGCCGTCGGGGAGGAGGCCCCACGCGGCGGAGACAGGCTCACCGAGCGGGCCGGTGACGGTCTCGGTGAGGCGCTGGCCACCCGTGGCACTCAGGAGGACATCGAGCGTGCCCTCACCTCCATCCGCCACGGGAAGGAGGACGAGCTCGGCATCGGGGAAGACGCGTTGCCAGCCTGTCGCCATCGCGCTCGCCACCTCGGGAGCTGAGAGTGCGCCTTTGAAGGAGTCGGGGCAGACCAGGACCTTCATTGGCAGAGCAAAGAGAGCAGGCTCTCGTGGCGCACACGGGCGGCGGTGTAGGCCTCGGCGTGGGCAGGATTGGGCGTGACCTGGTGCAGAATCTCCGGGAGAGGAGCCTCGTAGATCGTCCCCAAGCCCAGCTGCTCCCGTGCCCAGAGCGCGGCCCCACGCGACGATGCCTCTTCCTCGCTACTGACGAGAATGGTCTCCCCTAGGACATCGGCGAGGATCTGCTGCCAGAGCGGGGAGGCGAGCAGGCCCGCGCCCGTGCCGATTAGCTCGGCTTGCGGGGCGACCGGGCGCAGGAAGTCGCGCAGGGCGGCAAAGCGGTACGCGACCGCTTCTAGGTGGGCACGCGCCAGGCTCGCCGGAGTCGTGCTCGTACCCAGCCCGATCACCGCCGCCGTGAGATCGTCGCGCCAGAGCGGGGCGCGCTCGCCCGCCAGAAACGGCAGGACCGTGAGGCCGTGGCTATCGGGGGCGGCGTCGGGGAGCGTCTCCGGGAGCTTGAGCAGGCTCTCCAGCCAGGCCCAGACCGAGCCGCCGTTGGTGAGGGCACCCCCAAGGGCGTAGCGCTCGGAGTCCAACTGGTAGCGCCAGAGGCCTGGGGGGAGAGCGGGGCGCGATGGCGGCAAGACGACACGCATCGCGCCGCTCGTGCCGATCATCAGGGCGAGCCGCTCCGGGGTGACCGCGCCACAGCCCAGGTTCGACGCCATCCCATCCCCGACTGGTGCGCACCACGGGAGCTGCGCAAGATGCCGAGGCAAGAACGGGGAGCTGGGCGCGGAGACCGGTGTGTCTTGGACTGGGGGGAGGAGATCGGCCCACTCCGGGAGCCAGGCCTGCGTGGTCTGGTCCCAGAGCCCCGACGCCGACGCCATCGACGTAGACTCGCCGGTCGCTCCAACGAGCTTGCGTAGGACATAGGCCGCGGGGGTGAGGAACTGCTTGCAGCGCCCAAAGAGCTCGGGCTGGGTCTCGCGCAGCCAGGTCAGGCGACCGTAGACATAGCTCGTGTGCCAGGGACAGCCCGTGCAGGTCGGGAGCTCGGGCTGCTCGGCCTTGAGCTGTGCGACATGCGCGGCGCTCCGCCGGTCGTTCCAGAGGAGAACGGGCGTGAGGGCGTCCTCGTTTGCATCAACTCCGACAATCGAGTGCCAGAAGCAGCTCAGCCCGACACCCACCAGCCAGCAGCCCGCCGGGGCCTTCTCGCGTGCTTCGTCGGCGCAGGCGGCCACCTCTCGGACAAGGGCATCGGCATCGAGGGTCGAGCCACCGTCGGGCGTGGTCTGGGGTGTGTGACTGAGCTGCGAGAACGCACCCGGGATGGGCCTGCCCGACTCCACGTCGTAGAGCCGGGCGCGGGTGGACGAGGTGCCAAGGTCGATGGCAAGAAGAGCTCTCAAAGCTGCCGACCGAGCCCCATTGCCTTTGCTTTCTCGTAGACTACGCTTGCCACCGCAATGTCTTCGAGCGCGACACCGAGCGACTTAAACAGCGTGATGGCGTCTTTGTCCGGGCGGCCCTTGGCGCGGCCGATCACGATCGCGGAGAGCGGGATGGCACGCTTCCAGAGGAACTTACGGCGCTCGTAGGCAAAGAGGAGCTCCGCCGCCTCAGTCTGGGCCTGGCTGACATCGTCCACCGCCACCACGCTCGCCCGGGCCACGGTATCCTCATCGAGCTCGCGCGCCGAGAGGCGGTTGGCACCCACGGCCGCGATAAAGTCTCCTGGGGTGAGCCAGCTACCCCGCAGGATCGGCTCGCGGGCGCTGGTCGCCGTGACAATCACCTTGGCGTTGCGGACAGTCGCTTCGGGGCTCTCCTTGGGCGTGCAGCGAACATTGAGAAGCGCGGTCATGCGGCGGCAAAACTCCAGGCGCCGCGCAACATCGCGCCCATAGACCTGGATCTCGCGGAGGTTGGGCAGGGTCGCGGCGAGGGCCTCGGCCTGGGTCTCCGCCTGAAATCCCGTGCCAAAGAGCGCTGCCGTGGGGGTCTCGGTGAGGGCCATGTGTTTGATGGCAACCCCCGTTGCAGCCCCGGTACGCACCTGACCTAGGCGGTTTCCTTCGAGAAATGCAAGTAATTCACCCGATTCTGCCGAGTAGAGCTCCACATAGAAGCGGGTTCCGTCGGCAAACGATGTATACGTCTTCGTTCCGAGCACACCTAGGGCCGGAAGCGCAGCAGCCATGCTGTGTAGGTCGCCGTTAGGTAGGTAAAATCGCTGGCGTGGGAGGTTTAAAGCATCTGCCTGGGCCTGAGCAGCGAAGGCCGTCTCCAGTGCAGCAATGGCATCCGGCATCGTCAGCACGGACGCCACATCGTCTTCCGTTAAAAAGAGTGGCATGGTCGAAGTATACAGGATTATTCTGTCATCCTGCCCTAAGTTCTACATTTTCCGGGATTCGTACGGGCTTTTAGACAAACCCGCGTTGCTTAAACCAGCGGGCGCACTGCTCCGGCCATGCCAGGGTCTCCGGGAACTCCGCGCGTCCCAGGCCGACTCCGTGGGGAGCGTGCTCGTAGACCTGGAGCGCGAAGGGGACGCCATTGGCCGCGAGCGCCGATGCGAACAAGAGCGCGTTCTCGACCGGCACGACGGCATCATCGGCGGTGTGCATGATAAAGCAGGGTGGGGTGTTCTTGGTGACCTTCAGGTGGTTGGAGAGATCGCGGACCAGCTCGGGGGAGGGGGAGTCGCCTAGGAGGTTGCGGCGTGAGCCTGCGTGCGCGGCCTTGCCCTCCAGGGTGATCACGGGATAGACCAAGACCGCGAGATCGGGGCGGTCTTCGGGGCCGGTGAAGTGGGTCGCGGCGGTGCTGGTGAGGTGCCCTCCGGCGGAGAAGCCCAGAATCCCGACCCGCTTGGGATCGACTCCCCACTCGCGGCCCTTGCTACGGACCAGCTTGATCGCGGAGAGCGCATCGGTCATCTCCGCAGGGTGGTGGTACTTGGGGCCAAGCCGGTACTTGAGCACGGCGGCAAAGACTCCCAGGGTGTTGAGCCACTTGGCGATAGGCTCGCCCTCATGGCCGGCGAGGCCGCCGTAGCCGCCGCCGGGACAGACCACGACCGCGGCACCGTTGGGCTTGTCGGGGGGGTAGAGCGTGAGTGTGGGAGTGTCTTCGGGGCCGGTGCCAAGAGCAAAGGGGACCTGGCCTTCGGGGTAGAGGGGGACGACAGTGTTCATGGGATGTATTTTACCGCGCTCTTGACCGATTCCAGGACTTTCTCACACGCGGTATCGTCGCTGGAGGGAATAAAACAGACAAGGCTGAGGCCATTGTCACGGGTCAGGGCGTAGTGGGTCTCCCCCGACCCAATCCCCGTGTGGGCGAGGCCACCATCGCGAAGCATCCAGCCAAGGCCGTAGCCCTCGACCGCGCTCTTGCGGATGAGCTGGCGCTGGCGGGGGGGGAGCGATAGCAAAAACGTCAGGTAGTCCGGGGCGCTCATGCAGCCCGCGCCGCTGGTGTCGGCGCTCCCCGGTGCCTCCTGGGCGAGGCGGGCGATCCGGTCGCGGACGGCGACATACTGCCCGGTTGCCTTGTCCCAGCGCTGCGGTGTTAGGTAGGGAAGGACTCCACTGTCGTAGCGGCGCTGCTGGTCCGGGGGGAGATAGGTGGCGACAAAGTAGCTCTTGATGCCAAGGGGGTCGAGGATGCGGCGCTGGAGAAACCGATCGGGGCGCTCACCGGTGAGTGCTTCGAGGATACGCCCCAGCGCTTGGTAGCCTACATTGGAGTAGAGAAACGCCGTGCCGGGGGCAAACGCAAGCGGCTCACGTAAGGCGAGCTTGACATGCTCCGCCTCGCTGGGGGCACGGCTGCCTTCGGGGAACTTGGCCGCCAGTCCGCTGCGGTGGGTGAGCAGGTGGCGGAGGGTGATCGCCGGGTCGATGGGGAGCCAGCGGGCCGCGGGATCGTCGAGGGTGAGCTTGCCCTCGTCGGCGAGCAACAAAAACGCTTGGGCGGTCAGGGGCTTACAGAGGCTACAGAGCATCGCGGGGAGTGTCGGCTCAAGGGGACGCCCGTCTTGCGTGCCGTAGCCGCGCACCAGCACGGTGCGCTTCCCTTGTGCGACGGCGAGGATAAACCCCGGAACGCCGGTCTCGTCGCGGACCCGGTTGAGCTGTCGGTCTAGCCGGCTGAGAACCTCCGAGGGCAACTGCCCCACCTGGCGCACGTCACAGCCCCACGCGGGAGACAAACTCGGGGCGCCCGGTGACTCCGGGGATGGTCAGACGGAACAGCGCTCCGGCGAGTGGGCCATCGAGCTCTTTCTGGTTGCCTCCGGCCGTTGTCACAAACAGCTGGTCGTACTCGGGGCCGCCAAACGTCACACTGGAGACCTTCTTGACCGGGAAGGGGATTCGGGCGAACTCCCTACCTTGGGCGGTGTAGCCCACCAGGCAGCTCCCGTCCCAGCGCGCACTCCAGACATTTCCCGCGGCATCGACCGTCATGCCATCCGGCACTCCGCCGCCCTCCTCGGTGATAATCTGGGTCTTCTGGCGCCGAATCCCCCCGTTTTCTTCGTCGTAGAGGAACCGGAAGATCTTACGTGCCGCCGAGTCCGTGTAGTAGAGGAAACGGTGGTCGGGGGAGAGTCCCAGCCCGTTGGAGCACCCGATTCCATCCAGGAGCTTTGTGAGGTTGCCATCGAGATTGAGCCGGTAGAGCCGTCCTTGGCGCGCCTTGGTGGGCATGGTCCCGCAGTAGACACGCCCCTCGGTATCGGCTATGACATCGTTGAAGCGTGTCTCGACCTCGTCTTGAATCTGCTCGATCAGAAACTCCAGCTCGCCGCCCGGTGTCCAGAGCGCGACTGCGCCCCGGTCCAGAAAGAGAAGGAATTTTCCGTCTTCTTGGAGCGTAAAGCCTCCCACCTGGTGCCCGATCCCAAAGGCCTCGTGCTTCCCGGTCTCCAGGAAGTAGCGAAAGATAAGCCCATTGGGAATATCGGTCCAGTAGACCGCATTCTCTTCGGCATGGTAGAGTGGCCCCTCACCTGTTTGGCAAGCGTAGTCTGCCAGCACCTCAAGAGTGAACTCCATGTTATTGTGATTCTACCCACTTAACAGAGGGTTCATGCATGGCGATAGGGAATCTATGAAATTTCATGAGCTGACTCTCAGAAATCAGTGGCCCCCCGAGACCTTTTACATCCCCTTTGGCTCCCAGGTCTACGGGACCAGACGTCCTGACTCTGATTCTGATTATTTCGTTGTTTTTCCTGCAAATAATGGTGTGAGTTTTAGTGAACTAGTGTTTGATGGATGTGATTTCCAGACCTACAACCTGGTTGATCTGCAGGCACACCTTGATGCTCACCAGATCAACGCGCTCGAAGCCTACTTTGTTCCCGAAAGCCCCTTGCGGTCGTACTGCACGTTCACCCTTAGTCTCCCGACCCTGCGCCACTCGCTTGCACAAAAGGCATCCCACAGCTTTGTGAAGGCGAAGAAAAAGATCACGGTGGAGGGGGAGTCTCTCACGGGCTGGAAGAGCCTCTTCCATAGCCTGCGGATTCTCACCTTTGGGATCGAGCTCGCCCAGACCAGTGCCCTGACTAACTTCTCTGCCGCCAACGCCTACTGGGACGAGCTCTGGGCGGCGCAGGAGACCGACTGGGCAACACTCCAAGCACGCTGGCAGCCCGTCTACAACGGCCTGTCATCGGAGTTTCGGCAGGTTGCGCCCAAATAGCGGGTGGCGGAATTCGGTGCGGCCTCGGGCCGCTTCGCGAAGTGAGGAACGAACGGAGCGGCCAAGACGGGGCCTTTCAGGCCCTGTCTCTAGCGAAGCAGGGGGAGAATTCGGGTGCGGTTGTACTCCTTGGCTTCGTCGAGCGCTGTCCAGCCGCGCCGCGAGACAAGGGATCTATCGGCACCATAGCGAAGCAAGAGGCGCACCAAGGGGACACGATCTCCCCCGGCAGCCCCCATGAGCGCCGTACGCTGGAGGTTATCACAGGAGTTCACGTCGGCCCCGGCATCGAGGAGAGCTTTGAGGATAGCCTCGTCGTTCTTGCCCCCGTTCTCGGCCACCTCGCCGATCAGGGGGGCGTCGTGCCAGAAGAGTTCCTCATCGTGTCGGAGCCACTTCCAGACATCTGGCAGTGAGGTCACTTGGTTTTGGTACGTTGCGCGGGTATTGGGGCTTGCGCCCCGCTGTAGGGCAGCGCGGACCCCGCGGAGGTCGTCGCGCCGCGCCGCCTCGACCAGAGTCCGGTTCAGAGCCCGCTGTGCCAGCTCGCGCCGAACCGCCCACCCTGCCCCCAGACAGACCAGACACACGATTAGGCTAAGTAGTATCGCAAACTTTCCTCTTGTATGTTGCATCGGTGGCTCCTTGGTGGCTGGGTAGTCACGATTGTAACATACATTTTTTGTCCCCAGGGACGGTAAACGTCCTGCTGTAGGGCGCGTTGCGCCGCCTCGCTTCGTTCGGAACAAGAGTGTACCGATGAGGCACGAGGAGGTGGCCGAAGGCCCCATAGCCGGATGATTTCCATCCCGGCTCGCGGGACATTTTTCGATCATGCTGAATGATAGCCGCACGATTTCTGTGCCGATATAATAGGCCCGTTATGCGTGTTACCCAGGTCGCTCTGCGGCCCACCGAAGCCTCCAATGGTGCCGGTAGTCTTGCCCTCTCGTCGGAGCAGTTCGCCCCGACAGGCACGCGATACTCTCGCACGAATGAAGGGTTGGAGGCGATACAATCTCCCGTTGTGCGTGTCACCCAGGTTGCACCATTATCTGGTGGTTACCTGTGGGGAGGTTGAGGGATGCGTATGGCAATTAAAAACTAAATCGGTGACATCACCGAAGAGGAAGAAAAATGAATAAACGGAAAGGGTATCTGATCCATGCCGGCAAGCTCAATCAGATACCCGCTCTTTCAACAGTAAACTGAAGCGTTGGCTTCAATCGTCTGCTACTGTCTTGGGAGTGCTCGCGTCAATCGTAAAGATCGTTGAGTCGGTCCTGCGATTTATCAAGCACTAGCAACAAGTAGCAATTGCCTCTCTGGTTTGGCGACCAGAGGGGCATTCTGATATTATAGCACGATTTTTCATGCGTGTTACCAATGTTTCGCTTCGGCCCACCGAAGCCTCCAATGCCGCCGGTCGTCCGGCTCTCACTCCCGAGCTGCTCGCTGCCACGGGCGCGCGCTACTCCCGCTCCAATGAAGGGCTGGAGGCGATCCTAGCGCGGATCGACCCGAACAACTTGGATAAGTCCGTCGATGGCATCTTCAAGATGGTTGATTACGGTCACGCCAGTATTGCGGACATGACCCCAGTGGCGCTCTTTATCGACGGCATCTCCATGTGGCTTGCCTACGAGCTCTTCCGCATCAGCCCGACCGCCGGGGGGCAGGAGAGCAGCACGCGCTACATCAAGCTTGATGAGGAGGGGCTTCTCTCGGCGGAGGAGCTGGGAATCCCCGACGGCGACGCGTGGCAGGAGCGCATGGGCGCGGCGTTTGCGGCCTACCGGGAGGCGCTTGCCTACTGGGAGCAGGTGGCACTCGATGAGCCCGAGCGCGTGCGGATTCCGGCGGGGGTGAACGAGAAGGCGGCGGCGCGGATGCGGCGCAACTTCGCCTTTGACCGAGCGCGCTACTTTCTGCCGGTTGCTGTGCGTACCAACGCCATGCTGGTCCAGTCGGCGCGGGCCTGGGTGAGTGTGTGCCAGCACCTTCTCTCGCACCCGCTCCCCGAGGCCGTCCGCTGCGGCGAGCGCATCCGTGAGGAGCTGGGCCTCTCCGCGCCGCGGCTGATCAAGCACGCCCGAAAGCTGGAGAATACCGTGGTCGGGCTGGCTGCGGAGCAAGTGAGTGCGCAGTGGCACAGCGGGAAGAAAGCCCAGGCCCAAGCGTTTCTGGACGTAATGCTGCCCTCGGGGGCGCTCGACTTTGCCGCCGATCTTGCCTTTCACAACAACCG
This sequence comes from Armatimonas rosea, assembly GCF_014202505.1. Taxonomy (NCBI): domain Bacteria; kingdom Bacillati; phylum Armatimonadota; class Armatimonadia; order Armatimonadales; family Armatimonadaceae; genus Armatimonas; species Armatimonas rosea. The sequence continues at coordinate 271,868 of NZ_JACHGW010000004.1, read as the reverse complement.
CTACGCCTATATCGGGGAGGGACTACGACGGACGGCGGTGCGTTTTGGCTGGGATGGAATTGCCTTTGCGGAGATTCGCGACCTGAACCGACACCGCACGGGAACGAAGTACTGCCCCCTGCGTCCGGTTGGGTTTTACGCCGCTCAGGACGAGCATCCGCATGCGGACCACTGGGCCGAGGTGGGCGAGAAGGCAAGCGAGCTGGCAGAGCTACGCCTGCTCCAAAATGACCCTGCCTATATCTACGAGACGCTTCTGGGGACGCAGTTTCCCTTTGAGCACACCACGACCGCCGATAAGTTTCTCTACGAGGCGGAGCTACGTACGGGGACGGGGGCGCACTACCGCTACGCCAAGCACCTGCGCGATGTGCTCGCGCTCTGGTACGAGAAGTTCCCCCAGACCAAGGGGCTCGTGCTGGAAGGCAGCGCCGAGCCGGAGTAAACTTTTACAAAAAGCGCTAAAACGGGAGATCTCGACCACGTTACGGCCACGGCACGAACCCAGAATTGGGGCATGGGTACTTCTTTCATCACTCGTTTTGCCATCGTGCTCTCGGCGCTCTCCTTCGGGGCGCTTGCACACGCGCAGGTTGTCGCGACTCCGTACACGTATCTCTCGGTGCTCGATCTATCGAGCCCGCGTTTCGCTCGGCCCGATGATGGTGCGCCTCCCACCGTTGCCTCGGGGCTTAGTGAGTTTCTGTTCCGCTCTCTGACCTTTACGCCTGATACAACGGGACTCTACACGCTGGAGACGATCAATACTACCAGTCAAAGAGGGGGCTTCATACCGACCGCACTGGTGCTCTACCAAGGGAGCTTCGACCCGACCCAGTCGCTCGTCAACGCGCTCTACGCGATCTCCTCTCCGGGAGGCGGGGGCCTGGCGGACAACTTGGTTTCCTTCGACTACAACCTTAGTGCGGGATCGAGCTACACCCTCGTGACCACGACATCCGACCCGCGGCTGGGGGGCCAGATCACCAACCGGATTAGTGGTCCCGGTGGTGCCAAGCTACAGACCACCGTTACTCCTGAGGCCCCTGGCTCTGTCCTGATTCTCGCCGGGCTGGCCGCCGTTCCGCTCTTTCGTTGGCGCAAGTGTTAAGATAGGGCATGCTCCTCCGCCGCCTCCCCACCACAGAGAACGTCGTCGCGCTCACCTTCGATGCCTGCCAGACCCTCAAACCGGCAGGCTATGCGCCTGAGATCATCGCGATCCTGCGGCGGGAGCGGGTTCCGGCGACTCTGTTTCTCGGGGGGCGCTGGATGGAGTGGCACGCGGATGTCACAAGAAGCCTTGCGCGTGACCCGCTCTTTGAGCTTGCCACCCACAGCTACCTCCACCCGCACTTTCCCAAGCTCACCGAGAAGCAGATGCGTGCGGACCTGGAGCAGGCGCTAGCGGTGCACCAGAAGCTCACCGGGCGCAAGCCCAAGGCGTTCCGCCCTCCCTACGGCGAGCAGAACCCCCTCACGGTCAAGGTCGCTGAGAGCTACGGGCTCGCCACGGTTCTCTGGGATGTCGAGACCGGCGACCCGGACCCCAAGAGCTCCGCCAAAGAGATTCTGCGGGAGGTCAGTCGTCAGACCAAGCCCGGCTCGATCGTCATCCAGCACATGAACGGCCGTGGCTGGCACTCCCCCGAAGCCCTCCCCGAGATAGTTGCGTTGCTGCGGCGACGGGGTTTCCGCTTCGTGCAAATCTCCGAGAGCCTACACCGGTAGTAGTGCTTTATTAAATAGTGTTTGCGTTTATAGGTTTCTTCTGTCATACTCACCGCAATCGGAATAGACCGATCTCTGAACTAACCCTTCCTTAAGGAGTTTGTCTCATGTTTTCTCGCTCTCTCACTCTCCTTGTAAGTATTGCGGCATTTGCATCCCTCACACCCAATGCACGCGCCCAAACCGTTGCGACCCCCTATAGCTACGTCACCACACTCTCGGCAGCATCTCCGACCTTCAACCGACCACTGACAGGTACACCGCCCACGGGGCTCAGTGGTGTAGGAACGGCGGTTAGCTACGGAGCTCTCACGTTCATCCCGAACTCCACGCAGACCTACACGTTCGAGACTATAGCGGCAACGCTATCTCCTGGAACGGCAGATGATACGTTTCTGGTTCTGTATCAGGGCTCTTTCAATCCAGCGAGTCCGCTTACCAATGCACTCGTTGCCGATGATGACACCGGGGTCGGGGCACTCTCTCAGATGTCCCGCGCTCTTACTGGGGGCACTACCTACATTCTTGTTACGACAACTTTTAGTAATGGTGCTTTTGGACCCATCACCACTCGCATCTCCAGTACCACGGCTACAACTCTCTCTCTGGTGGGAGCGTCTGCTCCTGAGCCAGGAACGCTGGCACTTCTGGGAACCACTATTTTGGTAGTCCCGATTGTTCGTCGCCGTAAGTCCCACTAAGCGCAGCTTTTGACGACTGGGAGACAGTGTTGTCTCTCCTTTAAGACCACCTCACCTCACCTGCGGACGGGGACTTTTCGTTTGTTTTCCCGTATACTTACAGCGTGCCCAAGCGCTTTTAGTTCCTCGACAAAAACATCGAGTCTTTGGCGTCAACACCTTTCCGCCTTACGGAGTGCTTAGGGAGTTACCAGCCGCCCCAGCCCCAAAACTTTAGGTGAGGACTTGGGAGGACTTTTGATGGGACAGAAACATCCCAAGCACTTACTGGAGAAACTCATGAGTCGAAACGTACTGGAGCGCGTCCTTGATGTCGCGACCTGGTCTGAGCTTAGGGTGGAGTAGGATATTGGCCAAAGCAACCACCCGATTTGTCTGTCAGCAGTGCGCTCATGTCGAGCCCAAGTGGGCCGGGCGCTGTCCGAGCTGTGGGGAGTGGAACAGCCTTGTCGAAGAGGCGATCCGCGAGACCAAGACGCTCACAGCGCAGATTCGTGCCGGTGGAGGGAGCTTCTCTCATATGGGCGCGGCGCAGTCTCGTCCCCGGCCCATCACCGAGATCGAGATCAGCGAGCGCCAGCGCCAGTCCACCCACATTGCCGAGTTTGACCGCGTCCTCGGCGGAGGGATTGTCCCTGGTTCCCTTACCCTGATTGGGGGGGAACCAGGGGTGGGAAAAAGCACGTTAATGAGTCAGCTGTGCGGCAATCTTGCGGCGCAGTACGGGACGACGCTCTATATCTCGGGCGAGGAGTCGGTGGAGCAGATCAAGCTACGGGCGGTGCGGCTCTCGGCGCTGCATTCGGACTTATTGCTGGCATCGGAGACCGATATCGGGGTGATCGCCAGTTTTGTGGAGCAGCTAAAGCCCAAGTACCTGGTCATCGACTCGATCCAGACCATGATCTCGCCCGATGTGGACAGCGCGCCGGGGACGGTCTCCCAGGTGCGGGCGGCAACCAGTGCTCTCGCGGCGCTGGCAAAGGGCAAGCGCATCCCGATCTTTCTGGTGGGGCATGTCACCAAGGAGGGGGCGATCGCCGGGCCACGTGTCCTGGAGCACATGGTGGACACCGTGCTCTACTTTGAGGGCGACGCCCACCTGACCTACCGCATCCTGCGCGCCGTGAAGAACCGCTTTGGCTCCACCGACGAGCTAGGGATCTTTGAGATGCGCAGCGAGGGGCTGGTCGGGGTGGAGAATCCGTCGGCGGCGTTTCTTGCGGAGCGCCCCATCGGCAGCCCCGGCTCGACTGTCACGGCCACCATGGAGGGCTCTCGGGCGCTGTTAGTCGAGGTGCAGGCGCTCGTGGCCCAGAGCTACCTCAACAGCCCGCGGCGGGTCACCAACGGCGTGAACCGGGACCGGGTGGCGCTGGTGCTAGCCGTTCTGGAGAAGCGCTTGGGGCTGACCCTAGCCAACATGGATGTCTTTGTCTCGGTCGCGGGTGGCGTTCGGGTCGAGGAGCCATCGGCGGACCTGGCGATCGCGCTCGCGGTGGCGGGGAGCTTTCTGGACCGGCCGGTGGGGGGCAACCATGTCTTCCTGGGGGAGATCGGCCTCTCCGGCGAGGTGCGCAGCTGCACGCAGATCGAGAAGCGCCTCCGAGAGGCCGCTGGGCTCGGCTTCGGGGGGGCGATCTTGCCACAAAAAAACATCGGGCGGGAGTCGCAGGGGATTGGTCTAGAGCTCTTTGGTGTCGAGACCGTACGCCAGGCGGTTGAGAGGGCTCTGCTGGCACCGCAGGCCAACCCGGCGGTGAAGCCCGCAGCCGACGTGTGAAAAAAACCTTTGCAACCGTCGGGGAGTTCCAAGTGTCGGTAGGTACGGAGCACGCGATGGATATCCCGGACGAAGTTTTTGAGGACCGACAGGCATTCACGGCGTTTATCACGCGGATGGGGGGGGACCCGCGCCGTGATGGTGAGTCTCTGATCGCCTACCTGCGAGGCTGGCTTGAGCGTCACGAGGCCGAGTCTGGGGAGTCTGCGGAGAAAAAAGAGGCGGCAAAGCGGCTGATCTCCGAGCTCACGGAGGGGCTGGAGGGGCTCTACGCCCAAGATGTCGCGGTGGCACGGCTGGAAGATGAGCTGGATATCCTGCGGGAGCAACAGACTGCTCAGATCGCAAACCTGAGGCGTGGCTACCGGAAGATGGTGTTCTGGCGGGGACGGCACGATGCCGAGGTGATCGCCGCCGAGGACTGGGTGCGCCAGGAGTTCCCCACCGAGGTCGCGGCCCATATTCTGGATACCGACGGGCTGTTCGACGACGATGTCCCTCAAGAATAGTGTCGCTGTGGTATACTCTTGCCTCGTATGCCGCTTCTGGAATGCAAAAATGTTATCAAGCGCTTCGGGGGACTGACCGCGGTCAACGGGGTCAACCTGACGATCGAGCAGGGAGCCCTTGCCGGGCTGATCGGCCCCAATGGCGCAGGGAAGACCACGGTCTTTAACCTCCTCACCGGGGTCTACGCCCCAACCGAGGGCGATATTCTCTTTGAGGGGGCCTCGATTGCGGGCAAGAAACCCCATGAGATCGCCCAGCGCGGGGTCTGCCGGACCTTTCAGAATATCCGACTATTTAGCGAGCTCTCGGTTCTGGACAATGTCCGCACCGCCGCCGCTGTCCGGGAGAAGATCGGCCTCGCCGCAACTGTGTTCCGCACACCTGGCTTTGAGAAAGTCGAGAAGAGCGCTACCGCCGATGCGGGACACCTGCTGGAGCTGCTCGGGCTCTACAACTTTAAGGACGAGCAGGCCAAGAATCTCCCCTACGGTGCCCAGCGCCGCCTCGAGATCGCGCGGGCGCTGGCAACCAAGCCCCGTCTGTTGCTTCTCGACGAGCCCGCGGCGGGCATGAACCCACAAGAGTCCGACGATCTCATGCACTTGATCCGGCGGCTCCGTGATGAGTTCTCAGTGACGATCCTGCTGATCGAGCACGACATGAATGTGGTGATGGGAGTCTGTGAGAACATCACGGTGCTGGTCTATGGGCAACCAATCGCCCATGGGACGCCCGAGGAGATCCAGAGCAATCCGAAGGTCATTCAGGCCTACCTCGGCGATGAAGACGGCGATGGGCTCGGGGATGTGGGGGGCAAGGCCGATGCTTAAGCTTGAGAACCTGGATGTCTTCTATGGCGCGATCCATGCCCTGCGCGGCGTGAGTGTCACGGTGGATGAGGGCGAGATTGTCACCCTGATCGGGGCCAACGGAGCGGGAAAGAGCACGCTCCTGCGCAGTGCCTCGGGGATGGTGCGCCCCAAGACCGGCTCGGTCACCTTTCTGGGGGAGAACATCACCCGGACGCCAATCGCCTCCATCGTCTCGCGTGGCCTCGTACACTGCCCGGAGGGGCGGCGGATCTTTGCCAACATGACGGTGAAAGAGAACCTGGAGCTGGGGGCCTACCTGCGCAAAGACAAGGCTGGGATCGCCTCGGACTACGAGTACGCGCTCAACCTCTTCCCCCGCCTGCGTGAGCGCCTCACCCAGAGTGCGGGGACACTCTCCGGCGGCGAGCAGCAGATGCTGGCGATTGGCCGTGCGCTGATGAGCAAGCCCAAGCTCCTCATGATGGACGAGCCGTCGCTGGGGCTTGCCCCAGTGATTGTCCAGGATATCTTCCGCATCATCACCACCATCAACCAGGAGCAAAAAGTCGCCGTTCTTCTCGTCGAGCAGAACGCAAACAAGGCGCTTGCGGTCGCACACCGGGGCTACGTCCTTGAGACCGGGCGCATCACGCTCCAGGGACCTGCGGCCGAGCTGCGGACCAACCCTGAGGTCAAGAAGGCCTATCTCGGGGAATGAGGCTCGATCACGAGACCGTGGGGCTCTACGCCGAGACTCTGGTGCGCCAGGCCGCGGCAAGCAATCTCCTTCTGGACTACTCTCAGGCATCCCTCGGGACGCTGGACGGCCTGCTGGCCGGCTCCGACGAGCACTACGCGCTGCTCCCAGACGCCCAGCGGGAGCTGGTTATCTTCTACGCCGGGTGCTATGTCGGTGAGGTGATCGTGCGAACCTTGGACGGGCTCTGGCAGTTCGCCCCCGCGTGGCACGAGTCTACCGTGGTGGTTCCAAGAGCAAGTGGCGGTGTCGAAGTTCGTCCCTTTGAGAAGCTGAGCCGACGCTTGGCGGAGGGAGAGTCCAGCAACCGGTTGACGGAGTATCTGCAAGGAATCCTGGAACTTCTGCAGGAGTTGCCCGTCTAACCGTAATTGAGTAGGCTACCGAATTATTTGACAGAAACCAGAATTTATGGCACTATACAGGCTGGTACTGTCCTGAATCATTTGGAAAGTTCTATTTAGCTACCTGAGTGGCACAGAGGTGACAGGTGGCTTGGTAATCTCTTAGATTGACTGAAAAATCGAAAGGTATCGGAAGTTATGTCTCAAAAACGTACACGGGGAGCATTCACACTCATCGAGCTCCTTGTTGTGATCGCGATTATCGCTATCCTCGCTGCTATCCTCTTCCCTGTTTTTGCACAGGCTCGTGAGAAGGCCCGCGCGACAGCTTGTTTGTCCAACATGAAGCAGATTGGTCTTGGCATGATGATGTATGCCCAGGACTACGATGAAACCTACCCGCTGCACTTCACCAACCAGAGCCCCCGCCCGGTCAACCCCATCAATGCTGCTGCTGCTGCACCCCGTATGATGTGGACCGTCGCCATCTATCCTTATCTTAAGAACTGGGGCATCTACAGCTGCCCGTCGGACAAGCCGCAGTCCACCGACGCCTTCACGGCTTGCTACCTGGTTAGCTACGGCTACAACTACGGCTACCTCAGCACCCTGAACCCCTCCGGCGACCCGGGTAACGCCGCGCTGCAGTACTTCAGTGGCGTCTCCGTCGCTTCGATCGGCCGCCCCGCGGACATCGTCGCCGTCACCGACTCCGGTGCACGCGATGCCTTCGGTGCCGCTACCGTCCTGGGTGGTACCGTCAACCCGCCCGATGCCTATCCTTCCCAGAAGTACTTCTACGGTCCTTCCGGTGTAGGCTGGGGAATCGGCTGTGTCAGCTACTACTCCACCGCGGGTGGTGCTGTCAACGGCAAGTGGGGCAATACTGATGGCTTCGCGTTCCGTCACAACGAGGGTGGTAACGTGACCTTCGCCGATGGCCATGCTAAGTTCCAGAAGGTGGGCTACATGGCCTCCGGTACCAACAACGTCAACCTGGCGCTGAACTGTACCGCAACCCGCGTGACCGACTACTCGAAGTACCTGTGGGATCCCCGCTTCGAGTCTGGTCCTCAGCAGTAATCGTCCTCAGAAAGGAAGTCCCGGGGGCCTGGCCCCCGGGATGAGCTCAATCAATATGATCAAGCGAATCTCCCTTTTCCTTCTTGCCCTCACGGTGGCGGCACCTCTCCTGGTGCTCGCAGGCTGTGGCGAGAAGCAGTCCAAGGAGGAGTCGGAGGCGGCCAAGAACGCTGCCAATGTCTCCACCCAGGTAAAGCCCCCGGCCGGCACCGCGCCGAAGGGGATGCAGCCCCCGCCTCCGTAGGTTTTAACCGAGAACGGATATCGAGAGCCACAGAGCAATTGCTCTGTGGCTCTTCGTCGTTTCTGTCATTTCTCCGGGACTCGCATTCGGTAGATCGGCACGGGCTCGGCCACGCCCTTGACTGTCACGGACTCGCCCAGCTCGCCGGCGATACTGCCAGGGGGGAGGGCACGGTAGACCGCCTCACTGAGGATGATCTCTCCGCCCGCAGCAAGGGTCTGGAGACGTGCGGCCACCACGACGGTGTGACCCAGGGCGGTGTAGTTGATCTGGCGCGTAGGGTGGCCCACCATTCCCACAACGGCCTCGCCGTAGTGTAGGCCCATTCCCACCGCAAGTGCGTCTCCTCCCTCCGCTTTCATGGTCTGAGCGAGTGCCTGGACCTCTCGTGCCATGTCTTGGGCCGCCTCGACGGCGCGCAGCACGTCAATCGACTGGGTCACCTCCTCCACGAGAAACAGAGCCATGAGGCCATCTCCTGTGTACTTATCCAGGATGCCCTCGTGGAAATTGAGCACATCGGTCATGATCGCCAGGTAGCGGTTCATCGTCGTCACCACCTCTTCCGGCGTTCGCTTCTCCGCAAAGCCAGAGAAGCCGCGCACATCCACAAACAGCACGACAATCCGGCGGCGCGTTCCACCCAGCCCCAGCTTGCCCTCCGGGTCTTTGAGGATCTCGTCGATTGCTTGCGGTGCGACAAAGCGCCCAAGAAGCTCCCGGTTGCGCGTGCGCTCGTCGCGCTCCATCGCAAACGTAAACTGCGTGACCGTCACAAAGGAGAGAATCCCGCCAAGGATGGGCAGCACGGGATTAACCCGTTGGGGAGTAAACGCGGTGAAGACGACTCCCACCCCGATCACTAAAAGAAGCGGAAGAGCGATCTTCCAGAGTGACTCCAGGGGCGCACGCCCGACACAGAGCTGCCCCACGAGCGCGGCTACCACAAGGGTAAGGAGGACGGTCGAGAGCGGGGGAGAGTCTGTAAAGTGCGTTTTCTGTAACAATGTCGCGGTTGCTTGAGCATGCACCTCCATCTCGTTACGAAGCCCGAGCGGGGTGGCGCGGAGCCGCGGTGAGAGCGGCTCGATAAAGACATACTTGTCGGTGAAGAACTCCTTCGCTGGCTTCCACGTACGGCTCACCGGGTCGTAGAGGCTCTGCTCCTGGAGAATCTGTGAGGCCGCGATGGGGAGGCGGACTTGCGGCAGCTCGTGGCGGTAGTCGATCAGCACTTGCTCGCCTTGGGGCATGCTGGAGCGTTCCCCTTGCGCCAGTGCGAGGGCAAGGGGGGGAGGCGACTGCTTGAGATTGAGGGCGGGGATATCCGGTGAGCCGCTGATGTCCAGGCGGTGCGACGCAACTTTGTAGGCACTCTGGAAGAGGGCCGCACGGGGTGAGCTCTCTGTCTTGGCATCGTTGTCTAGGCTTGAGAGAGGAAGCAGATAGACGCACCCTGCGGCCTTGATCGCCTTTGCGAGCTCGGGGTAGTCGCTACTCTCACGGGGGCGGCCGGGCTCCGCGCGTGGGAGAGCAGACTTTATCAGTGTCCCCAGCGGGGCATCGGGATCATCGTGGCTAAAGGGAAGCGTGATCGCCCTAGGGTGGCCGACGGCGATATGCTTCAATAGCTGCGCTTGGACATGGGCCTCCGATGTCTTGAGGGCCATGTGCCGTGCGCTATCGTCGTAGGAGATCAGCACCATCTTCTGCAGTGCCTGGAGCCGCTCGGGGTTCTTTGGGAGTACGGCTGCCAGAGCAGGGATCGAGAGGCGCTCGTTTGTCTCTAGAGCACCGCTCAGGATGCTGGACTGGTTACCAAGCTGGGTGGCAGCGGAGTAGGCAATCCCTTCGTAGGGGGCAATAAAGGCGTAGAGAAGCGGCGACGATAGAAGAGTGAGGGTGAGGACTCCCGTGATACCGCCTAGGACGAGACCACGAAAGTCTCGGGGGCCCCAGCCCCGCTGTCGGGTACACCGACGCTGGAGAAACACGCGGAGGCGCTGGGTTACGTGCGAGAAGTCCTTCCCATGCCCTTGTAGCTCAAGGGTGAGAAAGAGTGCTGTCAAGGGAGAGAAGACACTCGCACCCATCGTTGGCCAGAGGTGCTCCGCGCGGTTGACGCCTCCTGGGCCACTCGTCTTACCCGCAGCAAGAATCAGGATGTCCAAGATGACAGAGACAAACAGAACCGGCCAAAAGAGAGGGAGGATCGAGCGCTCTGCAGCGGGGGCACTCTTGCTGGCCATTCCTGCGAGCGCAACGAGGGTCAGGTTGAACCAGAGCAACACGGGAAATAGCAATATGCTGAGAACCCCAGAGGCTAGGAGCGGGAAGTAAGGGCCCATCGCGGGGATGTCGGTGGAGAGGCGGTCGTTGTTGACGGAGGCGATGGCAAGGATCCCGCGGGTGAGGAAAAAGACAACGACCGAGGCGAGCAGGGCATCTCGGACGGCGACACTGCCATGGGGAAAGATTCGCTTGGGGTGGAAGATGCCCCAGGTAGCGGCCATGACGAAGACGACACTAAGGCACGCTAGCTCGATCAAAACAGCGGGGGTCGCTCCCGAGCCACGGCAGACCACCAGGAGACCGAGAAAGAACAGCAGGCCCCAGACCCAGGGCCGACGCCAGAGTGATCGCATGCTACCAGTGTACCTAACCCTGGCAGCTCCGTCGTTACCGCTGTCGGCGCAGGGTGAGCAGGCCGAGTGCACCTAGCCCAAGGAGAGCGATTGTTGTGGGCTCAGGGACACTCGTGGGGGCAGTCTGGCTTCGCACAACGAGCCCAAAGACCCCGGCAACCGGCAACAGGGGAACCCCAGACCGGGTGATCATGCTAGACGAGCGCGGAGATGTCGGGTTGCCGGGTGTCGGGGTCGGTGTAAACGGGGGCGGTGGAAGGAGAGGGTCGCCTGGCTTCTCCAGCGCAAGCGTGATCCCCATAGGAGCCCCGAGCTCCGTGGGAGGCAGGAGGGTCGCCTCGGGCGGAGCGATTCCCTTTTCCTTCCAGAGACCAACCGGGGTGGGTTTCGGAACGCGCCGCTTGACCGGTAGCTCAAGGAGCAAGGGATTGGAGCAGTCCCACTTGAGGATCGGAGTGCCATCGCGCAGGCCCCAGACACGAGTTCCCTTCTTGAGTGTCGTGTTCTTGTGGTAGATTAGCCCACTCTTGGTCACGCCGTAGTTTTGAACCCGGGAGTCGGCGGAGAGGACCTGAGGGACGAGCGCATCGGCCACAAAACCCAGGAGGCGGTCCTCGGGAATGGCGAAGTGCTTGGAGAGGTTCTTGCGAAAGGTCGCGTTGGTCTTGAGTGTCTCCACGAGGCCATCGAGGGTGAGGGCAGGAGAGTTGCTAAAGCGGTCGCGACCCGGGCGAACACTCTGGGGGGTAAAGACCGGAAGTACAGGTGCAGGCGCAACCAGTGTCGGTGTCCCTTCTTGCCCCTCTTGGGCATAGACTCCCGACAACAAGCCAAAGCCACTCACCACAACGAATGTAAACTTCTTCACACTGTCTCCCTTAATCATCGGCCTTATTATACAATGTCAGACACGAATTGCGAGGAGCTTTGTTCGCTTTGGGCGAAAACCTAGTAATTCTGCGGATGATAAACTGAATGAAATACCTATATAGATTATCTAAAAGAGGGAATGGGAGAGTACGATATGAAACCTACGCACCGGAAGCGATTTGAGGTTCTTGGGGCTGTCTGTGGGCTCGTGTTGGTGGCGGGGTGCCGGGGAGGGCGGGGGCCAAGCCGACCAGAGCTCGACTCCATGATCCCCCTGGTCACGGCGCAGATCGGGGAGACACTCCTGGGACCGATGACCCGATCCCTCTCGGCCACGCCCGATCCGCCGTTGCTGGGCGGGCCACGAACCCGTGTTGTCTTGGCCGCCGACGAAGCGGCGTTCGTTCAGGTGATTGGGCAGGGCATCCGTCCGCAAGATGTCCGCTCCGTCGTGGACAGGATTGGGCGCGAGCTCAACAATGAGCTGCGACGCAGGCGGCTCTCCTGTACCGTGAGTGGCTTTCCCGCTACCTGCGACGAGTCCGAGAGAGCGCGGACCGTGCTGGCAACTCTCACGCCGACAACACTGGAGACGGGCGGGCCACAGGAGCGGGCCGAGGGGAAGAACCAGACGCTGCTGATGGCACGCCTTGTCCTAACCGCCGCCAGTGATGGCCACGAGCTGGCGCGGCGCGAGTTCTTCTCCGGCTACACGCTCCCTAAGCCGCGCGCTGGGCGATAAGCTGCTCGAGTACAGCGGCTACCTGCTGGTGCCGAGACTCTTGCTTGTCGTAGGTCGCCTCCATGGCGGGGAGGTGCTCCTTGAGGAACTGATCGCACTGGGTGAGCTTCTGCTTGAACGACTCGTAGGCAAACCGGACGTCTTCTGCCTTCTGGTTGCGCCGTCGGAAGAAGGGGTTGTTGAAGGTATACGGGTGCAGCGAGAACCCCGACTCGCGGGCATGCTCCTCGATGTTTTTCAGGCTACCTTCGTAGTAGGTCTTCTCTGAGAGGGCTTGGTCGATCTGGATCTTCAGGCGCCGCGCATTGCCCTGCGCGACCTCCTTCTCTTTTTCAACCCGAGCAATCGCGGTGTCGAGAATCTGAGTCGCCTCGCGGTGGGCGCGGCGTGCGAGGCTGTGTGCCTGAAAGATGCCGCTCTGGGCGAAGTTCTCAGGGACAACCAGGGGAGTGGGGAGCTCTAGGGTGATCCCAAGCTGCTGCTCTAGGTACGCATTGAGTTTCCTGGCCTCCTGAAGGCGCTCCAGCTCCTGGTGGGCGGTCTCACGGGCCGACGCGGCAAAAGAATCGAGGATCGTGCTACAGGTTCCGTAGAGCGGGGCGAGGTCGGGCTCCGAGTAGAGGGCAAAGGCACTGGTGGGATCGTGGTCGAGCGCACGCTTCAAGAGGGTCGTGGCCTCGTCGGGGTGGCCGGCCAGAAGCGCGTAGCGTGCCTGCTCAATCCAGAAGTGGGGATCGCTCACGGTAGATAGCTCGGTCGCGGTTTGACCCACGGTCCATGCCTCGTCCCACTTACCCTGCTCGCCGAGCAAGAAGGCTTGGTGGCGGAGCGCACGGAGTCGGTAGCCAGGATTGGTGTTGTTCGAGAGGCGAGCTGTGTGGTAGAAGCTGTCCGTGGCCTCTGTCAGGGGAAGACCCAGAGACCACTGCAGCCAGGCAACCTCAAACCAGACCGCGTAGTTACGGCTCCCGATAGGATTGGCCAGAACCCCTTGCAAGAGCTTGAGGGCATCGCGGAGCTCCTCAACCTGCTCTCGCCCCGTGAGGCAGATCCCATTCTTCAGCGCCTGCCGCCCTTGAATCGCCATCTCACGGAGCATCGGATCGTAGTTGACCGTCAGGGCCTCAAAGGTCGCCTGCTGCTCTTGGGCATCGGCAAAGAGGCTCTCCCCGGCGACGGGATCCGGCGCGGGGGGATGCTCGGTCTGCAGAGTTGAGAGCTGCGTGGCCGCCTGCGCTGCCTGTCGCTGTGCAAGCTGTGCGAGTGCGGTGCTCGCCTCGGACGCACTTCCACAACGTAGCTCAAGGGCATGCTGGTGCTCCAGAAAACGAAACGAGTACTGGGTATGGGACGGGTCCGCTGGGGACACGGGCATGCTGAGGGGATCCTTTCGATGTGCGCTAGGGCGCAATGCTATCCCATCTTACCCCGAAATTGAGCCAAATTCTCACCTTCCCCGCGAGGCTAGCAGATCAGTGTTTCAAAATCCACAAAGTCCGCCTGGTACCCGCCCTCGATTCCCTTGCAGATCACACTGACCGCATCGTGGCTATGAAGGCTCTCCAGGTGCGCACAGGCGATCTCAAAGTCCTTCACCCGTGGGTCGCTATCGAAGCGCTCAAAGAGTAGCCGTGCCGCATCTTCCACAAACTTGATGTAGGTGCCGTTGAGCTCCGCAAAGGCCTGCTCGTCCTCTCGCTTGACCATGACCTGGGTCTCGGTCTGGAGGGCGGCGAGGCAGTGACGCTGGATCTCCTCCACCGTCAGCGTCGCCCCCTCGGTGAGCTCAAGCTGGATGCGGGCCTTGGAGCGCTGGCTGTGCGGGATGGCGTAGACATTGCGGGTCAGGCGGGCGTGCTCGGCCAGCTCGGCGGAGCAGGGGCACGCCGACGAGTACACAAAATCAAAGTTAATGAAGCGGCGCAGGGTGCCACGGGCATCGAGGCTGGCTTGGTAGCTGACCGTGTAGTACTGGTAGCCGGCGAGCCCACTGCGAAGGCTCTGCTGGAGCATGGGGTAGGAGAAGCCGACCTTCAGCCGCGCATGGAGCCCACCGACCTGCGCCTGGTAGTCGCGCAAGATCGCCGTGAGCGTGTCCGGCGTAAAGGCAGCGTCTTTGTGCTCGTAGAAGGTGCGCATGATGCGGCTCATGTTGATGCCCTTGAGGTTGGCCTCTAGGGAGACGGAGCCGGTGACGCGTGCCTCGAGCGTGGTGTGCTCGCCGCTCTCGGTGACAAAGCGCAGGGGCAGGCGGAAGCCCGAGATGCCGACCTGCTGGATAGGGACATTGGCGCCTTGGATCGCATTGCGGGTCAGGGTCATGTCCGGGAGCGAGGCGCGGTACTCTTCGGACGGGACAAAATCGCTATCATAACGCCGCTCCACGAGGGGCTGCGCGGGGGAGTCGGTGTCGTGAAAGAACATACGGGGCGACGGCGTCAAGGAAGGGGTCGGTTTTGACATGGTAGTGGTTCCTCTCTGGAGCCTGCCGGTTGTTGCCGACGAACCGTGCGGGCTCTCCAAAAAATTTAGTTTCCGGTGTACTCGAAGTAGTTACGGTCGGTCTCGCGCACGACCACTTTATGGAGCCGCGCGGGAGCCGGGATCTTGTTCTCTAGGTGACGCCAGATGGCGAGGGTCAGGTTCTCACTGGTTGGGTTAGACTCCCGAAAATCGTCGGTGTCGTCGTTGAGGTGCTTGTGGTCGTAGCGTGCCATGATCTCGGTCTCAAGAACTCTGTCTAGGGCGATCAGATCGACAATCATCCCGGTCTTTGGGTCGGGCTCCCCGATCACCGTCACCTCGACACCGTAGTTGTGCCCATGCCCATGGGGGTTGTTGCACTTTCCAAAGACCGCAAGATTCTCGCTGTCGCTCAAGCCTGGCGCATGGAGCCGATGGGCGGCGGCAAAGTCGAGGGTGCGGGTCAAGGCGATCATCGTGTCACTCTCCTGAAAGTCCATAAAAGCGGAAAGGGTGGGGGTCTCCCAGACCAAAAGTTTTGTCAGAGTCGCCGCGGGGTCGGTGAACTCGGTGCGAAAGGCCGTGGCGATATACCGGACAATATTCTCTGTGGTGGGGGGATTCTGCGCGAAGTAGGGCACCTCGTAGGTCAGGTGCTTATCCCGCAGGGGCCGGAGGGCTCGCTTGAGCGCCTTATCGACATCTGTGATATTGACCACCATCCCCGAGCGCTCGTCGAGCGTCCCCGCTACCGTCAGCTCCACCTCATAGTTGTGGCCGTGCCCCCACTTCGATGCCCACTTCCCAAAGAGTGCCCGGTTTTCCTCGTCGGAGAGCGCCGGGAGCCAGTAGGCATGTGCAGCGGAGAACATCGCCTTTCGGCGTAGAGCAAGTTGGGCCACGCTTATTAAGAACGCAGGAAGGAGGGGCTGGTTCCCACTTAGCTTGATCCAAAGAGTTTTTTCGCGTAGGCAATATCGTCCTTCAGGTACTTCTCGACGCCGCCCGCCTCGCTGTACTCCGCAGTCAGGCACACCGTCCCCATAAAGCCCCGCTTCTTGAGATCCCCCGCAACGGCCTTCCAGTCCGCCAAGCCCTCGTCGCCCTTGCACCAAACCGTCCGCCACTTGCCATCGTCGCCGCGCTTCTTGTACCCGTTCTTTAGGTTGAGCATCTTAAAGTAGGGCCCGTAGATCAGCTCCAGCGCAAACCCGGTCCCCTCGCCCTCGAGCGTGTTGTGCGCCGCGTCCCAGACCGCCCCGATAGACTTGGCGGGCAGGGGAGCCAGCAGCGAGCGCAGACCAAAGGCGTGGACAGGAACATTGCGCCCGGAGTGGTTCTGGATGCCGATGGCGACATTGTTGCTCTCCAGCGCGGGGACCATTCCGGCAAAGAGCTTCTGCCAGCGCCTCTCGGCATCGGGGTAGCTCTCACCGGCACGCGGCATTGGGCAGACACGGATGATGGGCACTCCTGCCTTGCCACAGGCCTCAAAGAGCCGCGGTGTCAGCTCGGCACCATCGCTGGTAAAGCTGGGCGCGATACTCTCAATCGTGATCCCCGCCTCGTCTTTTAGGAGCTTGGCCGCCTTGGGAAGCTCGGTCGCCGCGTTGTCCATCGTCACCGGGTAGCCCGGGCGCACGGGTAGCTCGACGCCATCGACACCCAGCGCGGCGACGCGCTTACCGAGGGCAGGGATCTCGTCTTTGTAGGGTTTGGTGAAGACAATAAATTTCATGTCTGTATTATCCGTATAATGCCAGAAATGCGCCAGCACCAACGGATTGCCCAAGAACCACGCACCGTCAGCTCCCAGGATCGAGAGCAGGCCCAAGCGGCGTACCACCGCGCGGCTGCTAAAGTTGCCTTTCCTATCTTGCTGATCCTAGGGAGCATCACGGCCTATCGTCTCGCCCATCATCTCCCTCCCTATGAGAAATTCTTCTTACTCGATGACTACTTTAAGGTGATCTACCCGATTCCGGTTGCGCTCCTGGCGGGGCACTACTACGGGCGCTGGGCCTGTCGGAGGCAAGGGATCTCGCTGGAGCGGCAGGAGCACACGGTCTGGCGGCGGAAACCGCAGGCGTCGACGGAGGCGATCCGCCCGTTTGGGATTGGGGAGACATTCCCTATCACGCGGGTTGCGGGTGCACTGGGGACACTGCTCTTTGTGGGGCTTCTCGTAGGGCTGGTCTGGACAAGTCTCCGTTTTGGAGTCCTCCCCCAGCCTGACCAACCTCTCGGACGACAGCTGCTCTCGGTGCTGGTTACCCTCGTGATCCTGGCGGGGGTGGCGGGTATGGGACTGGCTGGCCTCTTGATGTCCCTTGCCGCGCTACGCTCGGGTGGTGCGCTTGTTCGTGTGGATGCACGGGGCATTGTCTGGTTTCGAGGCGGGGTGCGGCACGAGGTCCCCTGGACGAAGCTCGCTCGCGCTGAGGTGACACGCGGCTTCGATGTCAAAGGCGAGCTCGTCAAGCTGGAGATTCGCCTCTACGACAACGAGGACGAGTCTCAGGGAGCACTGAGTTTTGGTGCGGAGCGACCCGCGTCTCTGCCGCGAACCTTTGTCTCGTGGTCGAGCGAGCTTGCTGACTTCGCCACGGAGCTCGAACAGGTCTTTGACACGCCGCGTTGAAAAATTTGCTCCGGGCACCCAACAAACGGGTGGGAAAACGGAACTAACAGGCGTGGATAAGAACTGGGAGCACTGGCTTGACAATCACGGGGACCGGGTTTTTCGGTTGAGCTTGCGACTTTGTGCGGGCTGCTACGCCGATGCGGAGGACCTGGCGCAAGAGGCGCTGATCGCGGCGTTTCAGAGCCGGCCACGGTTTGCAGGACGGGCGAAGGTGTCGACATTTCTCCATGCGGTGACGGTCAACTGCTGGCGCAAGCGGCTCCGTGCTGCCCCACCGCAGGCACTCCCGCTTCTTGAGACCGACTCTGCTCCCGGCAATGCGATCGCGGCGCACCTCACGCGTCTCAGCCTGGACGCCGCAGTCGCGCAGCTTACCGAGCTACAGCGGGCGGCGTTTGTGCTGGTAAAGGCCGAGGGGCTCACCCATAAAGAGGCCGCCGCGCTCTTGGGCGTGCCGCAAGGAACCGTCCAGAGCCGCGTCCACGATGCCACCCTGCGCCTGCGCGAGCTTCTGTCTGAGGAGGACTTCCGATGAACCTTGATGAGAAAACCCAAGCCTGGCACGCCGATGCCCGGCTCAGCCCTGCCGTGCGCACTCGCCTGAGCCAGCGTCCCCCAGAGGCACCCCGACGTCCGGTTCCCTTGGTGGTGCGCTACAGCCTCGCCGCCGTCGTTGGCATTGGGCTGGGCGTGGGCTTTGTCAACAGACATCGCCTTGGCACTACCACCACGAGCCGCATCACGGAGCAACAGAGCGCGGACTTGCCGCGTGACTTCAAGGCGATCCAAGCGCTCCTGACGCCCGTCACTGCCCCAAAGGACGCCCGCTACGACGTGATTCTGTTCACCGATTTTGAGTGTCCGTCGTGCAAGGTGGCCCATTCCCAGGTGCGTAAGCTCCCGCAGATTCGGCTGAGCATTTGCCCTTTTCCCCTCGTGACTATACACCCTGATGCGTTTCGGTTTGCTTGGATTATGGAGCTGGCGATCGCTCAAGGACGCTTTTCTTCGACTGCTGATGCCTTCGAGCGGGATTTCGACACACTCAAGACTCTCAGCGATGCGGATATCTGCAAGCGCCTCAAGCTCAACATGACGAACTACAACGAGGAGCACATGGCTGCCTTTCGACGTGTTCAGACCCAGTGGGATGGCGCAAAAGCCCATGGCATCAAGCAGACCCCGACCTTCTGGGTGCGCGATCTCCAGACCGGCGACGTGCGCGAGGCCACGGGCATTAAAAACTTCCAAGCGCTCGTCTCAGGTGTCCAGAAGTAGGCGCGCGACCTCACCAAAGGGAAATTCCTCCGCTCCCAGACCGCCTGCATTGACCACCCAGAGAGTCGGGCCCTCCGACGGGCGTTCGGGGAACGCGCCGAAGCCATCGGTGAGGTAGACACAGACGGCGGCGCTGTCCCCGTTCTGTTCTGCCTCGGCGACTGCGGCGAAGAAGGGGCGAAAGTCCGTGCCGCCGCCGCCTTTGGGGGCGGGAAGCTCAGAGATGGGAGTGTCGCCGGTGAGTGGGTAGGGGCCGTAGAGAGCCGCATCGGCGTAGGAGAGATTGCAGACGAGGTGGGGGTAGGAGCGCAGGATGCCCACGACCTCCCCGAGAAACTGTGAGAGCTGCTTGGGGCCGATGGAGCCCGACGTGTCGATGCAGACACAGACCCGCACGGACTCGCCCTCTAGCGTTTCGAGATACAGTCCCTGGTGGATCAGGCGTCGGTCGAAGCCAGAGAAGTCGGTGGGGGTGCGCACGAGATGCCGCCAGAGGTAGCTGCGCCAGTCCAGCTGCGCGGGCTCCAGTGCGCCCAGCTCCCGGTCCCAGCCGGCGGGCATGGTCCCCTGTCCGGTCGACATCATCAGGGCTCGTGCTTGTGCGTTTGCCGCGCGCCAGTGCGCCGCGAGCGCTTCCGCCTCCCCCACACCGGGCGGGAGAAGATCGCGCCACCCCTCCCCGAGCAGGAGTGTCGTTGCACTCTTTTCAAGGAGCTCGTAGACCTCCTCCACCGCGAGCTTCTCCCACTTCTTCTCCCGAACCGCACCCGCCGGGAGCTTGAGCTTGGCCGCCTCTACCATGCCATTGACCACGATATCGGCGGCGATATTCCAGAGGAGCGGGTCGCGCGTGCCACGACGTGTGACATGCAGGAGCGCGGCGTGGAGTACCTCGTGCAACAAGACACCATCGACCTCATCGCTCTTCAGTCCCGCCAGAAACTCCCGGTTCCAGAAGATCCGCCGCCCATCGGTGGCCGCCGTGGGAACCGCATCGGAGAGGGCGGAGCCGGCAAAGAGCGCCAGCGCCGCAAAGAACGGCTGCCGAGCACGCAGGCGCAAGAGCGCCCCCGAGAGCCGGTCCTGTAGCGCTTTATCGTCCATGGCCCCTATTTCCCCATGAGCTGCAGGTACTCTGCGGCGAGGTTCTTGAGACGAGGCTCGGTGGCGAAGAGCTCGGCGAGCTCGCCCATGCGGCCTTGGGCACGCCAGAGCCGTAGTAGGTCGCTGATAAAGAGCTGGACCCACTCGGCGGGCGCGCGCTCCACGAGCCAGAGAAAGCCGTGGAGGGCCTGCTCCGGAGTCTTTGCCCGCGCCGTGAGGCCAATGGCGACCGCATAGCGCACACTGGGCTCGTCGGGGTAGGGCAGCTTGCTCCCCTTGCCACTCAGGATTGCCTCCAGACTCGGGAGTTCCTGGTAGACCTTCTTGTAGGCATCGAGCTCCGCCGCCGCGCCCTCGCCCACTGCGGGTGCGATATCGAGCCGCGCCGCAAGCAGCTTTCCCGCCAGCTCCCAGGAGCGCGGCGATGGCCACGCGGGCTGCTGGGGATCGGGCTTGTGGAGCAGGCTGGGGCGAAAGGCGAGAAAGGCGATCACCTCCTCGGTCAGGCCGCGCTCGAGTGCCCATGCCTTAAAGCTGTCCATGTCCGGCCCGACCGAGAGGTGCAGAAAGCGGTTGGCGAGCGGCGCGGGCATCTCAAAGACCGCCGCACGGTCTTCCTTGCGGTTGCCCGCCGCCCAGATAAACCAGCCGTCGGGGACCGTGTAGCTACCCACCTTGCGGTCCAGAATCAGCTGCTGCGCGATCCCCTGCATGGTCGGGGGAGACATGTTGAGCTCGTCCAAAAAGAGAATCCCGCCCCGCCCGGTGGTCTGGGGCAGAAACTCGGGCGCAAACCACCGCGAGACGCGGCTCTCGTGGTCAGGGACGGGCAAGCCGCGCAGGTCCGTCGGCGCGAGCTGGGAGAGGCGAACATCCACAAAGTCCAGCCCGTGGCTCGCGGCCACCTGGGCCACGATCGACGATTTCCCGACTCCGGGCGGCCCCCAGAGCATCACGGAGAGAAAGAGCCGCTCGGCAACTAAGCGGTCCAGATAGGTACGAAGCTCGCGTGGTGTCATGGATTCCTACTCTCCAAAATCGCGGCAAAACGGAAGCGCCAATCCGGATCCTGCAACCGGTTTTTTGCTGCCGCCTGCACCAAGCGATTGGCATCGCCAGCGAGCCGCTCCAGTGTCTTTTCGGGAAGTGAATCGAGGCACGCGCTGGCGAACCGTACCTGCCAGGTCACGGAGCTCGCCTCTCGCTGCCGCGAAGCACCGCCGAAGAAGCGTGAGAGAAACACGGGGGCGGAGTCAATATTGAAGCGCACGCTGAGCAAGACGGAGTAGAGAGGGTGGTCATCTCGGGGGAGAGGTGGCAGCTCCAGCTTTCGCACGACCGCATAGCCATGGCTTGTCGGCTCGGCGAGGGCGGTGCGAATGGAGTCTGGTGTGGCAGGGTTCTTGAGCACTTTTTTCCGTACCTCCTCGTTGTCGCCGGCCAGAATCGCCAGGAGCTCTGGTGAGGCGGCGGGGTGACGAGCCGCGAGCTGGCGTGCCCAAACGCCACCACGCGCGAGCCGGATCAGCTCGGCTTCGGTGAGATCGTGTGCAAACTTGGGCTGGATGCGTTCGAGCGTTGGGCTACCGGTGGCGCGTTGCAGGAGCTCGTAAAACGAGGTAAGTCGCCCCCTAGTCTCGTTGCCGAAGATGCTCTCGCGCAGAGGGCGCAGGTGCGACGAGGCAAGGCGCTCCCCGACACTCTGGGGAGCATAACCCTCGCTCCAAGCCGTGCACACGTGCGGCCAGTCGCCTCCTGGGTACCCACTTAGGTCAGCTAGTGGCAGGGTCCCGATCAGGCGCGCTGCCTCGACCTCCCAGCCCATTTTCACCTCGGGTCGAACCACACGGTGTAGGCGTGCCGCCAGCGCGACCGTCGCATCGTTATGGCCCGCCAAGTGCTCGACTAGCCAGCGGGGCAGGTCGGGGAGGTTCAGCGTCCGCCGCAGAACGGGAGAAGGCACTTTCTCAAAGAACAAGGGATCGTCGAGTAGAAAGAGCGCAGTGGCGGGGTTCTGTGCCAGTCCGTGGCTCCCACTCGGGCGGTCGGTGAGCAGGGCAATCAGGGTCTCGGGGTGGGTGTTCGGGTTGGCTGCGATTGCCAGGGCGAGCGCGGTTCCGTCCTTCAAGCCAGGACGCAACACCTGCGCCACCCGCTCCAAGGTCGCCGCATCCGTCGAGGAGTCCTGCGCCAACGAGAGCGCTTGGTCAACTGTCATCGTGTAAATCTCCAGCTTGCATCGTCTAGTCGATTTTGGGCTACCACTCGGACATAGCGATTGGCATCGTTTGTCAGAAGGGTTAGTGTTGTCATATCCGTATGAACATTTAAGGCGATGGCTAACCGCAGGTACCAGGTTGGGTAGCGTGCGATTGTCGTGAGCTTCTCCAGCGAATCTAGGTGGAGGGCGCAGACGAACCAGACAAGCACGCCGCTGTTTTGCAGGCACGTTTGGATGGTCTCCTCAAGCCAAGTTTGAAGGGGAGTCTCCATGCTCAGGAGCTGCGGCGTGTCGTAGACTCCCCGATGCTTGATAGGGATGGCACTGAGGAGCTGCGCGTTCGTGAGGCTCTCTCCCGGTTTCGGGACGGTGAGGGGCTGTTTCGAGGGGGGAAGGGCGCTCTCAAGCCAGGAAGGAAGGAGCCGACGTGCGACAAGGAGCTGGCGCTCGGCGTGGTCTAGTTTTAGTCGTGAGAGCCGCCGCACGAGATCGTCCTCCCAGCCGGGTTGAGCCGCTCCCAGCCGGATATGGAGCTCCGCAGTCTCCGCAACCTTGGGATCGCGGTGGACGGTGAGCGCTCGCAGAAAAAACTCAGGGACGTCCAGGCGCTGAAGCAGCTGCACCAGCTCTTTACGGTCCACCGCCTCTAAGAACGATGCTCCGGTGAGCACGATCAAGGGCAGGGCGGGATTGGCGAAAACCCGCTCCGGGTAGCGTGCCAGTAGCTTGGCGAGTGTCTCGGGGGGCGTGTTGGGATTGGTGGCCAGAGCCTGTGCAATCGCGGGACGGCTGAGGAATACTTGTGTCGCCACCAGCTGCTCCAGGGTCGAGTGCGGGTCCTCGGCGAGCTGAAGGGCAAGAGCGGGAGTCATGGCGCAAATCTCCAGCTGGGGTCGGCGAGCCGGCTTTGGGCTGCGGCACGGACGTAGCGGTTCCCATCGTTGGCAAGGCGCTCCAGAGATTTTTGCTTGGTCAGCGGGTGGATCGCGGCGGCAAAGCGGGTAAACCAAGCCTCGGAGCGGGCGGCATCGGTGAGGCGCTTGGGAGTCTCTGTGGCAAGGAGGCCACAAAACCAGACCAGGTAGGCACCGCGGTTGGTTGCGCTCGCCATCATCGCCTCCCCCCGAAGCCAGAGCGGGGTATCGTCGCGGCCCAGAGCCACCGTCTTGGGGAGCTTGCCCGCCTCTATTTGCTCGAGGAGGATCGGCACCGGAAGGAGCCGGGGCACCGCGACTTGGTAGTTTTCCCAGAGCCGATGCGCCAGTGCCGCATCGACCTGGGGATGCCACGCGAGGCAAGAAAGCCGGCCTGAGACGTGGGTGGTGAGGTTGAGTGCGACGACTGCCTCCAGCGCCTTGGTGAGCACCTCGACCGTCGCGCTAGGATTCCGCAGGACCGTCATGCATGTCTCGGGAAGCTCCGCGAGCCGCGCTAAGGTTTCGATAGGCGTGTTGGGGTTGTCCGCGACGGCTTGCAGGACAGCACGGTCTGGCTCAGTCCCGAGAAGGGCCAGGACCTCCGGGCGACGAGCACGACGGGCGAGGTTTTCTTTCTCCGTACTGGAAAGACCCGTGAGCTGTTCTTGTTCGGCACGAGGGAGAGCCCGGGATGTCGCCCGAGGAGCCTTTTTTAGAGGCAAGACGCGCAGGTGAGGCGTGAGCCAGGCAGGAATCAGACCATTCGCTGCGAGGCACCGCTGGTCATCGACGGTGCAACTCAGCGAGGCAATTCGTTGGGCAATCTCACGCTCCCAACCGAGCTGCGCTGTCCCAATAGCGATGTGCATCTCTGCTGCTACCTGGAGATGAAGGGAAGGACTCCGCGTAAAACCCTCAACCACCGAGCGTGGGAGCTGCGGGAGATTGAGGACTTGCTGCTGATGGCGCTGAGGGAGCGTGGTCTCCAGCCACCCAGGATTCTCAAGGAACAGGAGGGGAAAGACGGGATTTGCGAGCACCGGATCTGGGTGCGAGCGCAGGAGGTCTGCCAGTATCTCAGGTGGGGTGTTAGGGTCTTCAGCAGGATGCATCGGCGAGGAGTCTTTGTTGGGCAGAATACCGCACGTAGCGGTTGCCGTCACGCTTGAGCTGGTGGAGCTGCTGGCGAGTGGTGCTGGGGCTCTGGGCGGCGAGCAGCCGATCTTGCCAGCGGTTTGCACGCCAGGGCCTGCGGAGAGTCGACGCGCTCGCGCTGGCGCGGCACTTTCCTGTCCACGGCTCGGTGGCTTCTCCGGCAAGCGCGATATGGAGCTGGGCCGCTTCTCGGACGCAGGTCGCCCGGTGGAGCGCAAGGTGTGCAACCAGCCAGCCAGGCAGGCTCTCATTACGCAGGATTTGCAGGAGGCGAACCGGGTGAAAGTGGAAAAATAGAGGGTTTTCTAGCAGGAGCAGAGGCGCGGCAGGATTCTGACAGAAGGCAACGGGATCGCGACGGGCGAGGCGGCGGAGAGTTTCTGGTGAGGTGTTGGGATCGAATATTTCGGGCGGCTTCATACGCTAAGACTCCCGCAAGGAGCAGGAATGCGGAAGACTTTTCCAGAACTTCGGCTCATGAAATTGAACTCCAAGCAACTTCGGCAGATGCACGACGACGGCTATCTGGTGCTCAAGGGGATGGTTCCCCTGGTGATGGTGCACGCGGCGCGGCAGGCGATCAACCACCACCTGGGGGAGTACGGAATGCCCCCCGACGAGCTCAACTCCTACCGGGCCCAGACCTACTGCCGCAGTATCACGCGGGATGCCGCGCTCACTGATCTCTTCAACAAAACCCCGGTCTTTGCGGCCTGTGAGCAACTCGTGGGCGTGGGGAACCTGCTTGCGGCGACCAGCGCCCAGATCGCGCTGCGCTTCCCGCGTGCCGATACCGAGCCCCAGCCGCCGCACGGGCATATCGACGGTCAAGGGACGGGCACCAACGGCATTCCGCGTGGGGAGTTTGCGCGTAGCTTCACAATGCTTGCTGTGGTGCTCCTCTCCGACCTTCCGAAGCCGTACTCGGGGAACTTCACGGTCTGGCCGGGGACGCACCGGCAGTTTGAGACGATCTTCAAGGAGAAGGGGCCGGCCTATCTCGCCGATGGGATTGGGGCGGTGGAGCTGTGCTCCGAGCCGGTGCAGATCACGGGAGAGCCGGGCGATGTGGTCCTTACCCACCACCAGCTGGTGCACACGGCGGTCGCCAACTCCTGCCCGGACATTCGCTATGCCGCGATCTTCCGAGGGCGCCACAAAGACGCCGAACAAATCGGTGTTGCGGCGATGACCGATATCTGGCGCGAGTGGGAAGGGCTCAGGCAGGGTTCTTAAGGGCGGACTGCTCTAGCTCGGTCAGGCGCTTTTTCGCAAGGCCCGTCCAGAAGCTCTCGATCCCGGGCGCACTTGCTTCTTGCCAGGCGGCACGGGCCTCTGTCGGGTTTTCGAGTGCCGCCTCGGCGACTCCGATGCTGTACCAGACACGCCGCAGATCGAGCGGACAGGGCGTGAGGGCCAGGTAGCGCTCCCAGTGCTCCCGTGCTCTCCGAAACTCGCCCCGGGTCTGAGCTGCGACGGCACGCGCGCTGTGGCCCGATTTCTGGGTCGTGGTGTCGTCGGGTAGCGCCGCGAGGCGGGCTTCGAGCTCGGTGAGGGCCTCGTTATAGCCTTCACGGGCTCCCAGGAGCGCAAGCGCACACAGGCGCTCCGCCTGCGCCCATGCCTCCAGCTTCGCGTCGCCCGCAAAGGCCTCGGTGGTTTTCTCCAGCCACTCCAGCGCGGTTTTTCCATCGCCTTTTAAAACGAAGATCCGCGCCCGGCCCAGCGCCAGAGTCGCCTGCGTACGTGCCGCGAGCTGGGGAATCGCGAGCCCCGGCGCACGCCCCGCGCTCTCCAGTGCGGCCAAGGCATCGTCGTAGCGCCCCCACGCCTGGAGTACCTCGGCTTGGAGGAGACAGCTCGTACGACGCCCCGCAAGGCTGAGGGGGAGTGCCTCGCTCGCCAGAGCCATTGCCTCATTGAGCTCACCGAGCTGAAGCTTGACATTGCCGAGCCCCGAGAGAGCCTCCGCGACTCGATCCGGGTTGCCGTCCTCACGGGCTAGTGCGAGGGCGGCCTCTTTGTGGGGGAGTGCCTCCTCCCAGCGATTGAGGTTGGTGAGGGAAAGCCCCGCCATGTTGTGGGCGATACGGGCCATGGTGGAACTCAGCGCATTGCGCCCAAGCGCCGTCTCCGCAGCCTCCAGCGCGACCGGATAGCGCCCGGCATGCCACGCACTGAGGGCTAGCTTGACCTCAATCTCGGCGCGTACCGTGTCGGAGAAGTGCCCTGCTCTTGCTAGGACCTGCTGGTAGAGCTCTGTGGCTTGGGCATACTGGTGCTGTTTGGACAGGAGCGCGGCACGTTCCAGGACCAGGTCCGCGTTGCTCGCGCTCTGTGTGTCGGCCTCGACGGTCGCCCGCTCTTGTTGCGCTTCGGTGGTTCTGTCTTGGCCGTCAAGGCAGTCCGCGAGGCGCAGGCGTGCCTTGGTACGCAGGCTGGCTACATGGGGCCCCGAGACGAGTGCCCGGCACTGCGCCTCGGCGTCGGCGTAGCGTCGTGTCTCCATCAAGAGATAGGCGTAGTAAAAGCGCAGGTCGAAGCGGCCCCGCTCGCCCAAGGGCGTCCAGAGCTTTAGTCCCCGCTCCAAGAGGTGGATCGCGGCGGCGGTATTTCCCTTGGCAGAGAGCTGGCGGGCAGCGGCGGGAATCACGTACTGCACGCGAAGCGCCCGAAGCCCCAGCCACACTAGGGCGATTGCAACCACGATTAGCAACAGGAGCAGGAACATAGCTTTACCTCGCTTTACCTCAAGGCGAAACGATTACCAGGCGTAGGCCTCGGGGGCGGGGCCGCCCTTGCCGACCGGTGGGAAGATCTCGTCGAGCTTCTTGAGGGTCTCGGCCGAGAGCTGGATCTCCAGCGCGCGCAGGCTCCCGTCGAGCTGGGCGGTATCACGCGGTCCGATAATCGGGGCGGTGACGATCTTATTGCTCAGGAGCCAGGCGAGGGCGACATCTGCGGGCTTCTCACCCATGCCCGCGCAGAGCGCCTCCCAGGCGGTAATCTTGGCGGTCAGGGCCTCGTCGAGCTTGATCCCTGCGCGCCGTCCCTCGGTCGGTTTCTGGAGAATCCCGCCGAGCAGACCGCCGCCTAGGGGGCTCCAAGGGATCAGGCCGAGGCCGTAGTGCTCGCAGGCGGGGATCACTTCGAGCTCCACCGTGCGGGCATTGAGGTTGTAGAGGCTCTGCTCGCTGACGAGGCCCAGGAAGTTGCGCCGCTTGGCGTTCTCCTGCGCCGCCGCGAGGTGCCAGCCGCCGAAGTTCGATGAGCCGATGTAGAGCACTTTCCCCTCGCGCACAAGCTGCTCCATCGCCTCCCAGCACTCGTCCCAGGGGCAGTCCCGGTCGATATGGTGCATCTGAAACAGATCGACGTAGTCGGTCTTCATGGCCTTGAGGCTATCCTCGCAGCCCTTCTTGATGCGCAGCTTGGAGAGGCGGCCTTCGTTGGGCCACTCGCCCACTTTATTGTAGGCCTTGGTCGCCAAGACCACCTTCTCGCGGCGGCCACCGCCTTGGGCGAAGTAGTCGCCCATGATCTTCTCGGTGATGCGCTCGCCCAGCTTCCAGCCGTAGACATCGGCGGTGTCCCAGAAGTTGATGCCCAGCTCCAGCGCGCGGTCCATGATGGCAAACGAGTCCTCCGGGCTGGTCTGTGGCCCAAAGTTCATCGTCCCTAAACAGAGCCGCGAGACACGCAGCCCGGTTCGTCCTAAACGGGTATATTGCATAGTGTTTTCCTCCGTCGCGGATGGTACCATAAACGCACTCGATGATGATAAAAAAGCTCTTCACCTTGGCGGCTGTGGTGCTTCTGCTACCAATACTGGGGGCCGCGCAAAAGCCGACACCCAAGCCAAAAACAAAGCCCACCCCGACACCCCAACAGGTGCAAAAGGCGCAGCTCGCTGCGCTGATTCGTCTGGAGAAAGCGCAGCGGAGTGCCTTGCTCGCACAGCAGCGGGCGCGGGTAGCGCAACAAGCACGGCTCGTCAAGGCGCGTCAGGCCCAGGGAAGAGTTAACCCACCCTTGCGCATCGTGGCGCGTCCCCCCGCTCCGACGCCGCGGCCGACGGTATCCAAACCAACTCCGACCCCTGCACCCGCACGCTCGACAAAATTTACCGGTGTGATTACCGCAGTGGACCTGGACAGGCTCACCGTGACCCTGGGCCTTGCGGGGGGTGAGCGCACCTTTTCCTTCACGCCAACGGTCTCTCTTAACTTCTACAGCGGTGAGGGAAACGGCCTCAAGAGCCTCACCAAGGGCACGACCATCGACATCACCAGCGCCGACGGTAAAAACGCCGATGTGCTCGTCGTCCACGACCTGCCCTAGGTCCCGTTGAGGCGCGTCAAACCTTCCTGGTCCTGGATAGCGGTGAAGGCGTCGTGGGCCTCGGTGCGGAGGGTGGCGATTTCTTGGGGATCGTCGAGCAGGCGGCTGAGGGCGAGGGCGATATTGCCTTGCTCTTGCCGATAGCCAACCGCCCTATGGAGGGAGAGAGCCTCGCGCCAGAGGGTGATGGCGCTGGCGTGCTCGCCAAGATCACGCTCCACGTAGCCCAGCTTGCTGAGGGCAACTCCCAGACCAATCTCGTTACTGTGGTGGCGGTTGAGGCCCACGGCTTGCTGGAGATAGTCGCGGGCGGCGGCGAGGTTGCCGAGATCGTGCTCGATGATACCCAGGCGAATTAGGGTCGCCGAGGGGGTGCCTTGCTGCGAGGTTTGAAGGAGCGCCAGGGTCTTGCGGAAGAGCTCGCGGGCGCGGAGAAAGTCCTGCTGGAGGCGGGCGTTCACTCCGAGGTTGCCCAAGATGCGGATCAGCAGGCGCGTGTCTCCTGCTCGCTCACAGAGCTCTCGTGCTTGGTCGAGGAGGGCACCGGCACGGGTGGGATTGTCACGGGCTTGTTCCAGCAAGGCTAAGAAGTAGAGCAGGCTCGCCTGCTGGGGGTGCTGTGGAGCAAGTCGAGCTAGGAGGTCTTCGTAGAGAGCGATTCCCTCCTCCGTGCGTCCTTGGATCACAAAGGCATCGCCCAGCTCCACGGCAAGCTCCGCCGCGGTTTCGTCATTGGCGACGGTGAGCGCCACTCGCAGGTTGTCTCGGTGGAGCGCGAGGCGCTGGAGCCAGGTGCTCTGGATTTCGTTGTCGTATCGGTAGGGGATGCAGGTTTGGGCAAACTGCACAAGACGCTGGCGGTCGCTGGGGAGCTGGTGGGGGGCGAGGAACTCACGAAGGGTCTCTAGTAGGCTATAGCTCCCCGAGGTAACCCGGAGCCAGGACTTATCCACCAAGCGTGTCAGGGTCTCAAGAACCTCAAGCTCATCGGTGCCCGGCGCAAAGGCCACGGCTTGGGCGAGGCTCCGCGGCCAGCTCCCCACGAGCACCGAGAGCGCAGCCAGAGTGCGCTTCTCGTCGGCGCTGAGCTGCTCCCAGGAACCATCGACCGTGGCCTGGAGGGTCTGGTGGCGGTCCACACGTCGCTGATCGGAGCGCAGCAGGCGAAAGCGGTCTATCAGGCGCGCCTCCAGCTCCTCGATCTGCATCACCCGGAGCCGCGCCGCCGCCAGCTCCAGCGCGAGAGGTAGCCCCTCCAGCTTCTGGCAGAGGCTCCGTAGCGCGGCTTCGGGGAGCTCGACTCCCGGCTGGGAGAGCCCCGCCCGCTGCGTGAAGAGCGCCAGCGCGTCATCGTCGCTGAGCGGCTGGAGGCGGAAGAGCACCTCCCCCGGAAGCTGGAGCGGCTCGCGGCTCGTGACCAGAGCACGGGCCTGGTGGCAGCGGCTCAGGAGAGCCTGGAGCACCCGTGCGGTGGTCTCGGAGAGATGCTCCGCATTGTCCAAGAGCAGGAGCGTCGAGCGTCCCTGAAGAGACTCACAGACCGCTTTCTCCGTCAGTGTCTCGAGCTCCAGGGCCTCGGCGAGCGCCTGCCAGAGCCGAGCGGTGCCCGTAGCGGCAGGTAGTAGGGAGAGATCCACAAAGGTCGCCTCGGGAAACTTGGTGGCGACCGCTAGCGCGAGCCGTGTCTTGCCGAGGCCGCCCATTCCCAGCACGCTCACGAGTCGGATTCCCTCGCGCTGGAGGAGCTCCGTAAGCCGCGAGCGCTCTTGGGTGCGGCCCAAGAACGGTGTCAGAAAGGCGGGGAGCCGGGCTGAGCTTGTGGGGGTGAGAAGCGCCCGAACCGCCGCCTCACGTTTTTCCCGCTCGACAAGCACCCAGTCGTCGGTGAAGCCCTCCAGAAATGGACCGGTGTAGAGAGCCTTGGTCGCGTCGGTGTCGCGGCGCTGAAGAGCATTGTCTAGCGCGGCGACATCGCAGAAGAGGGGGCCAAGCTCCAGACGAAGCGCCTGCTTCCCCTCCGCGATCACCGCCTCGGCGTCCTCTCCCAAGCTCCGGCGCAGGATCGCAAGCGCCTGCCGAAGGTTGGTTGCGCCCGTGGCAGGGTCGCTCTCCGGCCAGAGCACCTCCGCGAGGTACTTTCTGTCCACGCTTCGTCCGGCATGGAGCGCCAGCAAGGCCAGGAGCGCCAGCGCCTTGCGCGTGCGAGGAAGGGGGAGGGGCTGGACAGCGCGCTGGAGCTGCGGTGGGCCAAGGAAACGAAGCGTCAGCGACACAGGGAGCAGTTCGCGATATTCACGGAAAATCCCTGCCTCGTTCACGAATCGTTCACGGTGGACGCACGAGACTGTCAACATGAAAAATTATTTGCTTGCAAGTAGTCTGGCAGTGGGATTGATTTTGGGGGCTAGTAGTGCCGTGACCGCACAGAAGCCGCCCAAGGCCCAAGGCATCCCCCGTGGCACAACGGTGGTTCCTGCGACGGTCAAAGAGCCTCCCAAGTCGGACCGCCTCCTCAAAGACCGGGTCATGCTCCTGGCGAACTTGGAGACCACGACCTCGTTGGATGCGTTCTTCGAGGCGCTCCCTGCCTGGGCACCGCGTGAGGGCGATGCCATTCTGCCGCCCACCGTGCGCCGCATCGCTCCCAACCTCGACACGCCGACACCCCAAGGCGGGGATCCGGCAACCAGCACCGAGAAAGAGGGGAACCGGGCCTACAATGTCACCCGGAGCCGCTACTCGCTCACGACCAATCCCGCCGCTATTGTCAGCTTCGATCCCGCTGCGGAGTTCTTCTGGCCGGGGAGCCTGCTGCAGGAAAACGGGCTACGCGCCGGGCTGGGCTCGCTCAATAAGATTCCGAATCTGGAGACCAAGCGTGCTCCCCTGCGGGTCTTTGTGGTCAATCCCAGTGTCTCCAATGGCAGCCGGACGGTCGCCGAGCCCAGTGGTGCTACCGTGGGAAGCGCAGTCGGCGAGCTCCGGGAGCTACTCAATGGGCGCGATATCCCGACCTCCTCGGACTTTAAGTACACCCGCGCCGACTCCGTGGAGCAGAGTGCGCTGAGCCTGGGAATCGATGCACGGTACATGACGGGCTATGTCAAGAGTGTCTTCTCGACCAAGTCAACGGCGCGGGAGGAGTCGATCAACGGGACCCTGATCCTGCGAGGCTACACGATTGCGATGGAGCCGCAGGCACCGGGCTGGCGCGGGTTCTTCAACGAGAGCTTCACGCTCGACGATGCCCATGCCCTGGCTCGCATGAAGGTGATCGACCATAAAAACCTGCCCTGCTATATCGCGACTGTCACCTACGGAACCATTGTGGCCTTCAACATGAAGCGGACGCTCACCGAAGACGAGCTGAAGGCCAAGGTGCAAGCCGGGGGGAGCATTGGCTTTGCCAGCGCCGATGTGAGTGTCGCCGCGGAGCAGCTCCGCCGCGACGAGAAGACCACGATTACGTTCACGACTATCGGAGGGCCAGCGGATAACGTGGTCCGGGCGGCGTCTTCGACAAACTTCAACCAGATCATCCAGGCGCTACTGGCCCGAGCCCCGAAGCCCTCCGAGATGGCCCCGATCTCCTACACCGTGCGCTCTCTCAAGGACCAGGCGCTGGCGAGCATGATGCGCACCACGGAGTATGTCCACACCGAGTACGCTCCCAATCCCGCGGGCGAGACCTACGAGCTGCGGCTCTATGTCAAGATCAACGACTCCGATGACGGCGTCCTGGACAATACCGTGGAGTGCTACGGCGAGGCGCGGCTTGCCGGGCAGAAGTTCTGGGAGATTCCCCGGACGAAGGCCGACGAGACCAAGCGCGAAAAAAACGGCACGATCGATATCGGCGATGGCGGCGACTTCGGGGGGGCGGTCACCCCGCACACGCTGGACTACTACTACGACACCAAGGAGAAGCTCAAGCTCGATATCCGCATCATGGACCGGGATGGTGGGAGCAAGGACGATCTTCTAGGGGAGTGGAAGCTGGAGATCGATCCCCGCGAGTGGGCAAAGCGGGGCGAGGTAGTCCTGGTGGGGCCGACCCACCTCGACGGTAGCCCCGTACTCCTCAAGGTTCCCGGCCTGCCTGTTCCTGGGTTTCCCAATGGCGTGCCGACAACATCGCCGGCAGAGCTACACATCACACTCGTTCGGAAAGGATTTCTCTAAGATGAAGGCAGTTTTGTACTCCGCACTCACCGTCTGCGTGCTCGCACCCGCCCACGCCCAGCTCAAGCCGAGCAACGAGCGCACGCTCCTGATCAACGACACCCTGGCCTCGGAGCGGCTCCAGCGGGTCGGGGACTCCGTGATGGTGCCGATCGCTGATGTGGCCAAGGCACTCGGCCTGACCGTGGTGAAGACCTCCAAGGGCTATGCGCTGGTCAAAGACGGTGGCGCGAACCAGGTGGAGGGCGTGCGTGGCAAGCTGGGGGAGACGGTATTCGATGGCAAGTGGCGGCTGACAGTTACTAATCCCCGAGAGGTGCCGTCGTACACTCTGGAGACCAAGACCGCCACGGACTACGGCCTCATCAATCCGATCGCCAAGATCAATGGCACGACCTACGAGCCCAAGCCCGGCTACCGGCTCCTGGTCTACCGCTGCGAGGTCAAGAACGGGCAGAAGTCGGCGCAGCAGCTCTGGTGGTACCAGAGCGACACGCACACCGCGCTCGCCGATGCCAGTGGGGAGTCGTTTCCTCCGATCCTCACCGATATCGCCTCCGAGGCGTTTCAGAGTAAGCCGCTGCTCCCGGGGGCCAAGCTGGAGTTTAATCTGGTTTTCTGTGTCCCGACCAGCGCCAATCCCCGGGAGCTGGTCTTCACGCTTCGCACGGTCGCCGACAAGGGCAGCGATGTGCGCATCAGCCTCACCGATCCGAACCTGAACGCGAACCGAGGCGGTAAGAAGCGATGAGACAGAGTGCCCCGATTCGTTTTGGTGAGCGTCCCAAGCTGGAGTTTAAGGACAGTGGGCTCCTCGCCAGCCTGCGCCGTGTGGAGCGGCCTGTCCAAGGCAAGAACGAGCGCATCCTGACAGCCTTTGCGGAGCTGGTCGAGGCGAGCGGGCTGGAGCGGGCACTCTCCGCACGGCCCTTCACGCTTCTTGTCCCGCACAATGTGGCGCTGGCTCGGTTCCAGCGCCCCGCCAAGCTGGAGCAGCTCAAGAGCTTTGTCTGGGACCATGTCCTGGAGGGGCGGCTGACCCTGGGCGGGGCGGGCTCCAAGGAGCGCTACACGTTTCCTCGGGATGGCCAGGTGCGAACGATGGCCGGGCACCTGCTACGCGTGGAGCGCGGCGGCGACGGCAGGTGGCTTGTTACCGGCGGCGCTCCCGGCACGGTGCGATTCTTAGAGACCGACCTGCCCTTTGAGCCCGGGGTGTTCCACATCCTGGAGCGCCTTGCTCCGGTCTCGACACCGACACGAGTTGACTGAGAACGAAGATGAAAAAACAAATGCTCTGGACTCCGACACGCCGCGAGTTGCTTCTGACAGGAAGTATCGGTTTATTCGCGGGATGTGGCGGCGGTGGATCTGTCACACCAGGTGCGACACCAACCCCGATTCCGACACCGACGCCAGGCTCCACACCAACCCCCACGCCTTCACCTGTTCCGTCAGGGCGTCGAGAGCGCTTTGGGTATGTGGAGCGGACTGCGGGAGGCTACCGGCTTGCCAGTGTGCGCACCGATGGCACCGACTATCAGCCTGTGAACATGCCCGAGCAGCCCAATGTCTTCTACCCCAGCTGGTCGCGCAATGGCCATAAGATCGCCTACGTGGTGCAGGACTTTGTGACCAATCGCTACAGTCTCTACACACTCAACGCCGATGGCTCGGATCATGCGCTCTACAGTGAGGGGCTGGAGCCGAGCTGGAACGCCACGGGGACGCAGCTAACGTTTCTGACCGTGCATAGCCAGACAACGCCGACCCCACGGAACTGGATGGCGATCCATGCCTACGATGTTGTGAAAAAAGAGCAGGTCTTCCCCTTACCTGGCAACTCTCCACCGGTGATTTTTGAAGGAGGCATCTCCGCAAACACAACCCTCCGTCGCCCCCTCTGGCGCGGCGACAGGAAGCTGAGCGTCTCCTACAGCGCACAAAACTTAGTCGATCTCAGCTCAAGCTATGGACTCCTGGACTACACCACCGCAACACCGAGTCCGATCCTTCAGAGCAGCTCTCTCGGCTGCTTACTCTATGACACTGCTCCCGACGATGGCATGGGAATTGTCCGGCAAGGTACTAAAGTCTACTGGCTCTCGGGAGAGAGCCTGAGCTTGCTGAAAACGACCTCAAACACAGGGGGCGGGCGCTTCTCCCCCGATGGCGAGCGGCTCTGGATTGATCTTGAAAACGGCAAGGGGGCACGCTTCTACGACCGGAGCCTAAAGGATGCTGGGGCACCAAGCAACCTCCCCAACAGTGTTATCGAGTCCTGGTTTTTCGAGGCTTAAGATGACTCTCGACGGCGCTTGTCCTTGCGGCTCTCGACTCGCCAGCGGAAGTTGAGGGCACCGGGGCCGTAGGTGAGGGAGAACGGGGGGACGTGGTAGATGGAGACACGAGGGAGGCGCAGCAGGTCCTCGCCCGTGGCGTTTACCCGGCCGTGCTGGGTCGTGGTCGCTGTCTGGTAGCCCGCCTCCCGCACCAGCTCGACAACTGCTTCGTTGAAGTGGCCGTAGGGGTAGCAGAAGTGCGGCACCGGGCGCTGGAGCCGGTCTTCGAGCTGCGCCTTGGAGCGGATAAGCTCGTCGTGGGCGGCCTCGGGCGAGAGCTGGTCGAGCTTGGGGTGGGTGGCCGTGTGGGCACCGAGGGTGACGAGCGGGCTGGCGGCGAGGGTTGCAATCTCGCTGGCCGTTAGCAGGGGAGTCGCCTCGTAGCCCTCGGGCTCTACCCACTCGTTGCGCCCCCCGATCCGCTCGCTGACCAGATAGATCGTGTAGGGCCAGCCAGCCGCCTCAAAGATCGGGTGGGCATTGGTTAGTACGTTTTGATAGCCATCGTCGAAGGTGAGCACCACCGGCTTCTCCGGGAGAGGGCCACCGGCCAGCCCCGCGACAAGCTGATCGAGGGAGATGGCGGTGTAGCCGCGGCTCTTGAGCTCCTTGACCTGGCGGGCGAGCTCCTTGGTGGTGACATAGAAGTGCTTGTACTTATCCGGGCGCTCGGTGCTCTCGACCGCGTGGTACATCAAGATCGGAATGGGTTGTTTCTGGCTCATCGGGTGACTTCCTCGTAGAGGGCACAGAGGTCGGCGAGCTGGCGCTGCGACGAAAACTCGGTCTGGACACGGCACTGCCCCGCGGCTCCAAGGGCCTGACGCAAGGCGGGGTTGTCGAGGAGGCTGGCGAGTGCCTGCTCGGTCTCTTGCGGTGCATTGGGCGGGACGAGAATCCCGGTCTGCTGATCCACCACCACCTCCCGGCACCCCCCGATACTGCTCGCGACCACGGGCACGCCCGCAGCCGCCGCCTCGATCAGTGCCAGCCCAAAGGCTTCGTCGGTGGGAAGGTGCACCAGAATATCCAGGGAGCGCATCACACGCGGAATCTGGTCGCACACCCCGGCGACGAGGCTACGGCCTTGAAGGCCAGCGGCGGCGAGCTTTGCCTGGAGCTCAGAGAAGCGCAGCTCCGGGCCATCGGGTCCGACAAAGACAAAGTGCAGGTTGGAGTAGCGCTGTGCGAGGCGGGCGGCGACCGGCACGAAGCTCTCTTGTCCCTTGGTCGTCAGCCGCCCCACCATCCCGATAACCAGGTCGCCTTCAGGGATCTGCCACTCTCTGCGAAGGCTTGTCGCTTCCACAAAGGTGTGGGGATCGATCCCGTTGTAGATGCGCCGGACGAGCCCAGGGCGCAGCCCATGCCAGTGCTCGAGCTCCTGGCGGGTAAACTCCGAGACCGCGATAATCCCGCTGACCTGGTTGAAGAAGTGCCCTGCCAGGCGCAGCGGCTCGCCCAGCGGGCGGACCACATGGACATGCAAGAGCACCGGGCAGCGTGTCAGCTTTCCTGCCAGAGTCGCGGCCACAAAGTCCCGGCGTGCATGGCTATGGAGTACCTCGGCTTCGTGGTCCCGGACGAGCTGTGCTAGGGCGCGTACCGCCGAGAGATCGGCGCTGTTGCGGAGCTGGAAGGGGACGGTCTTCACCCCAAGACGCTGGCTGGTCGCCTCAATAAAGCTCCCTGGGGGGCAGGCGATCACGACACTTCCCCCGTGTGCCTGGTAGTCCACCGCCAGGGTGACGGAGTGCCGCTGGGAGCCGCCATTGTCGGTGGAGCTGGAGATGGCCAAGACGCGCGGGAGCACTAGTCGGCCCTCATCAGGAGAACCAGCCCGATAATGAGAAAGAGCACGTGGGTCGCGAAGGCGCAGAGCACTGGTGGAATCCACCCCGAGAGCGCGACCGACTTCATAAACAAGACCGTGTTCCAGCCCACAAACACAATCACAATCGAGAGCAAGACCCCGGCAAACGAGCCCGCCTTGGAGAACTTGAAGGCCAGCGGGGGGGCGCAGAGGGCAAAGACAAAGCACATGGTCGAGAGCGCGAGCTTGAACCAGCCGGCGGTCTCGGAGATGAGTGCTTGTTTCTTGTTTCCTAGCTTGGCGTAGGAGCGTGCGGCTGCCTGGAGGCTCTGGAAGCGCTCGGCGGTCTGAAAGCCACCCTGGAGCCCCCAGAATGGGAGGGTGCTGGAGAAGTCCGTCCGCGCGATCAGTGGGGTCGGATAGGTCGGATAGGTGGACTGACCCGTCCGGACCCCCTGTGAGTCGTAGCGGTGCTCGGTGACATTTTGGAGGCTCCAGCGCCCGCTATTGGCATCGTAGCGCGCCTGGGCGGCCAGCAGGACGCGGGTTTTTTGGATCATCGTGAGATTTTGGAGCTCCCAGGTTGTCGTGCTGGTGCGCTGGCCGCTCTGGAACTGGATGAGCCACTCGCCAGAGTCGCCGCCCCGGGTGGTCTGCTCGCTCTCCATGGTGCCGGGAAGGTTTTGGCTCATCCCCAGGAGCTGCTTGCGGCGCTCACTGGCACGGGGCTGGAGCTCGTTGACCGTCACCAAGCCGAGGGCGGCGAGGAGCAGGCCCAGGACAGCAAACGGGAGAAAGATGCGGGTGAGCGGTGTCCCCGTCCCACGCAGAACCGTGAGCTCGTTGTCGCGGGCCAGGCGGTTGGTCGCCAGCGCCGCGCCGAGGGCGGTCGCCACAGGAAGCGCCATCTCCAGGACATTGGGCAGGTCCCAGTAGATCTGCTCGAGGAGCTGGCCGACCGTGGCGTGGTCCCGCGCGAGCTGGGTGGTCGCCTGCTGGAACTTCAGGGCGATCACCAGGAGCATTGCCGTGAGCAGGCCGACCATAAAGGCCTGGGTAAACTCCTTAAAAAGATAGCGATCACACAAGCGCAACAGCCTACTCCAGCTTTCTGAGAAACCACAGTGCCGCGACGGTGAAGAGCACGGCGGGGGCGATCGCAGCGACGAAGGGAGGGAGCCAGCGGTTGAGTGCAACCACCTCCGCCCCGGTCAGCGCGAGCACCGCCAAGAAAACTATCACCAGTGCGAGCATGAGGGCCGCGAAAGTTCCCGCGCGTGCAAAACGGATGGCGAGGGGGACCGCAAAGAGCGCAAGGGGCAGGCACATCAGCGGTAGTCCCAGCTTTCGCCACCGAGCGACCGCATAGACCACAGCGCGGCGCGGATCGCGCTCTGTGCGGGCGCGCTCCATGAGCTTGGCGCTAGAGAGGTTCTCCAGCTGCTCATCGGAGGGCATGCCGTAGCCATTGATTTTTTCCAGGCTGACGGAGATCTCCTCGGAGCGTGCGGTGAGCTCGTAGTCGACACTACGATCCGGCTTGTAGGCATGGACCGCGACATTGTCAAAGTTAAACTGCTGCTGCCGGTACGAGCCACGGGCCGCGGTGGTGATCCGCGGGGGGGCGCCCGACCCACGCTCTAGGATGGTGGCATCGTAGACCACGAAGGTCTTTCGCCCGGAATTATCCCGCTTGCCCTCGGCGCGAGCGAAGCTAAAGACATAGCTCTCGATGGGGATCATGGTCGCGGTCTCGATGGCGTTCTCGGGGAGGTTGGTGAGGACGCTCTGGACATCGCGCTGCTGCTCCCAGACCCAGGGTACGACATTTTCGAAGAGATAGATTCCCGCCCCCGAGAGCGCTAGCCCAATAAACACGAGCGGAGCAAAGGCGCGGCGCAGCGAGACACCCGCGGCGCGGAGGGCGGTGAGCTCGCTATCCCGGGCGAGGCGGCTGGTGGCGAGGCTGGCCCCCACTGCAGCGGCGATGGGGAGGGTGCGGACGAGAACCGTGGGAATATTGAAGAGCAGGATCCGCGCGACATAGGCAACCGGCCACTTCTCGGACATCATCCGGTCCAGGAGCTGGTAGAGCGTGTTTCCCACGAGCATGAGCAAGAAGGCGAGCAGGCCGATCAGCACAGGGACCACGAGCTCCGAGAGGAGGGATCTATCACTCAGGCGCATTTCTTGTACTCTGCCGCATCCAATCGCATCTCAGTATCGTCTAAGGAATTAGTGTAGCACATGTGACGGTTTCTGCCTGAGGTATTACGGGCGACCGTGCTATAATTATAGGAGAGGTACTCAGACACGTGGTGGATGAAAACACGGGCAGCTCGCGGTTGATCTTGACGGAAGAGGAGCCCGAGACCAAGGTGGTGCGAATTCCGCTCCCGCCGCAGCTCAAGGCGGATGAGGAGCAGCAACGCGAAGCGGAGCGCGCTGCGGATGCGGTCGCGCAGGCGGCCCTGCTTCAGCATGCCCGACGCGGTGCACAGCTTCCCCCTCCTGCGGTCAGCGCCCCGCCGGTGGTAAAGACGGTCGAGGCCAAGCCGAAGCAAGCGGCCGCTCCCGAGAAGTGTCCCTCGTGTGGCCAGACCATCTCGGCACAGGATGCAGGCTTCTCGTTTTGTACCCACTGCGGTGCCGATCTTCCCAAGGCGAGCCTGAGCCTGGAGAGCGCCCCCCGTGTCGAGCTGCGGCCTCCGGTACGCATGCAGACGCCCCAAGAGGAGGTCTTGCCCAACGGGGTTCGGGATACCCGGGCAACCGTCCGCAAGATCGTCCAGGTCCATAACGGTGTTGGGCAGCTTCAGGCCCAGCAGGTCGCCAGTGGCACTACGTCCAGCACAACCAGCTCGGCCCAGGTCGAGATCGAGTTTCGCCGCGAGGTCAATCCCACCGTCCATGCGATCCTCTCGTTTTTGTTTCCGGGCGTGGGGCAGCTGCTCAACGGGCAGGTGGGCAAGGGAATCTTGCTGATCCTGGCCGCTTTTGTGGCAGTGACCCTGTTGCGCCTGGAACCCTTTGGAATCCTGATGCTGATCCTGCGGGCGGGGATTGGAATGGATGCCTACAAGATCGGTGAGAAGCGTCGCAACGGCCAGAAGGTCGGTGAGGGCGACTGGGAAATCGCCTAGGCCGTGCGAAAAATCGGCATCTTTGGCGGCACCTTCGACCCAGTGCACTACGGGCACCTGCGGATCGCGGAAGAGGCGCGGGAGCGGTTCGGGCTGGCTCATGTCTTATTTGTCCCCAATCAGGTCTCGCCCTTCAAAATTGGGGATACCACAACTCCCGCCTCCCTCCGTGTCGCGCTAGTGCGGTGTGCGATCGAGAGCAACCCGCACTTCTCCCTCTGGGCCGGTGAGCTGGAGCGGGAGGGGCCAAGCTTCACGGTCGAGACCCTGCGCCGCCTCGCGCAAGAGTTTCCCGCTGATTCGCTCTACTTCCTTACCGGAACCGATGCCGTGCGCGATATTGGCAAGTGGCGCGAGCCCGAGGCCTGTGTCGCGCTGGCGCAGTTCGTTGCGTTCTACCGCCCTGGGGTCACCGAGTCCGAGGCGCGGGTGGGGGTTCCCGACCTCATAGAGCCCAAGATTCTCTTCGCGGAGATGAACGGCCTGGATATCTCGTCCACGGAGATTCGTGAGCGGGTAGCCGCAGGCCGCTCGATTCGCTACCTCGTCCCCGATCCTGTTGTGGCACTGATTGAGCAGCAGGGGCTGTACCGGCCCGCCGGACATCCCCCGGTATGATAGAGTGAGTTCAAAATGTCGAATACAAAAACACTAGATTCCCAGGCTAAGGCCGATATCCTCCTGGAAGCGATCGACGATCGCAAGGGCCACGAGCCCGTTCTGATCGACCTGCGTG
This sequence comes from Armatimonas rosea, assembly GCF_014202505.1. NCBI lineage: Bacteria > Bacillati > Armatimonadota > Armatimonadia > Armatimonadales > Armatimonadaceae > Armatimonas > Armatimonas rosea. The sequence goes on along the minus strand of NZ_JACHGW010000004.1, from coordinate 231,307 downwards.
ACAAGGTCAATGTGGCGGACTTCTTCCTCATTGTCACGGCAACCTCCACGCCCCACCTGCGGGCACTGGCGGAGAATATCCTGGAGCGCTCCAAGGACGAGCCAGGGATGTCCAAGCCCAATGTACAGGGTGAGGCCAGTGTTGAGTGGGTGCTGATGGACTTTGGCGATATCGTGGTCCACTTGATGAGCGAGGAGGCCCGGGAGCGCTACAAGCTGGAGCAGTTCTGGACAACACCTCAGCCCAAGGGTGCCCTTCCTCCGATGCCTGGCACGGTCTTGGCCGAGACGCCCCAGAATGCCTGGGATGTCGAGGACGACGACGATGAGGACGACGACGAAGACGATGCATTATTTTTTGCCTCGCTAGACACGGAAGTGGAACCAATCGACGAAGACGACGTCGAATAGGCAACGTCTATGAGCGACACGGCGGAAAAACCTCTTTTTTGTGCCAACTGCGGCGAGCGCAATCCCAGGACCAATAAGTTCTGTGGCTCGTGCGGCACTGTGCTGGTGGTTCCGCCGTCGGGGCCGGCCTCTGAGGTCGTAGCCCCGGCTCCCGCTCCTATCCCTTCCCAGCCGGTGGCACCCACGGTGGCACCGCAGCAACAAGCCGTTCGGCCGGAGCCTGCACCGGTGCCGCAGATCGAGATTCCCCGTGATCCCCTGGCGCGGGAGCGAGAGCTGGAGCGCTTGCTCACCCGTGCCAATGTCGAGCGTGCCCGCGCACTTATCCGCGACTCCCGCAAGACTCTTGGACAGGCTCTAGTCCTGGCGGAGCATATCTCCCCAAGTGCCGCCGCGCCGGTCTACGAGCAGCTAGGCGATCTCTTGGCGGCGGAGGAGCGGCTGGTCGAGGCACGGGAGCACTTTGAGAAAGCGCTTGCGGTCAGCAAGGGGGAGCGTGCCTCGGCGGAGAAAAAGCTCGCGGAGGTCTCCCTACGCCTCTCGGACCAAGAAGCCATGGCACGCCTCGGAGGGGCACTGGCTCCCAGCGAGGACCTTGCCGCCGTGCTCCAGGCACCGCGTGCAGGGCGACGGCATGCGGGAATGGCGATGCTCCTCTCGCTGGTTCCGGGCTTTGGCCAGTTCTACTGTGGTCAGATCCTCAAGGCCGCCGCGATTCTGGGGGTCTTTGTGGTCGCCATTACCGTGGTCATGCTGCAGCCAGACCGCGATGCCCTCTTTGAGCACCTGGCCGGGGCGTTTGCCTTTGCCAGTGGCAAGATCAAGTCGCCCGCCCCCAACACGCTCACCGTTGTCTTTGCCGTGATTGCCTTCTCCGCCTGGGTCTACTCCGTGGCGGATGCTCCGTTTACGGCGGGAAAGACCGAAGAAGCGGACTCTCCCCACCTCACCCCAACCCCGATGGGCTCCCGCTCCGATTGGGAGCCCTAGAGGTTCTCACTCCCCCAGAAGCGTGACCGTGCGCCGCTCTCGGGCGGAGAGCACGGCGCTATCGACAATCTGCTGACCAATCCGACAGAGCGCGGGATCGAGCGGCCCATGGAGCGCGCAGCCCGTCTCCAGGTGGTGGATGAGGTGCTCGATGGGGTTGCGCCAGCCGGGTGCCAGCGTGTCCACGGGAACCTCGTGGGTCTCCGGGCGCTCTCGGGTCTGGAGGCGGATCACGGGCTCGTAGTCGTAGCTGGAGATCGTCCCGTGTGTCCCCAGCACCACAAAGCCACACTTGGGCTGTGGCTGCAGGGTCCAGGGATCGGTGAAGGTGCCCCAGCGGGTCTCGAACTTGGAGAGGCCGTAGGGGCTGGCGTAGCGGCAGACCATGATCGAGTGCTCATCGACCTCTAAGCCGGGCTTGTTATCGGTGACACAGGTGACCTCGAGCGGCTTGCGGCCATCGAGAAACCACGTTCCGAGTGTCACGCCGTAGCCTAGGTAGTCCTGGAGCGAGCCGCCGGCGGCCTCGCGCTGGTACCACCATGCCTGCGACTTCTGGCGATTGGCCTCCTCCTCGGTGATCTCGACTTTGTCGGCGATATGGCGCAGCGGCCCGCGGTTGCCATCGTAGTAGTGCACCTCAAGGACCTCACCAATCGTCCCCTCGGCAATCAGACGCTTGGTGGTCACGTGGGGCGGGTACCATGCCAGCGGCCAGTTGATAATCATGGTCTTGCTCGTGGCAGCCATCGCCGCGATCATCCGGTCGGCGTCGGCGAGGGTGGCGGCAAAGGGTTTCTCGACTAAGACATGGGTCTGGTAGGGGGCAACCTCCACGACTGCCTGCCCATGCTCGGCGGTCTTGGGGCAGAGGATGGCAATATCGGGCTTGGTGGTCTCCAAGCAGAGCTGCCAATCGGTGAATACCTGATCTTCTGTCAGGCCAAAGGCAGCAACGGTGCTCGCCATCCGCTCCCGGCTCTGGTCGGCGATTCCCACCAGCCGAGCCCCAGGATGCTCGTGTACCTGGCGGAGCAGGTCGCCCATGTGCATGTGGTCGAAGTTGATCCCAACGACGTTGTAAAGGCGCGATGTAGACATGGGGGATAGTACGGCGACCGCACCGCGATGTCCTCCCCGCACATCTCATCAAGAGTTTTCAATAAAATGGGACAGATGGCTTCAAAAAGGTCTGTTATCTACCGATCTAATATGTCATGAGACACTTTCTCGTTGGTCGTGTGGTGGGTATTGCAACCACTCTCTTTTTTCTTGGGGTCGGACCCGCACAGGCGCAGCTAATCTCGGGCTCGACATCACGGTGGAATCCGATCCTCTATGGGACCAATGGCGTCGCCGATCCCGCCAACGACCAGCAGACGGGCCAGCGTGAGTCCGATATTGTTGGGACGACGGCGATTCCTAGTGCCTACATGGCCTTTGACCCTGCCACGGCGGGCAGCCTGACAGATGGGACTCTTTATTTTCGCCTTCGTCTTGCGGAAGACAGCCAGTCCGCGGGCTACAGTGGTTTTATCTGGGTGGGGATCGATGCCAATAGTGATGGCGCGATCGACCTCTTTGCCGGGGTGGATCGCCAAGGCAATAACTCCCAAACCGTGCTGCGAAATCCAGGAACCGGCGCCAATACCTCCCCCAATACCACCAGTATAGACACGGCCAACTTGGCGACATCGCCCTACCAGCACACGGCCAGCAACTACGACTGGGCGGCGGTGGGTGCGGCAAACTACACAGGCTCGAACTTGGATGTGGATGCCGGTGGGCAGACCGACTTTTTCATGAGCTTTAGTGTCCCTTTCCAGGACATTGTCACGAACCTCAATACCACAGGGACGGGGCGACCCACGCCCCTCTCCATCAACCAGAACACGAACCTGCGTTTTGTGATTGCTACCTCGCAACAGGGAAACTCCATCAACCAGGACATCAACGGCGGCAATGTCCCGATCAACTCGGCATCCACCTACACCTCTCTGGGAGTGATCTCGGATACCACGACCCTCACCGCACAGATCACGGTCCCCGAGGCGGGATCCCTGGCGTTTGTATTGTGGGGTGGGGGGCTTGGGTTGCTAGCGTATCGACGGCGCACGTGAGCCCTGTCTTCAGGTGGCGTGGCGTAAGCGTACGCTGCGTTTATGCGATACCCTGAGTATAGACAATTCTTATTCCTTTCTGTCGGTTCGAATTCATCTAAACTTGGGGGAGGTCCTTCTCCAAGCTCGTGACGAGAGCTAGCGGGGAGGATTTTTTTTGTCGCGTGTTGCTACGGGGTGAGCAAGAGAGTCTCCGCCCGGCTTGTCATACGGTCTAGAGCGGTGGCGACCTGGCGATGTAGTTCGCTCTCGCTGTCTGTGACCCGGATTCGGTGACTCAAGGTCTTACACTGCCGCAAGATCGTCTTTGCCTGGTCTGGCTGTCCCTTTGCCTTTGCCTGCTCCGCTTCTTTGATGAGGTCTTGACAGAGCAGAATTACCTGTGTGGCGGGGGAGACCTCGGAGCTCAGGGGCGTCTCTTTGGTGATGTGTAGCGGCAGGTGGGACTGCCTCTCCAAGAGCCTGAGTGCTGCCTCGCTGCGGCCCTGTTCGAGGAGCATGAGCACCGTGCTACACTGAATAAACTGCTGGTCCACGGGAGTTCGGGGAGCGTGGCTGGTCGATGGTGAAAAGCCCGCGCGTGCACCGCGTAGCGCGATCAAAAGCAGCAGCGTACTTCCCACGGCGGGAAGCCACACAGTAAACCTTGGCATGATCTCTCCTAAGTAAATCCTCGGTGTCGCACGAGGCTACTTGTATATAGGTAGATTGCCTCTCGATTTTCAGATGCTCCTACGAGGGAATTTCTGTTACAATGCGTCCTATCTGTTACGTGGATTGAGGACAACGCAATGTCGGACAAACTCCGTCTGCGCCTGCTACTGGGCGCGATGATGTTTTTTCAGTATGCCGCCTGGGGGGCGTGGGCTCCCGTGCTGGGCGCGACCTTGGGGAGTGCGGAGGGGCCGTTTAAGGCCAGTGGCTCGCTGATTGGGGCGATCTTTGGGGTACTCTGGCTCGCTTGTATCTTTGTGCCCTTTGTCGGAGGCCAGCTGGTCGACCGAACAATAGCGAGCCAGAAGTACATGGGGATCTCGGCGCTGTTCTGTGCGCTGGCTGCCTGGATGATGTCGCAACAGACCAGCACCGGGAACCTGCTCCCGGAGATCTTCCCGATCATCCCCACCGGAGGGTTCGCGCTCTGGCTCGTGCTCTGGTCGGTGGCATTTGCGCCGTCGATTGGGATTGGTAACGCCATCGTACTCCACCACCTCGCCAAAGAGACCGACACCACCGAGGCGGAGCGTGAGCGAGCTTTCTCTATGATCCGCACGGCAGGAACCGTGGGTTGGATCGTCGTCGCCTTTATCGAGGGCTGGGCCAAGTCCGCCTTCCCCAATATCCCCGTGGTGGAGATGGCAGTCAGTGCGATCGCCGCGGTGCTCTGGGCAGTGGCATCGTTCTTGGTGCCCAATGTTCCCCCGGCCCTCAAGGGAGTCGATCCCTTTGCCTTCAAGCGCGCCTTTACGCTCTTTGGGAAGGTTCCTGGCTTTACGGCCTTTATGATCATCTCCCTGATCGCGTCGGCGGAGTTCCAGTTCTTCTACACCCTCTCGGGCCAGTTCCTGGGGAGCCTTGGGGTTCCTGAGGCCCAGATCGCTCCCTACAAGTCCACCAGCCAGATGGCCGAGGTAATCTCCTTGGCGTTTCTGTTGCCGATCTGTTTGAAGAAGTTTGGGATGCGCTGGACCCTGGTGATCGGGACTCTCGCGTGGTCGGTACGCTACTTTATCTTTGCGACCAAGCTCTTCTTGCCGGTCGTGTTCTCGCTCTCGCTACACGGGGTTGGGTTTGCCTTTGTCTTTGTGACAAGCTACTTCTATATCGACCGTGTCGCCCCCAAGGACATCCGCGGGAGCGCACAGAGCCTCTTTACCCTGGTTACGCTGGGCGTCGGCAACTGGCTAGGCTCGATTCTCTCGGGTAAATTACAGGATGCGTTCACGACCAAGTCCGGGGAGGTCTCGACCGTAAACTGGCCGATGGTCTTTATCGTCCCGGCTGCTCTCACCCTTTTCTCTGCGATTGCCTTTGCGGTGACATTCAAGGAGCCGAAGGTATCGGAGGACGAGCTGCCGGCGACATTCTCTCACTAAGAAGAATCAAAGGAAAACATGCAAAACTATCTTGCCTACTACTGGATGAAGCAGGGCGAGCGAGGCCACAACCTCTGTGAGACCCTGACAGCCGCTTCGTACCAGGACGCTCTCCACCAAGTCGAGGGCCGCCTGAAGCGTCAGTTCTTCACCTTTGTCTCCGAGAACAAGGGGCGGGTGCTGGTGGTCAGTGCCCATGTGCAGTTTGTGGAGCTGGAGGGGATCAACAATGATCTCCCCTTCGATAATCCCGAGTTCGTCGGAGACAGCGCACTCTGAGCGGGTTTGTCTCGCTCCTCTTAGACTGGTACGCCACCGCGCAGCGCCCGCTCCCGTGGCGGCGTACCCGCAACCCCTACGCGATCTGGGTCTCGGAGATGATGCTCCAGCAGACCCAGGTCGCCACCGCGATTCCCTACTACGAGCGCTGGCTGGCGCGCTTTCCCACGGTCCAAGACCTTGCCGATGCCCCCCTCGAGGATGTTCTCAAGCACTGGCAAGGCCTTGGGTACTACGCCCGAGCCCGCAACCTCCATAAAGCCGCCAAGCTCATCTGCGAGCAGCACGCCGGGATCTTTCCGACCACCTATGAGAGCGTCTTGGCGCTGCCGGGAGTGGGGCGCTACACTGCCGGCGCGATCTGCTCGATCGCCCTGGGCCTGGATACCCCGATTGTCGATGCCAATGTGATCCGGGTGCTCTGCCGTGTCTATCAGATTCCGGGCGATCCCAAGCTCCCCAAGACACAGGACGTGCTCTGGGAGAGGGCTGCGGCGCTGATCCCTTCTGGGCACGCCGGCGCGTTCAACCAGGCGATGATGGAGCTCGGCGCACTCCACTGCCTCACGCCTCCGCGCTGCACCCACTGCCCTGTGCAGAGTGTCTGTGGCGCGTTTCAAGACCAACAGACGGACCGCTTCCCCGAGTTTGCGGCAAAGAAAGCGTTCACGTCCCAGCGCGATGTCTGTCTCTGGATCGAGTGGGACGGGCACTTTCTCCTGGTCAAGCGCCCCGACGACGGCCTCTGGGGGGGGCTCTACGAGCTTCCGCGGGTGACTGCGTTGGAGACGGAGTCTCTGGAAGAGGCGGCGGCGCGTGCCCTAGCGAGCATTGTCGGGGGCACCGGGCGGGTCGGGCGGCCCTTGGCGAGCCTGAAGCATGGCGTGACCACGCGCAAGATCACGCTGACGGTGCTGGAAGTCGAGAGCGCGGTCGTTCCGAAGGCCCTGCCCGCAAACCTCGTCTGGGCGAGCTGGACCGATCTGGCGCGCTTTCCGGTTTCGTCGCCCCAGGCAAAGCTCCTTGCCACCCTGCAAGAGAGCCGCTCGCAGCCGTCGCTGTTTTAAGTCCTAGTGGAGCACCAGGAGCTCACTGCTCCCGGTGGCGCTCTGGAGAGCGAGCGCACCCGCAGAACCAACCGGGGCGGCCAGTCCGGGGGAGCCTCCGCCAAAGACCGTCGTGCCCCAGAGATACTGCCCTGTAGTCGTGTCCAAGAGATAGAGCGGTGCTGTGGTGTAGGTCGCGGCCTTGGAGAGCGTGACCGCAACCTGGCTTCCCACGCGCACCGCGAGAAAGCGCTCATTGGGAAGAGGAGTGTAGGGGAGATAGTTGCTCCAGAGTACGGTGCCGTCGGAGGCGCGCAGGGCCTGAATCGGCTGGCACGTGGGATCGTCGACGGTGGGCAGGACCAGCAGGTCGCCGCTGGGGAGCGTGCCACAGACCTGGCGCAGGCCCGTCTTGCTCCAGAGCGGTGTCCCCGTCGCGGCGTCGTAGCTGGCGCAGTAGGTCTCGCCAAAGGCCAAAACCTTGCCTTGGTCCGGGGTGAGAACGACTTGCTCGCCGGAGGCCGCGACACTCCAGAGCTTTGCCCCGTTGGCCAGCAGGATCGCCCGCAGCTCGCCGGGGGAGTAGGAGAGCATCAGGGGCGGCGTGCCACTGGTGCGGAGCCCCACAAACTGGCTCTGTGCGGGGACACTCGTGGACCAGGTGAGGCTACCGAGCGTACTCTGGAAGACCGCGTAGAGGCCGGCGGCTCTATCGAGATTGATTAGGCGGGTGGAGTCGGCCCAGACCAGTGTCTGTGTCGCCAGCGACTTGCTCCAGAGCAGGTCCCCCGATGTCATGGCGCGCGCCTCCAGATAGGGTTCGTTGGTGACCGCGACTGTCTTCTGCTGGAAGATCGCCGTCGCCGTGGCGTTGCCCGGAGCTCCAGAGCCCGTGCTCTCCCAGTAGAACGAGCCGGTCTCACTGCTATGGATGCGCAGGCCGGCGGAGGTGACAACCGCAAGAAAGCCACCCGGGAGCGCGGTGAGCTGGGCACCGCTGCTGGGGAGCGAGCGCTGCCAGACGAGAGTCCCGTTGCTGTCGATACAGGCGAGAACCGTGCCGTGCACGAAGGCGAAACGGCCGTCCCCGAGCCCAAGGATGCTGGAGAGCGGGCCGCCGAGCGTGTAGCGTCCTTGGGTGGGCGCGGTCTTCGAGGGCTCCCCGACACAGACCGGGCGGGTGAGGGTGCCCGTCTTCCCGGACTCCTTCTCGGTCGCGGTGAGCTGTGCGATCCCGAAGCCCCGCTCCACAAAGCTCGCGGTCGAGCCAGTGGGGGTGAGCGTTCCCAGGGTCGGGTCGCTGAGCTGCCACTGCCACTGGGTGGGATCGGTTAAGACCGCGCTTCCCGCACTGTCTCGTGCGATGGCGCTGAGGGTGAGCCCTGTCTCGCCCTTGGTAAGCTGGGTCTCGATCCGCGTAATCACCGATGCCAGGGTCAGCGTGACAGGCTCCAGCTTGCCCTTGAGGGTGCTAAAGGGAATACTCGCGCTGGCCACCACCGTGCCGGTGCCATCGGTCGTGGTGTAGGCGCTGGCCACCAGGGTAAGCGCGGTGGCAAAGGGCAGGTCGGTGAGCTGCTCCTCGCTATCGGGGCCGGCGAGGTAGAGGCGCTCGACCAGGAGCTTGGTCCCTTGCTTGATCTGCACACGGACACTCTTAGCGACAAGCGGCAGGGCTCGTGTTGTGTCGGGCCAGTCCAGGGTAAAGCGCACCCCGGTGGGTGTCGTCACCCCCCCGCTAGAGCCACAGCCTGCGGTCAGAGTCAAGGTCAAGAGGAGCGCCGTCCGTCGTGAGAGCTTCATGGCAGGATTATATCGTCTGCGAACCGAGGGCAGGCTGTCCTAGCGATCAAAGGTAGCGGACTGTGTGGGCGAGCCCAGTTTCTCGTGCTGGTCGCCGATTGCGCCAAACGCGACACGGTAGCCGAAGTCCTGCGCGACCCGCTCGGCCCAGGTAACAAACTCCGTGCGGGTCCACTCAAACCGGTGGTCTCCGTGGCGGAACTTCCCTGCCGGGAGGCTCTCCCAGACCGCGTTGTACTCGGCGTTGGGTGTCGTGACAAAGACCCGACGTGGGGCCGCATCGCCGAAGACCGTGCTCTCCAAGGCACTAAGGCGCTCCGGGTCCAGGTGCTCGATCACCTCCATGAGAAGGGCCACATCAAAGCCCTGGAGCCGGGAGTCGGAGTAGACCAGCGAGCCCTGGAGCAGGGGAACCGCGCCGTGCAAGCGCCGCTCCGCCACCGCGAGGACCCCGCTGGAGACATCCATCCCCGTGAGCGCGACTGTCGGAAATGCCGCCTTGACCGCCTTGAGCGTGCGGCCCTCGCCACAGCCCAGGTCGATCACCGATTGTGCCGCCGGCTCCAGGGTGCGAATCGCCGCGAGCGCGGCCTCCACACGCTGGTCGTTGAGCCGAACCGGGGCCTCCAAAACCTCCTCGACGGGCTCGTCACCGGCCACGGCCTCGCCCTCGGTGAGCTTTTCGAGAGCGGCGCTCGTGAGGCTCCGTTTGTAGCGGAGGTAGCGCCGCGTGATGAGCTCGCGCTCGGGGTGGGTGGCCAGCCAGCCCTCGCCGTGCCGCAGGAGCTTCTCCACCTCTTCGTCGCCCACAAAGTAGTGCTTGGCGTTGTCGAGCGCGGGGATCAGGACATAGAGATGGGACAGTAAATCATGGAGTGTCTGGGTGCCAGTAAGCACGACGGTATACAAGTTGCTAGTGCCCCACTCAGGGAATCGTGGGTCCAGCGGGTGGCAGGCAATCTCGACCGTGTAGCCCAGTGGCTCTAGGAGGCGGCGGACAAGCGGCTCGCCGGCGTCACAGGCGAGCGCGGGGAGGCTCGCGGTGAGCACGAGGGGAGTGGCAGCCAGCTCGGGGCGCTCTTTACTGCGACCGGAGAGCGCGGTGGAGAAGCACTCAGAGAGCGCGACACTCAGAAACGACGATGCGACATACGGGCGGTCACAGACATACTGAAACAGCGAGTCTGCACGGCCCCGTACAAGGCGAATGGGGTCGAGCTCGACCAGGAGGGCCGCGGTGGTTCGCTCCGGTGTTGCCTCGGGGTAGAACACGTGCGCAGTGCCGAAGTTGAGCTCTTTTTGGAAGCGTGTTGCTGGGTTTTTATGTAGTAAAAAACCTAGGTCTCGGGCATCGGAAAGCACAGGTTCTTGGGCAACAACAGTAAGCGTGAGTAACATTTGTATAGGAAGTTTACCACTCGCTTGTGGTAAAGAGACTCTGAGGTTATAATAGGCACTTGGTGGGCAAGGACACTAGAAAATTAGGGGACTGGCAAGACTAGATGGCGGCGAGACAAATGGAGGATGTATGGCGGCGCTTCAAAGGGAGTGGAGATTCCCGCGCACGTGACGCTATCATCAACAACTACGCTTATTTGGTCAAGATCACCGCAGGGCGTGTGGTCAGTAACTTGCCGCCCAACCTGGAGCGGGAGGACCTCTACACCGCGGGCTCGATGGGGCTCATCAAGGCGGTTGACCAGTTCGATCCCGGCCGCCAGGTAAAGTTTGAGACCTACGCCATCGCCCTCATCCGAGGCGCAATCTTAGAGTCTCTGCGAGAAGAAGACTGGGTTCCGCGCTCGATCCGAGAGCGGGCAAAGACCCTGGAGCGGGCCTTTTTTGAGCTAGAGCTCTCGCTGGGACGCCCGCCCAAAGAGGACTAAGTCGCCTCCCACATGGGGGTTAGTAACGAGGATCTCTCCAAGATGATGGCCGATACCGGGCGAGGATCCGTGCTCTCGCTCGACGACATCATCATGGGGAGTGAGGGGTCGGAGCGCTTGCATCTCGCGGATGTCGTGCCCGACGATGGAGCAACACCTGTTGCAGACGTAGAGCTACGGGAGCGGATCCGTCAGCTGGGGGGAGCGATCGATCGCCTGCCCGAGCGGGAGAAGCTTGTGATAGCATTGTACTATTATGAAGGCTTGACCTTCAAAGAGATCGGCAAGGTGCTCTCGGTATCGGAGTCGCGTGTCTATCAGCTGCACACTCAGGCAGTACTCAGGATGCGCGGGTATCTCAATCGTGACCAGGAGTTATTTCGCGCATGAAGCGGATTCTAGTTTCTTCAGCGGCTCTGACCGCTTTTAGCCTGCTCGGCACCCCAACATGGGCACAGAGCCCACAGCAGCCCGTGGTGTCGGCTGCCGCCGACAACGGAGCCTTCGACCGGGCACGTAAGGCCTACAAAGAGGGCGATATCGCCACCGCTCGCACCGAGATGGAGAAGGCAATCGCCGCCCTACCCGACGATGCTGATGCCAACGACTGGATGGGGTTTGTGCTTGTCAAGAGCAACGACTACTCCCGGGCGATCCCGTACCTTGAGAAGGCTCTCGCTAAGAAGCCCAAGTCCTACGAGACCATGACCAACCTGGGGAACGCCTGTCTGCTCAAGACCGACCGTACCCCCGCCGACACGGACCGGGCTATCGAGCTCTTTACCACGGTCGCCGAGAGCCGGCCCAACTCCGCCGAGGCACAGTTCAACCTGGGCTACGCCGCCGCCCGTAAGAAAGACTACGCTCGGGCTGCCACCGCCTACCGCAAGGCCGGAGAGCTGCGTCCGAACGATGGGCAGACCTTCATCAACCTGGGGATCGCCCTCCAGAGCCTCGGCAAGCTCGACGAGGCCGCACAGGCGATGCGCACCGGAATCTCCAACAACACCGGGGACAAGGCCGCCCACGCCGCCCTGGGCTCGATCGAGATCCAGCGCCGCAACTTCACCGGTGCGGTCGGGGTGCTCGAGACGGCGCGAAAGCTCGATCCCAACAACTACGGTGTCCTGGTCAACCTTGCCTACGCCTACAGCCAGACACGGCGCTCTGCTGAGGGCGCGACGGTCTACGGCCTCGCGGCTGATCTGGCCGCCAGTGGTGCCGAGGGTGCCCCGGCGGGCGATGTGACCGCTCGCTACAACCAGGGAGTCCTGCTCGCTCTCACCGGAAACACCGATGGCGCACTCGCCGCCTACGAGAAGGCGCTGGGTGTCAACCCGCGCTACTTGGACGCTCTGCTCAATGCGGGCTACCTGCACTTCCAGAAGGGCACCTACGCCGAGGCCGCAAAGCGCTTCAAGGCCGCAACCGAGCTCGATGACAAGAGCTATGTCGCTTGGCTCAACCTGGGGACCGCCTGCCAGAAGCAACAAGACCTCAATGGGGCCATCAGCGCGTGGGAGAAGGCAGCGGCACTCAACACGTCGGACTACGACTCCCGAAGCTACCTGGCGAGCGCACTCTTGACCCAAGGGCGTGAGGACGATGCCGGGAAGATCTTTGTCGAGATGGCGAAGCTCAAGCCCGATGAGGCAGGTCCACAGCTCGCGATGGGGCTCTCGTACATGCGGGCGAACAAGCTCGACGATGCCATGAAGTCGTTTCAGGCTGCCATCAAGGCCGATCCGAGTTCCGCTCAGGCGCACAACAACCTTGGCGTGGTCTACGAGCGCCGTGGGCTACTTAACCAGGCAATGGCGGAGTACAAGAAGGCTGTCCAGCTCGATCCGGCCCTGACCGATGCCAAGAACAACCTGGCCCGGTTTGGCAAGCAGGCGGAGACGGGCGATACCAAGCCCGCTAGCAAGCCTACCCCCAAGAGCACCGCGAAGCCGACCAAAAAGGCAAGCGGAGGCTAGAGTGAGTGGCAAGGTCGTCGGACTGCTTGCCAATGACACCAAACCTGCCGCAGTAGAGACTGCGGCAGGGCTTGCTCAGCAGCTCAAACAACGCGGGCTCCAGGTCCGCATGGCCCCGGAATTCAGCGACGACGAGATCGCCCAGTGCGATTTTGTCGTCGTTTTTGGTGGTGATGGCACGGTTCTCGCCGCGGCGCGCTTGGTCGCGGAGCACGGAACCCCCTTGCTGGCGATCCACCTGGGGCGCTTTGGCTTTGTGACCGAGGCCTCTCCCGACAACCTGATCGATGCCGTGGACGCCGCGCTCGAAGGGCGCTGTGAGGTACACGAGCGCATGCTCCTGGCCGGCGCGATCTACCGCGGAGGAAGCGAGACGGCCGAGACGCAGCTCCTGGCCGTGAACGATATTGTCGTGGCCAGCGGGGCCGTGCGCATGGTGCATGTCCACACCCAAGTGGGCAAGGATGCGATCGCCACCTACGCCGCCGATGGCGTGATTGTCTCGTCGCCAACGGGCTCGACGGGCTACTCGCTCTCCGCGGGAGGGCCGCTGGTCCACCCTGATGTCCGCGCCCTCATGATCACCCCCATCGCGCCACACACGCTCTCTGCACGCACCCTGCTCGTCCCCGACACGGAGACGGTCTACCTCACAGTGGAGACCCAGACCCGCGATGCGGTTGCTGTCACCGCGGACGGCCAGACCGGGCTCTCTCTTACCCCCGGCGATACGGTCGCGATCTCACGGGCACCCTACAATGTCCGCATGCTCGCCGCCGGGGGGCCAAACTTCTACCAGAAGATTCGGAGCCGCTGGCACTACGGCGAGCGGCTCACCGGCTAGGGCGCTAGAACTTCAGCGTCCGCACGATCTCCAGCGGCTGGCGGTTTCCCAGCGCGATGTCGAAACCACCGATCCCAAGGCCGTAGGTGTAGCCATTGGCGCTGTTGTAGCCCGCCCGAATCGCCACAGGCCCCAGGCGCTGCTCGACTCCCGCGCGTAGCTCCGCCTTACCGACCGACCCCGTGATGTCCACCCAGTCTGCGACTGCGGTCATGCCACCCTTTTGAAAACCAACCCCCGCAGTCGCCGTGGTGGCCAGCAGGTTGTAGGTGCGTGTCCCACCGCCGCCGCTCGCATTGGCACCAAACTGGCCCGTGAAGGTAAAGTCGGGCTTGACGGCATTGGCTACCACGAGCCCCCCAGAGAGCCCAAGGAGCTTCTTGGACTCCAGCATGATCCCGAGGTCGGCACCCACGCCTTGCTTATTGAGTGTGTTCTTGCCGTTCATCTCCGGTGCGAGGAAGGCATCGGAGCCAGAATCAAGGGTCGCTTTCTCACCGTAGTAGTGGGCATAGACCGCGGTCATGTACTTCACCCGCGCTCCCACCGCGACCGTGAAGTTCTCGCCACCGCTGGCGGGCTTGAGCTGGGTCGCAAATCCGATTTGAGGGAGGGAGTAGACCGCAGTCGCCAGGATATCGGCGCGGGCATCGCTGGGAACGCCGCCCGTACCGCCGTTCTTGCCCCAGGTCTGGAGAGAGGCGTTGGGCAAGACATAGCCCTGGCCGACTCCCGAAGCGAGGATCTCAACCGGCCCGATCCGCAGCCCCAGGCTCCCATTGAGGCCAAACGACGAGTCCTCGGAGGCGAAGCGGCGGGCGAGGTCGCTGGCATCGGCGCCGGAGCCATTGGTCAAGAGGTAGTTGGCCGCCTTGTCCAGCGAGATCGCGCCATCGGCACGCGCGCCAAGGCTCGGAAAATGAAAGCGCATCAGGCCCTTGGCAAAGGCCAGCGACGCGGGATTGTTGCGGCTGCCCATCCCTGAGACACTGTTGCCAGCCAGCGACGCAATCCCGGCACCGCCCATGGCAAAGGCGCGGGCATCGCCGCCAAAGGTGAGGTCATTGGCTGCCGCGGGCAGGGATCCGAGGGTGAGCGCTCCAGCCACCAGGCTGAGCGGTACGAAAAGACGCATCTTGACAAACCTCCTAAAGTTGGTCTAGAGGTATATTCGGCGCAATAGGTAAACTTCCTTCCGCAGGAAACTACGAGGCACATGGTGAACGTCCCTTTGTGAGTCGGCTGGTTTTTTGTCTCCTGATTTTTCTTCTGGCGCTGCCTAGCACGGCGCAGAATGCCTTTAAGGGCAAGGTCGTTGACATCGAGAAGGGAGACCAGCTTACCGTACAGCTCGACTCATGGAAGCTTAAGGTTCGCCTCCATGGAATCGAGGCTGCCAAGACGGGGGAGCTTGCTCGTGTGGCCCAGGAGTGGACACGGGCGCGTGTGGCCAACCAGCAGGTTCAGGTGGGCGTGCGTGGAACCGCCGCGAAGGGCATCGTCTACGGTGACGTGAGCTACCTTCCGGGGGAGCACAATATCGCGATCGAGCTGGCCGAGCAGGGGCTGGCTACCTGGACCGAGCGCTACGCACCCAGCCGGAAGGACCTGATGGCCGCCCAAGCCCGCGCGCAAGCCGCCCACGCCGGTATCTGGGGCAACGAGTCGGTTGAGGTAATTCGTCTGCGCCGCACTCTCCAAGCCGCTCCCAAGGCAACTCCCACGCCGCAGCCTCAAAGAACCGCGAAGCTCGTCGCTGCCCCGAAGTCCACGCCTACTCCTCAGCCCACGGGAACCGTCCCCAGTAAGCCGAACACCCGCCTCTCGCCTTGGCCGCTTCTGCTGGGAATTCTGTGTGCGGTTGCCTTGCTTGGTACGGCGGAGCGCGTGAGTCGCGATGCACGGCGCCTCCGCCAGCGCCCCACGCTCCTGACCGACCAGCACGACAACACGGCAGGGTTTATGAAGCTACGGGGGATCGCCCACACCGACCAGCCTCTTTTGGTGAGTATCGCGGGGCGCATTCCGGGGCTCTATATCCACGAGATCACCCAAGTCTACCACAATGGCTCCTGGCGAACGACCTACGACGAGACCGACAAGCTGCCCTTCACCCTCGACGATGGCAGTGGGCAGGTGACGATCTCCGAGGGGCTCTTGCGCTTCATGCCTATCCGAGTGGCCCGCTTCTACAATGACTTTCCCGTTGAGAAGTGGCACCCCAACTCCTACGGCGGGGACATTCGCACCGAGGTCTTCTTTATCCCCGCCGATGTGACCGTTGTCGTGTTTGGCGACCTCGCGCCCAGCCGCACGCAGCCGCTCATGGTGATTGAGGGCGACGAGCGGCGGCTGACCCACCAGCCCGTGCGGCTGGCGATGGCGCTGATTGTCGGTGCCGCGGGGGCACTCTTGCTGGGGGGCTACTTTATGCTCTCGGGCGTAGGTTGACCTTCAGGGTCGCGTAGCCGTCGATCTGAAAGTGCTCCACGCGCAGGGTATGTGGCCCTGCACTGAGCGAGAGGGGAACGGGGTAGAGGGTCGGCCCCTGGTACTTCCAAGCGTCTTTAAGGATCAGGTTGTCGTCCAGCCAGACCCGGCAGCCGTCATCCGTGGTGACATCCAGGATATACTCCCCCGCGGGAACCTGTAGCTTACCGATCGCGAGGGTCAGGAAGTGGTTGTTGGGAATTCCCGGCCCAAAGGAGCTCCCCGCGTAGTCCAGGCGGGCTGGTTTTTCAATCTTGAGGGGTGTCCCCGATGCAAGGCGCTCGTCTTGCTCGCGTGAGTCCGGCTCGCTGTGGACATCGTTTGGATTGTTTGCCCGGCTCCAGGGAAAGAACTTAACCTCCCAGTCGATAGGGGCAAAGAAGCGCGAGAATCCAAAGCGCACCGGCTTGCCCTTGGGCGTGAGAACCCCACGGTAGTCCCGGCATGTCTCCCCAAGATACTCAAGCTCAACCTTGATATTCCCCACCTGGCCCATAGGCACGGAGAGGCTCAGCTCACCCGGCACCGATCCGGTCTGTGCCGACACGCTCGCCCCTTCGGCCTTGACCAGCCGCCAGCGGCCCTTGGGGCCGAGAATCTCGTACTTGCCCTCGCCGCGGGGCCAGAGAATCGGGCGCTCGAAGTCGTACGGCCCCCACTCGTCCACCAAGATGTAGCGCCGTCCGCGTAGGACATTCTTCGGCAGAAACGGAAGCGGCACTCCGGGAAGCGGGGCAGGGGCGGCAAAGCCGGGCTGCCCCGCGCGTGGGTTCCAGGGGAGGGAGAAGCGCTTCTGGTAGGCACTTCCATCGGCCTCGGTGGTGACAATATTGTTTCCACTGCCTTGCATGACCACCGGTGCGCGGAGCGGCTCGGTGTGGTTGCCCTGCTCCTGTACCCGCTCCGTGAGCCGAACACTGACCGCTTTTTGGCAGCCGACAAAGCGATTCTCTTGGATCGCATAGTCGCGGCTAGTAGTCTCGTGCTTGCGGACATAGGCCCAGCTTGGGTCTTGGGTGGCGTTTTTCCAGAGGTTGACCGCCGTTACGTCCCGGTGAAAGAGGTTGTGCGCGATGGCGATATCCCGCCCGTG
This sequence comes from Armatimonas rosea, assembly GCF_014202505.1. Taxonomy (NCBI): domain Bacteria; kingdom Bacillati; phylum Armatimonadota; class Armatimonadia; order Armatimonadales; family Armatimonadaceae; genus Armatimonas; species Armatimonas rosea. The sequence goes on along the minus strand of NZ_JACHGW010000004.1, from coordinate 214,271 downwards.
CTCGATCGCAATCGCCTCGGCGTTGAAGCCAAAGACGTTGCCAACAATCTTCGTGTCGTAGCTATAGCCGCCCCAGACACCGTGCCAGCACTCCAGAACCAGGTTGTTGACAAAGGCATTGCGCGAGAAGGTCGCCTCGATCCCATTGGTGGGGGCGTGCGAAAAATCGTTCCCAAAGACCAGGTTATCGTCGCAGCCCCCGCGCCCGGTGTCCATCGTGGTCTGCCCGGCCCAGAGAAAGAACCCATCGCCGCCGTGGGTGACCGAGTTATAAGCAAAGACATTCTCGCTGCTCTGCTCGTAGATCAGGATGCCCGCGGAGTCCTGGCCGCGGTTGTAGACCCCGTGGCTGTAGCCGCGGACACACCAGTCGAGCTTGTTGTGCAGGATCTTGTTGCTGCTACTGCGGTACATCCCCAGCCCAATGGCGGAGAGAAAGGAGAAATCGTTCTGGGCAACCAGACCCTCGTTGCACCGGGTGAGCATCAGGCCGCACTGCCCGCGCCGCGCGGTGCACTGGCGCACCGTGAAGCGGTCGCAGCCCACTAAGTAGATCGCGGCGCCGTACTCCAGCCACTCGTCTTTTTCGTTGTGGTGGAAGCTCATCCAGTCCGAGAGGTCCTCTTTCTCGGTCGTGCTAGCGAGGCGCTGCTTCCAGTTGTCCGACGCGTCGATCTTCTCGAGTGTAAGCCATTCGCAGTCTCGCCCCAGCACCCCGACCTTGTAGCCGTGGACCGCGAGGTTCTTTACCGTGACATTCTTGCCGGTGACCGTGACCCCAACTCCTGCACGCTTGTCGGGCTCGGTGGTCTCCGCGGAGCCGCGCAGGGTCGTGCCGCCAAAGTCGACCGTGATATTGCTTCCCGAGATCGTGATGCCCTCGGGCAAAAGAAACGCACCTCGCTTGAGCGTAAGCGAGGTGGTGATGGTTTTAGGTAGCTGCATGATTATTCTGCAAACGGATCGTCGAGGTCATCGTCGGCGGGCGGTGGGCTGGGCCGGCGCTGTGCGGCGGGGCGTGTGGGGGCTGGCGCGGCGGCACGGGCAGGTGCAGGAGCCGGTGCGGGGGTGCGGGGTGCGGGCGCGGCGGAGCGCGGTGCCATCGGGCGGGGCGTGGGCTCGGTGTCGCCGAAGAACTCGTCCTCTTCCTCGGGCTGCTTGTTCTCATCGGAGGGCTGCTGCTCGACCTGCGAGAGATACATGATATGGGTCGGGTGGTTCTCCGCCTCGCGGTATTTATTTTTAAAGATCAGTATCCGAACGCCCGGGTTGAGCTTCCCCGTGAGAAAGGTATTGCCATCTTTGTCCTTGTTGGTCCAGAGACCACCGAGCTTGATCATATCCGATGCCATAGTTCTTTTGATTCCTCATTTAGGTCGCGGAGCGACAGGGTGGCGCTTGCGCCAGAAGCGAAGCGGAGCCGGGGACGTTCCTGTCCCCGGTGTATATGGTATAATCCCAGCGTCTTTCGGGCTTGTAGCTCAACGGTTAGAGCAGGGGACTCACGGAGAAGCAGGTTGGCTTGTGATGGTTCAACTCCATCTTCTCCGCAAGTAATCCCTTGGTTGGGGGTTCGAATCCCTCCAGGCCCATACTGTATCCCACTCCGACGCTTCTAAACAACCCGGAAAGCGAGGTGTCGGCCTTCTACTTCCTCTTCCCAGTGTGCTTCGACCGCGGTGACTTGTGCTTGAGCAGGGCCACGGTGTAGCTCGGCGAGGAAGGCTTGCAAGGGGGCGCGCTCCAGTGCCTCCGCCTCGACCTCCACGCTTCCATCCGCGAGGTTCTTTACGTAGCCGCCCCCCATACCGGTGAGCCGCTGTGCGGTGTGGTGTGCCCAGTAACGGAAACCGACCCCTTGAACATGGCCCTGAACCTTGGCAGACAATCGGATCATCTCTACTCTTTTCCTCCCATTCGTCGCGAGTGCGTGGCTAGATCATACACAAACTCCAGAGTCTGCGCCACTGGCTGGCCTTGCTTAAGAGCGGGCTGCCAGCGCCAGAGTCGCATCGCCGCCACGATCGCATCGTCGATCTCTTCGTCGCCACTACCGCGGGTCAGCGTGATATCCGCCGAGCCCGTGGTGCCTACCGCGACCTTCACCTTCACCGTCCGGCTGTAGGTCCGGCTGGCGAGATCGTCGGGGAGGACGGGGTAGAACAGCGTCTGGGGCTCCGCGGCATGGGTCTCGCCAAAGGCACGCGGCTTGTAGCCGGGCGGGACGGTGACCGCGACACTCGTAATCTTGTCCCCCACGGCGATCTTGTCCAGGACATCCTGCCCGCTGGTGACCCGCCCAAAGAGCGTGTAGCCACTGAGATCGAAGCCGGGGACATCTTTTTTCAGGAGGTAGAACTGGCTCCCTGCAGAGTCACGCTCCGCGCCACGGGCCATCCCCATCACGCCCTTGACATTCTTGAGCCCACGGTTTTGCTCAAAGGGAATGGTGTAGCCCGGGCCGCCCGTCCCGTTGCCCAGTGGATCGCCGCCCTGCACGAGGCTATCCTCAACACGGTGAAAGGTCAGGCCGTTGTAGAAGCCGCGCTGCGCCAGGCTGATAAAGTTCGAGACCGCCACCGGTGCCTCGGTGGGCTCAAGCTCGACCACGACGGTCCCCTTGGCAGTCTCCAGGGTCGCGATCGGACGCTCTTGCTTCTTGGGTGCCTCTTTCTTGGGCTTGGGGGCGGGTTTTGCCTTCTCGGGCTTCTTCTCCGGCGGCTTCTGCGCGGGGGGCGGAGTCTGGGTGAGGACCATAAAGGCCAGTAGGGCGAGCATTGTGTTGTGTTACTCCACGATCTTGATGCTGAGGATCTTGTCCCCAACCTGAATCTTCTCGGCGATATTCTGCCCGGTAGCGACCTGGCCAAAGATGGTGTACTTACTCATCCCATCGGGCTCTTTCGCATCGAGGTTGGGGGCGGGCTTGCTGATGACAACGTAGAACTGGCTCCCGGCGGTGTCTCGTCCCGCATTGGCCATGGCGACCGCACCACGGTTGTGCCGAAGCGGGCCATTGTGCTCGTTGGGGATCGACCAGCCCGGGCCGCCGGTGCCATCGCCGTTGGGATCGCCGCCTTGGATGACAAAGCCGGGCTCGACCCGGTGGAACTTGAGGCCATTGTAGAAGCCCTTCTTTGCCAGCTTAACAAAGTTCTCAACGGTCTTGGGGCAGATCTCCGGGTAGAGGACGATCTTGAAGATTCCCTTGGTTGTCTCGACAATCGCCAGAGGATGTCGGCGGGTCTTGGGGGTTTGACGCGGATCCATGGTGTTATTGTACCTTCCCTTTAAGAGCATATTTTTGTGTGGGTGTTGCGCCTTTTTCGGGTACTCTCTAAGTATATGAAACTTGCTCTGCCAACATCGTTTCCCTCCTTCCGGGACTTCTATGCCTTTGAGGCGCATGTCAAGAACGCGCGCAAGAAGCGTGGCCTGGAGATGATCCCGGAGTGGTACGATGCGCCGGTGTTCTACTTCTCCAACCCGGCTAGTATCGTCGGCAATAGCGCCCCGATCAAGAAGCCCGCCGAGACCCAGGAGCTGGACTACGAGCTGGAGTGGGCCGTGGTGATTGGCAAAGAGGGCAGAGACATCCCGGTGGAGGAGGCCGATAACCACATCCAAGGCTTCACGATCCTCAACGACTGGTCGATGCGCGACATCCAGCGCCACGAGATGAAAGTCGGGCTGGGGCCGGCCAAGGGGAAGGACTTCGCCACCAGTGTTGGGCCAGAGCTAGTCACCCCCGATGAACTCGTGGATAGGATTATCGACACCAGTCGGGGCAACCGCTACGATCTCTGGATGGAGGTCAGTGTCAATGGCGAGCGCCGGGGGCGCGGCTCGACCAAGGACATGAACTGGACCTTCGCGGAGCTGATCGCCGCCGCCAGCCGCAACACGGTTCTCAAGCCCGGCGACCTGATCGGCTCAGGGACGGTCGGGACGGGCTGCTTGGTCGAGTTCCCTGAGGGCTCGTGGCCGTGGCTACAAGTGGGCGATGTGGTGCGCCTGGAGATCGAGAACCTCGGTGTCTTGGAAAACACCATCGTCTGATCCCATCCTGTGACATCCCCCCGCCGCTTAGACGGCGACCCCCTTCGCCTGAAACCCGCGTTCCGCGGGGCGAAGGGGGTGGGTTAGAGCCCAAGCTTGGTGAGGAGGTCGGGGCGATCTTTGCAGGCGACACGAGCGCCGCGGTTGAGAGGGCCGACAAAGGCTTGTAGCGCCGCGAGGACAGCGCTCTGGGCTTGGTTGGCACCTTGGGCATCGCCCTTGGCTTTTTCTTGTGCACTCTCCGCGGCCTTCAGAGCTGCCAGCACTCCCTGCAAGCCCGGTTACACCTATGGTGATATAGGAATAGGTTGTTATGCGTAAGATTTACATTGGGGAATATTATCCAATAACACTTGTTGAAAAAGCAATGAATATAAGGAATGACTTGCATTTTGACCAAGTTGTTAATTCTGAAAACAAAATTATTGAAACCAGAGTTATAAATATTTCAGATGCAAAAATAATGTCCCTTTATATAGATAACTCTATTGAATCTGGTGCTGAATTTTGGGTTACGAACAGAGATGATAATGGGAGAATCCACAATGTTATTTCGTTGGATATGGGAAGTGTAAGTTTGGGCGGTAGATTTACGCGTGCACAAAATTGTGTTGAGATTGAAATGGAACCTAAGGAATGCATTTCTTTCTTAACCGAGTATATATTTGATGGTGAATATTTTTGTATTGGTCTTGATAAATATCGTGTTTATGACAGAGCAGGTTTTGGTTTGTCTTTTAAACATTTGAATATATTTGAAAATACATTCACTTTGGTCGAGCTAGGTTGTCATTTGCTTGATTGAATGTCTGAAACTGCGTCGTCAGGGGCGCGTAGTGTCTCGGTTGTGACCTTGTGATACCCTTCCCTTGTGCGGCTCGCTCTAGATGTAACCAGCATGGGTGGAGTGGTCCAGGAGAGGCTATGCAACAGCAACGACAAGAGATTTATTTGGGGAAACAGCCCTTGCCACGCCCGATTGGTGGGCTGGTCTTGATACTAAGTACTGCTCTGCTTGTGACCTGCGGCCTCCTGCTCTCTGGTAAGCTCTCAGAGACGGACTTCCTTCAGCCCGGCCACGACGGGAAGAGCGGCTTTGCCCAGGTCTTCGCCTGGCTGATCGGGCTTGCCATCGTCTGTCCGGTCTTCTTGCTGACGCGCCGCCAGCATGGCTTTACGCTCACGGGCCAGAGTATCGCGGTACGGGAAAATGGGCAGCTTGTCTGGGAACAGAAGTGCATAGCGTGGCGCTGGCGTAGCTCGGACAAGAAGAATATCCTAGGCGTGGAACTGCTCGACGACCAAGGCGCGGCGTATCTGGTAAGACTAGGGGGGCTCCCGCTGGGGACGCGGGAGCCCTTTGCGCCCTTGATCGAAGCGCTTGACTGTGCAAAGATTCCCGAGACGGAGACCAATACCAAGCCGCTACCCTTTGCAAAAGATGTGGGGGCGTGGCTAGCCGCGGCGCTCGCACTGGTTGCCTTGGTGGGATTCTCCTGGCTAGTGTGGGCGGGGCTCCATGCCTTCGACGGTATCCACATGCCGGGTAGCTACTGAGGGGAGCTAGTGGCGCAACCAAAGGTTGTGTTATTGTGTCGGAGAGCCTATGCAACAACTACGACAAGAAATTTTATTGGGGAAACAGCCCGTTCCCCGTATTGTCCTTGGGATTGTCTTGGCCCTCTCCCTTGCTGTTTTGATGACCTGTGGGCTCTACTTCACCGGTAGGCTCTCCGAGGTGGAGCTCTTTCGTCCTAACTACCAGGGCAAGAGTGGCTTTGCTCAGAGCGCTGTCTGGCTGATCGGGTTTGCCATTGTCTGCCCGGTCTTCTTGCTCACGCAGTGGCAGCATGGCTTTACGTTCACGGGCCAGAAAATCGCGGTGCAAAAAAACGGCGAGCTTGTCTGGGAGAAGAAGTGCGCGGCGTGGCGCTGGCGCATCTCGGGCAAGAAAGACATTGTCGGGCTGGAACTGCTCGACGATGCAGGCGAGGCGTTTTTGGTGCAGCGGGGCGGAATCCCACTGGGGAGGAAAGAGCCGTTTGACGCGCTTGTCCAAGCACTGACACGGGCGGGGATCACGGAGACAGATGCGCACCGCAAGCGGCTCCCGTTCACCCAAGACACTGCGGCGTGGCTGTGGATCACCCTTGCCGTGCTCGGAATCGCGCTCTTTGGCGGGATGGCGTGGTCGCTGATTCGCATGACTCCGACCCTCGATCGGCACCGTAGCGAGGAGGCGATACAGCGGTACTACGAGCAGCCCCCTGTGCTCCCCCGCCGCACGTTTCAAGTGCGCCACTACCCAAGAGAAAAGCAAGCAACCCGTACAGAACAGGGGACGAGCAAGCTATAATTGCACCGTTCACAAATCCCATGCGCTTCCACTTTGAACAGCACTTCCCCGCCTCGCAAGAAGAAGCGTTTGCCTTCCACGCCGACCCTGCCAACCTGGCCCTACTGCACGCCGACCGGCCAGGCTTTCGTCTCTTGAACCATGACGGGCATGTCCGCCCGGGCGCAACAACCTACTTCGAGGTGACCGTTTGTCGTATCCTCCCGGTTGTCTTCGGGTTTCGGCAGCATCTGTACGAGCCGCCCTATCGTTTTGGAGAAGAGCGACTCCACGGTCCCTTTCGTGTCTTCACGCATGTCCACACCTTCGACCCGACACCTACCGGCCTGCTCGCCAAGGACGATCTGGATCTACAGCTGCCGTGGTACTACGGGGGAGAGGTCGCCATGCGCTTCCTGATCGCCCCCATGATCACCCAAGTCTTCACCCGGCGGCAGCAGGCCCTGCTCCGTGTGCTGGGGCAACGCCCGTGATTATCCCTACCTATCTTCTCTTCATGATCGGGGTTCTGGGAGCGGTAGATATCTTGCTCTACCATGCGATCTCCCACGGGATACGCTCCCACCAAGACTCACGTGCCGAGCTCATTGTCCACAGCCTCCGTGGGCCGACCTACGCGATCCTGTTTCTTGTCGTGCCGAATGTCGCTCTGTACGGTGGCTTCTTCTGGGCGCTGGTGGGCCTGCTCGCCGTGGATGCGCTGATCTCCATGGTGGACTTTGCTCTGGAGGGGCAGAGCCGCCAGAAGCTCGGGGGATTGCCGGCCGGCGAGTACGTTCTGCACATGGTGATCGCCATGGTCTTTGGCGCAATGGTCGCGTCGGTTTTCTGGGAGGCAGGCAGCCACGCTGGGATGCCCACGGCCTTCCATCTCATCAAGGCAGGAGCACCTGAGCTCATCCGAGTCGTGCTGGCGGTGATGGCCCCGATCGTCCTGTACTCCGCTTTTATTGATGCACGCGCCGCTGTGCGACTGGGAAAGACAAAATAAAAAATTGCCCTGTCGCGGGGTAAAATTGCGCCGAGGTTAATGACGCAATGGCGCACTATGTAAAGCTTGGGGAGATACCCCGCAAACGACACACGCAGTTCCGCAAGCCCGATGGCTCGCTCTACGCCGAGGAAGTCTTCGGCACGAAGGGCTTCTCGGGGATCGCCTCGATTCTCTACCACGCGAACCTGCCCACGCAGGTGGCGGAGTACCAGTACCTGGGGGATTTGACGCCAGAGACGTTGGAGTTCGAGCCGCTGCGCCACCGGCACCTGAAGACCCACTTGCTGCGGCCAGGCGGCGATCCAGTCGCGGGGCGCGTGCCGTTTCTGGTCAATAGCGATGTCGCGCTGGCCCTCGTGCGCCCGACCGAGCCGATGGAGTACTTCTACAAAAACGCGGATGGCGACGACCTGCTCTTTGTCCACGAGGGTACGGGCAGGCTGGAGACGCTCTTTGGGACGCTCCCGTACCGTCCGGGCGACTACTTGGTGATTCCTCGCGGGACGATCTACCGCGTGGTCTGCGATCCCGGCCCCACCACGATGCTCCTTACCGAGTCCGCCGCCAGCACGATCGAGCCGCCAGAGCGCTACCGCAACGAGTACGGGCAGTTCCTGGAGCACGCGCCGTTCTGTGAGCGCGATATCCGTGTCCCTGAGGCGCCGCTCTTCCATGACGAAAAAGGGCGCTTTGAGGTCCGTATCAAGGCACGTGGCCACCTCACGGCCTACTTCTACGACTTCCACCCGCTCGATGTGATCGGCTGGGACGGCTTTCTCTACCCCTACGCCCTTTCCATCCACGACTTCGAGCCGCTCACGGGCAGTATCCACCAGCCGCCGCCCTCGCACCAGACCTTCGAGGCGCACAACTTTGTGGTCTGTAGCTTTGTGCCGCGCATGCTCGACTACCACCCCGATGCCATCCCGATTCCCTACAACCACTCGAACCTAGACAGCGACGAGGTCCTCTACTATGTCAACGGCAACTTCGCCAGTCGCCGGGGAATCGAAGTGGGCTCGGTCACCCTGCATCCGTCGGGGCTGCCGCACGGTCCCCAGCCCGGCGCGGTCGAGGCCAGCCTCGGCAAGACCCGCACCGAAGAGCTCGCCGTGATGGTAGACACCTTCCGCCCGCTCAAGCTCACCAAAGCCGCCCTCGCGCTGGAGGACGACAACTACCCGTACAGCTGGAGGCCAAGACCATAAAACCTGATCTGAACCCGGAGCGTCTTGCCGCATTCAACCTGAAAGACACTGCGCTTCTCAAAGGATTCGTGCTCGCCCACCCACAAGGGCGAGTGGATCCGCTCTCCGACAAGCCCGAGGGAGCAGCTGCCGCACGGACCCTACGCTTTTTTCGCGGCGAGAGTGAGCTCCGCTACACCGTCATTGCCTTCTCGACAGCAGATGCCCTCGCACGCTGGGACGCAGCCATGAGCCGCTCGAATCCTACGTAGCGCTCCCCGAGCCGTCAGCCCGTGACACAGGGCGCACGGGTCAGTGTCTTGGGAGGAGTCCTCCTGCCCGGACTCGCTCGTCCCCGCGCGGCATTTGTGGGGAACTCTGTTGTGGTGGTCTCTGCCTTCTCCCATCAACCGCCTGGCAAGCAGGTTGCGGAGACGAACAAAGAGCTGAGTCGCGTGATGGAGGGGGTCTTTGCGGAGCTACTTCGTCGCGCAAAAGACGCCTCTGTGCAGTGAGGCTTGTGGTACAGTTTGGCCATGAGTTCCGAGCCACGTCCGCAACGGCTGCTGTCGCTGGATGCCCTTCGTGGGTTTGACATGTTCTGGATTATTGGGGGCGACTGGCTCTTGGAGACGGTTGTCAAGCGCTGGCCCAATCCAGGCTTTGAGGTTCTCGCTCTCCAGTTCACGTCGCACTGTGAGTGGGAGGGGTTTCGCTTCTACGACGCCATCTTCCCGCTCTTTTTGTTTATCATCGGGGCGACCCTGCCGTACTCGATTGGGCGGCGGCTAGAGCAGGGGGCATCGAGGAAAGAGATTCTCAAGAAGGTCTGCGCACGGTTTTGCTGGCTGACCTTCTTTGGGCTACTCATCAACGGCCTCCCGCGCCTGGAGGGCTGGGAGCACCTGCGGCTCTTTGGCGTGCTCCAGCGTCAGGCATTTGGCTATGTCGCCGCCGCGCTGATCTATCTCTACACCAAGCCCAAGACCCAGCTCGCGCTGATTCCGACCATCCTGCTGGCCTACTGGGCGCTCCTTGCCTGGGTTCCCGTTCCCGGCTTTCCCCGTGGCACCTACACCCCCGATGGAAATGTCGCCAACTATGTGGACCGGCTGGTGCTCCTTCCCGGTCAGCTCTACAAGCCCTACGGCGACCCCGAAGGCCCGCTCTCGAATCTGCCGTCGATTGCCACCGCGCTGATCGGGCTGCTCGCCGGAACCTACCTGAAGCACTCCACCGATCCCGAGGCAAAGAAGGTGCGGCGCTTGGCGGGTGTCGGGGCCGCGCTCCTGACACTCGGCTGGCTCTGGCACCCGCTCTTGCCGGTGGTTAAGAAGATCTGGACCAGCTCCTTTGTGTGTGTCGCAGGAGGGCTGAGCCTCGTGCTCCTGGCGCTGTTCTACTACATCCTCGATGTCAAGAAATGGCGCTGGGGCTCGATTGTTTGGGTGATTATCGGGATGAACGCCATCACGGCCTACATGGGCGCGGCGATCATTCCCTTCGATGAGATCGCGATGAAGTTTCTGGAGGGAGTCGCGCGTCTCCACCCGGAGAACAAAGAGCTCTGCCGCAGCTTTGGCTCGATGTTCTTCACCCTCCTGGCGCTCTGGGGGCTCTACAAAAAAGACGTCTTCCTACGGGTTTAGTGTCGCCTGGTACTCCCGTGCCGCCTCCTGTAACCGCTCCTCGGTGTGGGCAAGCGCAAGAGTTGTCTGTGTGTGCAAGCCGGGCTCCCGAAGCTCTGTCAGCACGACAAAGAGCCGAAGAGGGAGCTCGATATCCAGGTCCGCTTGGCCCGTTGGTCTGCGGAGCAAGCGCTTGAGCTCACGACCCAAGAGACGCCGGTTCTCTGCGGTGAGCTGGGCAAGCTCCCCGTGCGGTGTCTGGATAAGGTTCTTACTTAGGAGCCGAAGCGCCGCAAAACGCACACGTCGCTCTAGGTTATTTGAGTCGGGGCGTCCCCGCTCCAGGGCATGGAGCAGTGCGAAGAGTCCCGGTAGGTCGGTGCGCGTGAGGCCGTCGAGAAGCGCGATGGTTGCCCGCAGAAGCACCTCCCGAGTCGGGTTGAGCTGATCACGAACCGGCCCCCAAAAGATCGCGCCAAGGACGATGCTTCCAACGAGGAACACAAACGGGCTGATCTGAACTAGGAGCAAGCCTGCTAAAAACAGACCCAGGACGACAGCAAAACCGAGCTCCTTGAGCCGAGAGCGCCGTGTGTAGGCGGTCAAACACGCGGCAAGGGCCTCCAGCGACTCCGTTGCTCCCTGGTCGCGCAGCTCCCGCAGGGTGGCATCGAAGTTTCGCAGGAGGCGCACCTGAAGGCTTGCTCGTGGCGGACGCTTTTGCTGGAACACAACCCCCGTTTCACCAGAGAGGGATTTGTCTCCTGCATCGCGAACTTTCGGCCATGAGTGACCTGACCCGTGAGAAACTAAACCAAGCCGCCGCGATTGTGGCGCAGTCCGAGGCCGATGTCTGGCTGACCTTTGTGCGCGAGACCAGTGGAATCGCCGACCCGTGCCTGCCGTTTCTGATGGAGGGCGGTCTCACCTGGCAGAGCGCGCTGCTTGTCAGCAAGACGGGCAAGAAGGTGGTGGTCGCGGGGAACTACGACCTCGATGGCCTGGAAAAATCCGGCGACTGGGACGAGACGATTGGCTACGTGCAGGGCATCCGTGAGCCGCTGGTCGATGCGCTGGAGGAGCTGATTCCCGTGAGCGTGGCGAGCCCCAAGATCGCGGTGAACTTCTCCGAGAACGACGATAAGTGCGATGGGCTGACCTACGGGATGTTCCGGCTCCTGGAGAGCTACTTGGCCCGCACACGCTTTGCCGGTGCTCTCATCAGTGCGGAGCCGATCATTCGGGCGCTGCGGGGCCGCAAGACCGCGACCGAGCTGGCGGCGATGCGTGGCGCGATTGTCGAGACAGATCGTCTGTTTGCGGAGATCGCCGAGCGCGCCAAACCCGGTATCACCGAGCGCCAGCTCGCCGACTTTGTGCACGCACAGATGGAGGTGCGCGGACTGGGCTTTGCGTGGGAGCAGGAAGGCAATCCCATTGTCAACTGCGGCCCAGACTCCGCGGTCGGACATAGTGCGCCCAGCTCCCTTGCGCTGGCTCCTGGGCATATCTTGCACATCGACCTTGGCGTCGTGCAGAACGGCTACGCGTCGGACCTGCAGCGCTGCTGGTTTGTGGGGAGCGAGATTCCCGAGGCAGTCTCGCGTGCCCACGCCGCCGTCTTGGGCGCGATCGAGGCGGGTTTTGCCGCGCTGAGGCCTGGCGTGAGCGGCTGGGAGGTGGATGCGGCCGCGCGGAGCTTCTTGGTCGCGGCGGGCTACCCGGAGTACCTGCATGCACTGGGGCACCAAGTGGGGCGTGTCGCCCACGATGGCGGAGGGTTGCTCGGGCCTTGTTGGGCACGCTACGGCGAGACCCCGTACTGGCCTATCGAGGCTGGGCAGGTCTACACGCTGGAGCTGGGGGTTGCGGTCGAGGGGCATGGGTACTGGAGCCTGGAGGACATGGTAGTGGTGACCGAGACGGGCGCAGAGTGGCTCTCGACACCGCAGCGCGAGGCCTGGACGCTCCCCGTTTAGATCGGGGCGTCTTGCTGTCGTCGCAGGCTCCGACACGAAGGGCGCTTCCCGCCCATGGCCGGAACGGCCTTTCCAGCCGTAGGCTCTCCAGCCCCCCGTTCTGATCGGGGGGGACCAAGGGAGGAAATCTGGCCTCTGTCGCCGAATGACTGAGCCATGTTACACGGAATTGAGAGACTCGTAGACCTGGTGGGAGTTCGCAGTAGCGCACTCACCGGAGCGGACAACGACGGGATCGCGGTGGCACTTTCCACCCGCAATGTGGCGGCACTGGCTTCGACCGACGGCCACTTCGCCGGGACGATGCGCGATGGGCAGACCATACGCATGGCCCGCACGATCGGGGTCCCGCTGCGCTACTTTGTTGCCAAGATGTTCCATGGCCCGTTTCTGGTGACTGCGGACCGGATGGACACGATCTACGACTGGTGTGTCAGCCAGAAGATCGGCTGGCAGTTCGACCCGACCTACACCCGCATGGTGCCTGCCCACTACCTCACCGAGATCGAGCAGATCGGCTGCCCGGACCCTGCGCCGGTCTACACCCGCTTCTGGGAGCCGACCGTCGCGCAGGGCGGCGACGATATCGAGGCCCTAGGGGTGGCGTATCTCACGGCGGCCTACGAGGCGACCAAGGGCTGGCTCGCAACACTCCCCGCCGAGGCGCTTGTGGGGATTGCCTTCTCCGGCGGTATCGACAGCACGAGTGTCTTGCTACTGGCCCGTCAGGCGATGGCGGAGCTAGGCCGCAACCCCGACCAGATTCGCGCCTTCACGCTGGACCTCCACGACGGCAAGGGGGCCGATGCGGAGCAGGCGGCAAAGATCGTGAGCGATCTTGGGATCGCCCACACCTGGGAGCGGGTCACCGTGCCGGCATCGGAGTACAACCTGCGGGAGGCGATCACGTGTATCGAGGACTACCATCCGCTCGATGTCGAGTGCGCCGCCGCGGGAATCGCGCTGCTCAAGGCGGTCCGCGAGCGCTACCCCAGCCTAACCTACTTCATGGACGGCGACGGCGGCGATGAGAACGCAAAGAGCTACCCACTGGAGGACTCCGACCTGACCCTGAGCTCGATTCTGCGCAACCCCTTGCTCTACCAGGAAGGCTGGGGGATCGACGCGATCAAGCACAGCCCGACCTACTCCGGCGGCCTCTCCCGCGCCTATGTCCGCACCTTCGCCCCCGCCCAGCGCTACGGCTTCACGGCCTTCTCGCCCTTCACCGTGCGCTCGGTGATGGACAAGGCGGTGGCAGTGCCCTTCGACCAGATTCTCAATGGCTCGCTCCAGCGGCTCTACTCCCTCAAGGGTGAGCTGGTGGCCTCGGGGGTCAAGCACGTGACCGGGATCGAGATGCCGGTCTCGACCAAGCGGCGCTTCCAAGACGGTGCCCGTGCGGCGGTGGCGGGCGATACGGAGAACAATACCTACTACAAGGCGTGGCGTGTCAGCAAGGCCTGGTGCCGCCAGGTGTTCCTGCGCCAGTGGGAAGACAAGCTCCGCGCCGCCTGGGAGGAGCAGGAGCAGCTCTCCGGTAACTTCGTCCCTGGTGTCCTTGAGCCGCTGTTGCAGTAAAAAGCCATGATCGACGAGCGCGTGCCCCTCCGACAACGCACCGAGAAGTCTCGGATGCCTAACTTCACGGACCGAGCAATCGATACCTTTCTGGAGTGGGCACCGCTCGGGCAGCGCATTGCGGAGATTCTGCCGGATAAGAAGAAGAACCAAGGGGTGAAAGACCTCTTCCAGCGATTGGACAACATCCGCCGCGTCCACGACGAGACACAGCGCAAGATCGACGAGTCGCCCGAGGCAAGTCCCAAGCACCTGGATGCGATGCGACGACAGCTACTCCCTGCCGACGACTACGCGCAATCCGAGGAGCGGCTGCGAGCGTCACGGGAGCGGCTTGAGCGGGTGCAAGCGGCAAGGGCGCTCTTGCAAGCCCACAAAGACGATCCCCAAGAGGCGGTTCGGGTGATAACGGAGTACGCTGCGGAGCACCCCAACGATGCAGAGGCGCTCTCGTTTCTGGCCATTGCGCACCGCAACACGGGCAACCTGCCGGAGGCTATTCGCCTAAAACGTCAGGCAATCGTGCTCTGTGGTTCGGATGATCATGCGGGATCGGATCGTCATTTTCTCGCGGTGCTGCTTCAGGAAAACGGGGAGCACGAAGCGGCCCTCGGCGAGCTTCAGAGCCTCATCCGCGATACTCCGGAGAGCACTCTATTTGGAGCCATGCTTCCGCTGCACTACTTTTTGTTGGGGAAGATCCTCTGGGCGCTCGGGGAGACGGCAAACGCCCGTATCGCCTGGAAAGAGGCCGAGAGCTGGGATGATTCCGGGCACGTTCGGCCCCAGATCGAGGCATTTCTGCGCGGTGCGGCGGGGGATTGAAGGCGGGGATTGAAAGCCCCGCCTCCGAAAAGGGAGCGTCCCGGGGACGCAGAGACAATCCTCTGCGCGTCCTCGGGACGCTCCTTGTGGGGGCCAGGGGGCCCCGCCTACAGAAACTTCGCCCAGCGGTAGTCTTTGGGCTTGGTGACTTTCTTGTTGGCCTCTTCAATCGCAAGCTCCGCCATGGCATTGACGATCCAGGCGAAGTTCTCCGGCCCCACCGAGTGGTAGTCGGCGTCGGGGGCGGGGTTGAGGAAGTCGATCGCGTAGGGGATGCCGTCTTGGACCGCAAACTCCACCGTGTTCATGTCGTAGCCTAGCGCGTTGCAGATCTTGAGGCAGTCGCCGACAAGGCGGTCGTGCATGGCGGGGTCGATGGGAGGGCCATCCAAGACATAGCGTCGCTCGTGGGGCTGGCGGGGATCGTAGCGCATGATGTGGACATTCTTCTTGCCGATCACGTAGCAGCGGAAGTAGTCCGTGAACTCCACACTGGCCTGCAGGGTCATGCAGAGATCGCCGGTCTGGTCGTAGGCGGCGAAGAACTCCTCGGGGGAGTGCACCTTGTAGACATGCTTCCAGCCGCCGCCGGAGTAGGGCTTCAGAAACGCGGGGAAGCCAATGTACTCAAAAATTTCCTCCCAGTTGAGCGGGTACATCAGGTTGCGCAGCGACTGACTGGAGATATCCGGTGGGTGCTGCTTGTGGGGAAGGAGCGCCGTCTTGGGGATCGCGACCCCGATCTTGTGGGCAAGCGCGTAGTTGAAGAACTTATCATCGGCGGTCCACCAGAACGGGTTGTTGATCACGGTGACTCCCTGCATCACGGCGTGCTTGAGAACGGCACGGTAGAAGGGGACATCCTGCGAGATGCGGTCGACGATCACCCGGTAGTCGTAGAGCTGCTCCATGGTAATCGCCCCAAGGGACAGGCTCTCCGCCGTGATCGCTCCCGCGCCCAGCTCGTTGATCTTGGCGACCAGCGCACCCGGAAACGTGTTCTCACGTCCGTACAAAACACCTATTTTCTTCATTTACACTCTCCTGCGCCTATTCTACCCGTGACACGTCAAAACAAAAATGCCCCGTGAGGCAGATTCTCACGGGGCGGGTGCGCTTTGACGGGAGCTAGTCCTCGCGGAACCAGACACTGGCATTGGGCGCGAGCGACTTGCGCCAGGCAGCGCCACGGGTGGCGGGGGCGCGCCAGGAGGTGGTCGGAGCCTTGAACCACTTGGCGTGTCCATCGGCGAGGGCGTAGTTGGCACCACCGCTGTGGCGGTAGCGCGCCCCGCAGTAGTTGTCCGCGCGGCCCAGCAGGCGCCCTGCGAGGTTAGGGAAGCCGGTCTCGACCCCATTGGTGCAGTTGGTGGTCCAGTCATCGCCGCCGGTATTGCCCACATAGCCCATGCCTTCGCACGCCAGGATCCGCTCGGCGGGGGCCTCGACACCCGCCATGCCCTGAATGCCCAGTGGGAACCAGCCATTGACCCCCGTCGTGGGAGCAGCGCGGTGGCTCGTGGGCATGAGGTTGCTGTTGTTCATGTACGAGAAGGCTTTGGAGTAGAAGTTGGTGATGGGGGAGACGCCCGAGGTCGCAAAAGGCGCGGTGTCGCCCGTGGCCATCGGCAGGTTCTGTGCGCTGGGGCCGATACTGGGGCAGATCCAGAAGGGGGCGTCCACACGGCCCACGATATTGACATTGGTCGCCCCCGCCCCGGACTTGACATAGGGCTCGACCAGGTCCTGCCAGGTCACGGCGGCGGTCATCGTCCCCAGGATGTAGGAGCCCAAGGGGAAGGTCTCGTCGTAGTCCTGCGTGTACATCATCACGCCCAGCGCGATCTGCTTCATGTTGGAGAGGCAGGAGGTCTGGCGGGCTTTCTCACGGGCTTGTGCGAAGACGGGGAAAAGAATGGCGGCGAGAATCGCGATAATGGCGATCACGACAAGAAGCTCGATTAAGGTAAATCCAAGACGTTTTTTCATGAAGGGAGTTCCCAGAGCGCCAGGGTGGCGGCGCCCTTGACCAGGAGTCGGTTCCCCGAGATGGCGGGGCTGGCCCACATCGCGGAGTCGGCGACTTCGTACTTTGCGGTTTCCTTTAGTGTATCGCCGTTTTTCTGGTAGACAAACAGCTCGCCGCCCTGCGCAGACACCAAGAGTGCGGGGCCGATATCAAAGAGGGTCACCTGCTCACCCTTATTGCCGGGACACTCCCACGTGATCTTGCCGGTGGCGAAGTCCATCACCGCGACCTGACCACGGCGCTTCTCATTGACCACATAGACCCGCTTGCCGTCGAGCACCGGCGACGATGTCGACATGGTGACATCGCGGCTCTCCCAGACCTTGGTGGGGCTCCACTTCCCACCGCTCTGGGCCAGCTTGAGGGCGAAAGTGGCGCGCTGGTTGGCTCCGCAGAGCACGGTATCGCCCGCGATCACGGGAGTGATGGAGTTGTGGTTGAACATGTTCTGGCGGTTGGCGAGGCTCCAGAGCAGGCTACCGTCCTCAGGGCTCAGGCCGATCCACAGATTGTGCGACGCCGTGATGAGCTGCTGCACACCGCCGATTGTCGCGAGCTGCGGCGATGTGTACCCCGGCCCCTCGCCCTTCCAGGCCCAGAGCTCCTTGCCGGTATCTTTGTCGAGCGCCAGAAACGCCCCGGTGGCCTCATGGCCGGCGTGGACATAGAGCTTCTTGCCGTCGATCAGCGGCGAGAGCGACGCGCCACAGATGGGCATGGGGATGGGGAACTGCTTGGCAAAGTCCTTGCGCCAGAGAATGCTCCCCTTGGCGGCATCGAAGCAGGTCATGAGCCCATTGACCCCGATGGTGTAGAGCTTCCCCTGGTGCCACAGCGGCGTCGAACGGGGCGCCTTCCCCAGACGCGTGGCCGGAAAAATAACGCTATCAAACGGGGCCGCGACCACGTCCTGCCAGACGGTCTTGCCGCTCGCCATGTCGAGACAGAGCACGTGCTCGTCGTTGCCCTGTCGGACAATGGCAAAAGCGCGGTTCCCGACAATAATCGGCGAAGAGTGCCCTTCCCCTGCGGTGATCGACCACTTCTTAGTGAGCTGTGCGGGCCACTTTGCCGGCACCTTAAATCCAGAAACATGGGCATCACGCCGCGGACCGCGCCACTGAGGCCAGTCAAGGGAGGGGGAGGAGGTCTTTTGCATTGCGCCGCTTCCAACAACGCCAGCGGCGCACGAGTTCCCGGAGTTTTAGCCCCCCCCCGGCCCGGGTGCCCTCTGGGCGTTGCGGCAAGGGAGGGTGGCCGAGGTACGAGGCCGGGTGGGTTTCTCTTTGCCATTCGCCCTCGATGCTGCGATACAGTAAACGGACGACAGGGATGAGTTTTAAGCGGCGAGAACAAAAACGAGCGCACCTTGGGGCAGGGGTGCTCCGGGCGCAGGTGGCGTGGCTGGAGGCACCTCTGTGCTGGGAAGAGGGGCGGCTGACCTGGGGCGGCACGCGCCCCGATGCGGCCCTGCTCTGGAAGACCCAGAAGCGCCTCTACGAGCTCCAGGGGCTCCGGCAGCCGACCGACACGCTTCAGTACCGACTGGAGCAGGCCAAGTGGTTTCTGACCTTCTCCGAGGCGAGTGGCCCTGAGCTTCTGATCGCCGAGGCGTGCTGTGAGAATGCGCTGCCGTTTTCGCCGAGCCAGCAGCTCGCACGATGGGGAAGTATGGCGCTTCCCGCGCTCCAGCGCCTCGTGGAGAACCCGCTCACCCCCGACGATGTCCGGCCGCTGATCGCGATGTTGCGCATGGTCTGTGCGGGAGAGTGGTGCCTGCCGCCCCATCCCGAGCTGGCGGCGCGGCTCTTGGCGCAGAACCCGGCGTTTCCGCTCTCGCTGCTGGACGAGCTGGCGACTCTGCCGATCGCTGCTGAGGAGCTTCGGTGTGCCGTGCGCGCCGGGGAGGCCGTGGCGAAGGTCGAGGAGGCTCTCACGCAGACCGTTCTTCGACGTGCGTGGCTGAAGCGGCCCGGGGTACGTGATGCGCTTCGGGACGTTCCCTGGCAGAGTGTGCCCCTTGCGCTGGAGCTGGTCGAGGTGCTCTGCCAGCGCGAGCACCTCCCTGATGGGGAGAACACCGATGGGGCACTCGTGCGGCAGGCGAAGAACATGCACGAGGCGCTCTTTGGCGTGCTGGCGTGTGGCACATCCCCTGAGTGGCTTGGGCTCGTGCTCCGCGGTGCGGGTCAGCTCTGGCCGCACCCCGAGCTAACCCTCAAGAATCGGCTCAAGGGACAGCAGCGCGCCGATGCCCTTGTCCTGAAATCGGTGCGCTGGCGGGAGGAGCGACAGCGTGAGGTGGCGCAGCTGGGGAGATTCTACGAGCGCTGCCAGGATGCCGCGCTTACCGAGGAGGTTTATTTCAAGCGGAAGCTGTGGGCGATGGATTGGCCTGCGGCCGATTCAGAGCTCTACCGACTAGGCTGGAATCTTGAGCAGGAGTTCCCCGGGACGCTCGACTCGGTGACGCTCCTTCTGTGTTACTACACGAGTGTCGCGGAGTTTCGCACCGATCTTGCCGAGCTCCTACGAGTCGTCCGCACCCAGCCACCCGAGCTCAAGCAGGGGCTGTTTGAGGCGCTCATCAACCACGCCACGCACCTGCCACGCGACCAGCGGCGCAGGCTCCCTCAGCTTGCTGCGCGCCTGCCCCTGCTAAACAATCTGGTCCGAGGAGCGGGCGATGACCTCTACTGGCTTCTGGACGGCTTCCTTGCTCGGATGCACGAACTGACCGATGATCAATTATGCTACGCGTCGACCAAGGCCCTCCAGAGTGCGACGATGAATCCGTGGGTTCTGACGGTCACCGCGCGGCTGGCACAGGAGAGTCAGGCAGACTTTGAGGCGGTGCTGGACGCCCTCGCTCCGATTGAACCTAACTGGGGTCTGATCGACTCCGTGTGTGCCTTTACGGAGCACCTCAAGCGCTTTCCCGAGCTGCGTTTGATCTTAGTCGAGCTTGCTCAGCGCCAGCCCAAGCGGGCCCTGGAGAACCTTGCACAGCTGGGAAACGCCCTGCTCCTTGGGCACGATGCGCTTGCGCCGGTCGCCCAGCTTGACCCCTGCCCCACTGCAATCGCCGACGAGTGGGCTCCCATCGCCGCGCTCCTCCCGGACTCCCCCGCACTCGCGTGGGCCGCGACCCAGCCGTTGCCACCTGGGATGGCACGTCTCCTCGCGCTTCCAGAGCGGCTTGCCCGTGAGGCCGCGTTTCTCGCCACACGCCCCGAGCTTGTGGGGCGCTACGAGTCGGTGTGCGCCCGACTGGCGAACCCTGAAGCGCTCACCAAGACGATCCAAGAGGAGCTCGCTGAGGCGGTGGAGAACCGCGGTAGGGAGCTACGTTTTGACGCTCTCACGCATGCGGTCGAGCAGATCTACCGCAACCGGCTCCGTGCAATCTTAGGTAGCCAAGCCCTCACGCTCACGCTCACCCCCGATATCATGAACGCCGCGCTCCTGACCATGGACCCGTCGGAGAACCGGCGCTTGCTTATCCGTCTACTGCGTGCCTATGTCGCAGGGGACCACGACTGGGCTCGTCGTCAGCCCGCGAACAAAGCCTTTCTCGAAGCGCTAGCGCAGCGTGGGGTGGAGACGGAGCGCTGGAGAGGAGCCTACCGTGAGAGCATTGCTGGCTACGACCTAGCGTTTGAAACCGACCCGCTCTCTGTCTTGCAGATGGGAAACTACTTCGAGACCTGCCTGAGCTTTGGCTCCAACAACGCCTTCTCGACAATCGCCAATGCCTGCGATGCCAACAAGCGCGTGGTCTATGTCCGGGATGACAAAGGCCGGGTGGTGGCGCGCCAGCTCGTGGCGCTCAACGACTCCGGCAAGCTGATCGGGTTCCGTCTCTACAGCACGCTCGCCCCGGAAGCCTACCGCGCCCTTGTCCCGCTCGCGCTGGATTTTGTGGAGCGCTTTGCCGCGCACTGTGGGCTAGAGCTCGGTGAGGGCGGCGAGGTGGCGAGCCTGCTTGCGCCGCTCTGGTACGACGATGGCGCGATCACGTGGGCGGAGCTCCGACAATCCGCGGTGTCAGCAGAACCGAGTACTCGTTCCCATCGAAGCGCCCCGTTGCCAGAATCTGCCCCAGGCGGTTGATCGCCTGCGCACTTGTGAAAGTCCAGCCCGAATCGTCGGGGAAGAGGCTGTCGAGAAACACAGGGGAGCTTCCCTCCCAGAGCAAGGCACGCGTCGTGCCGGGGAGTGAGCTAGGGTAGGCCGTGCCCACGGTTGTGTCTGCGTTGCAACCGTTTGCCCACCCACGGTCGAACTCGGGCGGGAGGGGCAGGAGGACGGGCTGCGTGCCATGGTAACGAAGGGGAAGTCCGCCTGCAACGCCTACCGAATCGCCGTTTTCTTGAATCGCGCTGAGACGGCCATCGTAGGTCCCCGGAGGGAGGGGGAGAAACTCTTCCTTGCCCTGGTACAGACGCCATGGGCGTTGGTACTCGCCAAGGGGGCCACCAAATCCCGCAAACGTCTCGTTATTGGCGAGAGCAACCACCGTACGCTCGACCATGGAGCCTAGCGTTGTCGGGATGTACTCGGGAGTCCCGCCCACTGTTAGGCGATAGAGGAGACTATAGTTGGTTGAGACATAGTAAATCGTGCCCTCATCGGTGCGGAGGGGCGGTAACGAGTCTAGGTTGCTACTGGGCACATTAAGCAGCTGCGCGATGCCCTTGGAATCCCACAAAACAAGCTGCTGTGTGTTCCAGCCAAGGACAGATCCATCACGCGAAATCGCACTGGCCCCGATGGTCGAGCGAATCATTCCAAATAAGGGGAGAGGCTCGCGGGGGGCAAGCAAGACCGTATGCTCCCCACTGGGCGCGATCCGCACGAGGAGCTGTTGGGCCAAGGGCCAGGCAGGGGAGAGGCGTCCCCGTGACACAGGCGCACGCTCAACCCCGACTACCCAGCCGGTGTCGCTGAGTGCGGATGCCGAATATGCATTGCCGGGGATGCTGGGAAGGAGGGGAGTCAAGTGGAAACGGGTAGAAGAGAGCGGCTCAGGCAAGCGGGCGACATAGGTAGAGCCACCACCACACCCCGCAAGAACTCCCGCAACGGAGAGCTTTAGAAATCGACGACGTTGCATAGCACTTTGTACGACTCGTAAAACGTAGAAACCTTCAAGGCACGGTAAAATACGCCTATGGAGAGCCGCAACCCCCTCAATACGATCTTCACCCTGGTCTTAACTGCCTGCCTGGTGCTGGAGATGGTCGCGCGGGTGGTGTTTTTGGGCAGCTCTCTCCTGGCGGCGACCCTCTCGTTTTTGTTGGTAGGGGGGACGGCAGCGCTCTGCCTCTGGTACACGGGGCTCTCCCGGACCATCCCACTGACCCGGATGGCACTGCTCTGCCGCATTGTTGTCACCACCCAGGTCGTGCTTACGGCCAAGGACCTCGTGCGCCTGGAGTCGCTTCCACTGCTCTACCGCCTGCTCTATGCGGTCGCCTGCCTCTCGCTCTCGGTCGTGACGGCCTTTATCTTGGAGCGGGATCTGCGCCTTGTCTTGGAACAAAACCACGAGAAGTAGCCCCAGAATAGCCGGAACCCTGCGGTAGCGCGTGGCATAGGGAGCGGTATGAAGATCAATACCAGACTCTCCTTGGAGCAGCGCGACACGGTCGCGGAGCGCCTCCATCTCCTTCTCGCCGATGAGTACGTGCTCTCGACCAAGACCCGCAAGGCGCACTGGAATGTCACGGGGCCACACTTTATGAGCTACCACAAGCTCTTTGAGGAGCAGTACGAGCAGCTCGCCGAGACCGTGGACGCCGTGGCGGAGCGGTCGCTGATGCTGGGGATCAAGGTTCCCGCGACCCTGGCGGAGCTCTCCCAGCTCACCCGCCTGAACGAGG
Organism: Armatimonas rosea; assembly: GCF_014202505.1. NCBI lineage: Bacteria > Bacillati > Armatimonadota > Armatimonadia > Armatimonadales > Armatimonadaceae > Armatimonas > Armatimonas rosea. The sequence continues at coordinate 191,748 of NZ_JACHGW010000004.1, read as the reverse complement.
AGCCAGGGGAGAACCCCGATGCCGATGGCCTGATCTCTGTACTCCTCACCGACCACGAGGCAATCGTCCGGCAGCTCCGCGAGGATATTGAGTCCACGGCGGAGCTCGGCGACGATGGCACGACCGACTTCTTCACGGGGCTCTTGGAGCAGCACGAGAAGACGGCCTGGATGCTACGCTCGCACCTGACGGAGTAAGAACACTAGCAGTTGGCGAGCTGGTAGAGCGCGTCGGCGTAGAGCTTGGCACAGAAGAGTAGCCGCGTGATCGAGAACTTCTCATCGGGGCGGTGGGCTACCTCGGGATCGCCCTTCATGCCCGCGCCAAATGCCACTCCATTGGGCGCGACTGTCGTGGCGTAGGTGCGGCCGCCCATGGTCAGCGGCTTGCTCCTATCGCCCGTGTGGTCCCGATAGACCTTGAGCAGCGTGCGTACTGGCTCGGCGTCCTGGGGAACATAGAGCGGCGCGGTGTGGTGCAGCTCGGTGATGGTCCAGCCGTCGCTGGTGAGCGATGCCTGCGCCCGCTCCAGCACGGACTCATCCCAGGTGGCGGGGTAGCGCACATTGAAGGTCATCGAGAGGGTGCCGTCTAGAACCGTCACGATCCCGACATTGCAGGTCAGCGGCCCCGTGATCTCGTCCTTGCCCGCGATCCCGATCCCCGATCCATCGCAGGCGCAGCGCTCCACCAGCTCGGAGAGCCACGGCTCGGGGAAGAGGTCGAAGAGTGCCTCGGCGAGCTTCTGCGCGGCGTTGATTCCCTTTTGTGGCGACGCTCCGTGGCTGGCCTTGCCCTTGGCCCAGATACGGAGCGCCTTGTCGCCTTCATCGGTCACCTTGAACGTCCGCTTGCGCTTGAGGGTCTTGGCGATATAGGCCAGGCGGTCGGGAGCGCCGATCAGCACGACCTCGGCCTCATCGGGGACCATGTTGGGGCGCAGGCCGGAGCTGAAGGTGGCGACCAGAGACTCCCCAATCGGCTTGGTGGCGGTGAGGGTGAAGCTGCCCTTCTCGGCGTAGTAGAGGGGGAAGCCCGCATCGGGGGTGAAGGCAAGATCGGGCTTTGGCTGCTGGGCGACCTCGAAGTAGTGGCGCATGCACTCCCAGCCGGACTCTTCGTCGCAGCCGAAGATCAAGCGGACACGGCGGGTGAGGGGCAGGCCGGAGTCCAGCACCGCTTTTGCGCCAAAGAGCGCGGCGTAGGTGGGCCCCTTGTCGTCGGAGGCACCCCGAGCAAAGAGCCAGTCACCCTCGATCTCCGCGCCAAACGGTTCCTTTGTCCACTCCGAGCCCACGGGGACGACATCTAAGTGACCGAGCATCGCGACCATCTCGGGGGCATCCTCGGGGCCGAACTCGGCGTGGCCGGCGTAGCCGCCGAAGTTCTCTGTGCGCATCCCCAGCGCTGCACACAGCGCGAGGGTGTGCTCCAGGGCATCGGCGCAGGGCTTGCCAAACGGGGCGCCCTCCCCGACACTCTCGGGCTCGTTGACCGAGGGAATCCGCAGGATTTTCTGGGTCTCGGCGATGATCTGGTCTTGGTGGGAGTCAACCCACGCTTCAAAAGTGGCTCTCATGGCCACAGTGTACCTAATCTCCCCCCCGGAGGAGGGAGTTTCGGAGAGCAGACAGGCTACTTGCTGTTTTTCAGGTCCGTCTTGAACTTGGCGACCCGGTTGACAAAGCTCCCCAGGTTCTCGATAAAGTCGGGGGAGTTGATATCACCAATGACGATGATCTCGCGGGGAGCGCCCTTGCCCTTGACAGTCGGGCGCATGTAGGCTGGGATCGAGTCCAGGAAGCTCTCACGGTTGGCACCGCGCTGGCCGGAGATCTTGCCGGTGTGGGAGAGGAGAATCGTCTTGGTCTTTTGGTCGGTGACGAAGACCCCGCCGAGGTTCCAGGAGGTCCCTTTCTTGTCGATATTGATCTCGACCGTGATCGCCTGCTCCTTGCCCTCGGTGGGCTCGCCTGCGCCGCAGGTGCAGACTATGGTCTCGGGGGCGGTGCTGTTCTCTGGCTCCAGGCGGCTCCAGAAGTTGTGCTCTTTGTTCCAGTAGGCGGTGACTGTCTCACTGCCCGCGGTGTAGCCGATGGTGATGGTACGCGGGGTACCACTCTCGGTTAGCTTCTTGGAGACGGCGTCAAACGAGGTCAATACGGTCTCAGGGTTCGTCACTCTATCAAGTCTCATAAATGCCTTTCAGCGGATCGTGTCGGCTCTCTTTTTTGCCGACGGAGGAGTTTAGGGGCTAGCGGGTCTCTAGCATCTTTTGTCGGAAGTGCTCATCGGGGCGCGTGTGGATGCGTGCCACGTTCTCGGGGGTCAGGAAGCGCGGGCCACCTAGAGCATAGGTTCCCAGCAAGGCACGTGCCACCTTGACACTCATCGCCGTGATGCGCTCGACCTCGTCGGCGTCTTTCCCGAGGGCAAAGAGCCCATGGTTGCGCAGGAGCAGCACCTTCGGAGGGGCACCCCACTCGGCCTTGTAGGCGGCGATCGCCTCGCGGCAGGCCTTGGCAAGCGGGGGACCGGGATCGACATAGGGGACAAAGCAGACCGCCGGCCCGCAGACCACGATCTCGTCGGGGAAGATACGCCCGGCGATGGCTTCCTCGGCCCGCTCCGACGACAGAATCGAGAGCCAGGGGGTGGGGTGCGTGTGCCCCACGACATTTGCGCCGCCGTCGGTGAGGCAGACGGCGTGGAGAGCGGCCTCGACACTCGGGTGCAGGGGATCGTCGGAGTTTACCCGTGCGCCTCGGAGCAGATCCTTGATCTCCGTGTCCGTGAGGGTCTCGTGGTCGAGGATCGCCAGGGAGCGCGCCGTGTCCATCAAGACAAACTGATCCTGGCGCATGGTGCCCATCATGCACCCCGATGCCTTCAGCCAAAAGGTCGTCCGGTCCCCAATCGCTGCGGAGACATTGCCCTCGGCGAGGATCGAAAAATCATGCTGTGGAGAGCCCAGCCAGTGAGCGAGCGCATGCAGTCGCTCGAGAACTGTGGTTGTGTCGTTCTTCATACTTGGCTTATTGTACGCTATGAATGCTGTACAATGACCCCCAAGAGGGTTTCCGCGCAAAAGCCCCATATGAAACTGAAGGCCGTACGACAAGGACAGCTCCTAAAATCTTAGGAGGAGGACAGCTAAATGGAAGTAATTGCCTGGGGGACACGGGGGTCGCTGCCCGTGGCAAATCCCGGCATGGTACAGACCGGTGGTAATACAACCTGCTTTGAGGTTCGTTCAATCTGCCTACCTCCGGGAGTACATGTGGTGATCGACGGTGGCACGGGGTTCTTGCCCTTCGCCAACGAGGCGCTACGCCTTGGCATGACCGAGCTCCATCTGTTTCACACCCACTACCACCACGACCACACCCAAGGGGTCCTGATCGCGCCGCCGATCTTTATGCAGCAGATGGCCATGCATATCTACGGCACCAAAGACCGCAGCTACGGCCCCAAGCAAGTCTATGAGCGCATCATGGAGCCGCCCTTTCACCCCGTCTCCTTTGGGGCGATCTCGCAGCACATTAGCTTCCACCAGATCGAGATCCCTCCCACCCGTGTGATCCTCATCCACCCTGAGGGCGGTCAGGTGATCCTGGAAAAAGAGCGCTTTGTTCACAGCGACGAGCACAAGCGCCCGGTCTCGTTTGGGCAAGGGCGGACCTTTCCCATCGACGAGTGCCTTGTCGTGCAGATGCACTGGACCGAGCACCCGGAGCGGACCATCACCTATCGCTTTGAGGAGCGGCCTACGGGACGGGTCTTTGTGCTCCTCACCGACGAAGAAGTGCGTGCGGGGATTCCGGTGAGCCTGATCGAGTTTATCTCGGGGACCCACCTGCTGATCCAGGATGTGCAGTACTCGCAGGAGGAGTACGAAAAGGGCGGCAAGGCGGGCTTTGGCCACGGGACGCCGGAGTACGCCGTGCGCCTCGCGCGGGCAACGGGGGTGAACCGGATCGGCTTTACCCACCACGATCCTCTCTCCGCCGATGGGCGGGTTGGGGCGCTGGTCACCGAGGGGCAGGCACTGCTCCAGCCCGACGAGACTCTCGCGCTCTTTTCCTGCCGCGACTACGACCGCTACGAGGTCTAGGCCGTCCCGGATTTGATTTCCGGGTACACTGGGGCATGAGCCATTCACTACCTACCCGGGCCGAGGTTGCACCAGAGAGCACCTGGGACCTAGAGTCGATCTTCGCGACCCCCGCCGACTGGGAAGCCGCCTTCAGCGCCGCCGATGCCGAAGTACCAAGCCTGGCCGCCTTTGTCGGAAAGCTGGGCGATCCCGAGACCCTGGTCCAGTACTTCCAGGTGGCGGAGGCGCTGCAGCGCCAGGTAAGCCATGTCGGGGTCTATGCCCACCTGGGGTTTGCCACCGATACGAGTAACACTGAGGCCGCCGCACGCACCGACCGCGCGATGGGGCTGGGAACCCGGCTGGGGGCCGCCCTCGCCTTTGCGGAGCCCGAGCTTCTTGCGCTGGGCGCTGAGACCCTGACCCAGTGGGGGGCGAGCCACCCGGTCCTCTCGGGCTACGCCCACTACTTCGAGCGCCTGCTCCAGCGTGCGCCCCACATCCGCTCCGCCGAGGTCGAGGGAGTGCTGACCCTGGCCGGAGATGCGCTCCGCAGCGCCACCCGCATCCACGGCATCCTCTGTGATGCGGACCTGACCTTTGCTCCCGCCGAGGGGGGGCATGAGATCGGGCAGAGCACGATTGGTAGCCTCCTCACCGATTCCGACCGCGCGGTGCGCGAGTCGGCGTGGAAGGGCTATGCCGATGCCCACCTGGCCCACAAGAACAGCCTCGCGCAGTGCCTGGCCACGGGGGTGAAGCAGAATGTCTTTCTGGCGCGGGTGCGCGGCTACGACTCCGCGCTCCATGCGGCCCTGACCCCCAACTTTATCCCGGTGAGTGTCTTCGAGAGCCTGATCGAGGCGTTTCAGAAGAACCTCCCGACCTGGCACCGCTACTGGGCCTTGCGCAAACGCGTGCTGGGTCTGGAGAAGCTGGCACCCTGGGACATCAAAGCCCCGCTCACGCCCGGAAAGTCCGAGGTGTCCTACGCCCAGTCGGTTCAGTGGATCGCGGAGGGGATGGCCCCACTGGGCGAGGAGTATGTCGCGGCGATGGTGCGGGGGGCAACCGACGAGCGCTGGGTGGACTGGGCGGTCAATAAGGGCAAGCGCATGGGCGCGTTTTCGTCGGGGACGGTCGGGACGCACCCGTTTATCATGATGAGCTACAACGACGATGTCTTCTCGCTCTCGACGCTCGCCCACGAGCTGGGGCACTCGCTCCATAGCTACTACTCGCGGCGCTCTCAGCCCCAGCACTACGCCAGCTACGGGCTCTTTGTGGCCGAGGTTGCCAGCAACTTCAACCAGGCCCTGACCCGTGCGTACCTGCTGGAGAAGTTCGCCGACAACAAAGAGCTCCTGATCGGTGTCCTAGAAGAGGCAATGAGCAACTTCCACCGCTACTTTCTGGTCATGCCCACCCTCGCGCGCTTCGAACGGGAGATCCACGAGCGTGTCTGGAACGGGCAAGCCCTGACGGCGCAGTTCCTCACCCAGCGCATGGCCGAGCTCTTTGCCGAGGCGTTTGGCCCCGATGTCGCGCTGGAGGGCGAGGACTGGAACCGTGTGGGGAGTACCTGGATGCAGTTCTCAACCCATCTTTACTCCAACTTCTATGTCTACCAGTACGCCACGGGAATCTCCGGAGCCCATGCCCTCGCTGAGGGGGTGCTGCGCGACGGCCAGCCTGCCGCGGACGCCTACCTGGGCTTCCTCAAGGCTGGGGGCTCGCAGTACCCCCTGGAGGTCCTGAAGAGCGCCGGTGTTGATCTCTCGTCACCGGCACCCGTCGAGGCCGCCTTCGCCACCCTCGCGTCGTATGTCGAGCGCCTAGAGACCCTTGTTTGAGCCGTAAGGAGAGAGTCTAAGCCACATGAACCCACGCCGTCGCCGCCTCACCGAGGCACTCCTCCTGTTCTGCACGGCACTCGTCCTGCTCCTGGGGACGCTGCTGGTCTCGGTGGCGAAGATGCCGTCTAATGTTCCCGTGCTTGTTAATAGCGCCCCCGCCTCAGAGCTCACCAAGGCCCTAGGCGGGGATGCGGCGCTTGCCCAGCGGGTCGTGGCGGATCGCACCAAAAACGGCGCCTTCACCGATGTCGATGCCTTGGTCCGGCACAAGCTCCTGACGCCAAGCCAGCTCAAGGCGGTGGAGTTGGAGCTCGCAGTTCGGACGTGGGGGACGGCGAGTGCAACCCTCTGGCTCTGCACCGTGGGGCTCCTGGTGATGTTTTTAGGGCTCCATCTCCATATCCGGCGCATCTGGCCCCTCGCGGACCCGTACTTGCTCCCGTGCGCGGCCTTGCTCTCCGTGCTCGGGGTGCTGCTCCTCTTTGGGCTCAAAGACCCGGTCCGCGACCGAATGGCCTTCTTTGCGCAAGCGCAGGGGGTCTGGCTGGGGGGGATCGGGGTCTTTCTCCTCACGATCCGGCGCTTCTGGAGCCTGCCACTCCACCGCTACGGCTACCTCTACGTGCTCTCGTCGCTCCTTCTGATCGTGCTACTCGCAATCTTTGGTCGGGGCCTGGGAGGGGTCAAGCTCAATCTCTTTGGCTTTCAGCCCGTGGAGCTCATCAAGGTCCTCCTTGCCTTCTTTCTGGCCAGCTACCTCGCCGACCGGGGGCGTGCACTCGCGGACACGTCGGCGCAGGCACGCCGCGCGGACCTCTATCCGTTGCTCGCCATGTACGCCCTGCCGCTCGCTCTCTTTGCCCTTCTCAAGGACCTCGGGCCGGTGCTGGTGCTCTTTGGGACATTTGTGGCCTTGCTCTATGTCGTTACCAGCCGGGGGGCGTTTGTCTGGTTGGGCCTTGTCGCGCTGGGGCTGGGCGGCTGGATCGGCTATGTCCTAGAATTTGGGGTCTTTCGGACCCGCGTGGAGATGTGGCTCCATCCCTGGGAAAACGCGGCCCCCGGCGGCGATCAGCTCGCGCTGGGGCTCTGGGGGATGGCCACGGGCGGTGCGACCGGGGCGGGGCTGGGGCGCGGGGGGACGGGCTTTATCCCCCGTGGCGGCTCGGACCTCGCCTTCTCCGCCCTCGCCGAGGATGTCGGTGTCTTGGGGCCGCTCGTGGTCTTGCTCTGCCTGGGGGTGATCTTCTGGCGCGGGCTTGCCCTCGTGCCCCGGACCCGCTCCGAGTTCGAGCGCTACCTCGCCGCCGGCCTGACCACCCTGATCGGGCTGCAGGGGCTGGTGATTATCTGTGGTTGCCTGGGCCTCCTGCCGCTCACGGGAATCTCCCTACCGCTTGTTGCCTACGGAAAGTCCGCCGTGGTGATGACCTGGGTGAGTATCGGGCTTCTCTTGGGAATCTCCCAGCGCGCCCAGCACGACCCGGAGCTCGTGCCGCCCTATGTCCACAAGGGCCTCTCCCGGCTGACCCTCGCACTGACCGTTCCCTTGCTGGTCTGTGTGGTTACTGCCTTTGCGGCCCAGACCGTGCTCGCCAACACACGTGCCCTCCAGCTCATCAAGACCCCCGATGCCGACAAGGCGATTCGTGCCCACCGCAACCCGCGTCTCCTCGCGATTGCAAACCAAATCCCCCGGGGGAGCCTCCTTGACCGCAAGGGCAAGCCGCTCGCCAAGACGGTCGAGGGGAAGCGGGTCTACCCTCTGGGGCCAGCAGGTGCGCACCTGATCGGGGTGCTCTCACCGGCGCTGGGCGGCCCCACGGGCTTTGAGGAGTCGCTGGCGGCACCGCTGCAGGGCATGTCGGACTGGGGGCAGGCGCTGGCGCTCTGGCGGGCAAAAGACGCTCCGGGCTTCACGCTTCCGCAGGGGAAAGATGTCAAGCTGACCCTGGATGCCGACTTGCAAGAGGCTACTCTTAAGGCGATCGTGCGGGCGGCGGGGCGCGTTAAGGACAAGAAAACGGGCAAGCCCAAGCGAGCCGGTGCCGCGGTCGTGATCGATATCGCCACGGGGGGAGTGCTCGCCGCGGTAACGGCTCCGACCTACGATCCCTCGCAGCCGGTCACCGAGACCGACGGCTCCCCGCAGGTAAACCGCGCGACCAGTGGGCTCTATCCGCCCGGCTCCGCCTTCAAGCCCGTGACGGCAGCCGCGCTCCTGAAAGCGGGGAAGGGGAACCTCAAGCTCTCGGGCGGGACAGGTGGCCGCGAGACCGTGCGCTGGAAGGCGGGAGGGAAGAGCTACTCCCGGAGCATCACCAACGACGATGGCGAGGCGCTGGGGGGGAGCCTAAGCCTCACCGAGGCGCTGGTGCACTCGTCGAATATCTACTTTGCCCACGCGGGCCTAGAAGTAGGAGCGGAGGCGCTACAGGAGATGTCGGGACAGTTTGGCCTGACCCACCTGCCCGTCGCCGACCGCTGGACAAGCGAGCTCCCCGACCTCGCCTATGGTCAAGGGAGCCTGCTCGTCACCCCCTTGGAGCTCGCCGGGACCATGCAGACAATCGCCGCAGGGGGGACACGCCGCAAGCTCCACTTTGTCGAGAGCGACAAGCCCGAGACCCTCGCCACCCCGATCACGCCCGAGCAGGCCGCCGTGATCGCCCGCGCCCTTGCGGGAGTGACAGAGCGGGGCACGGCCCGTGGGGTCTTTAGCTCCGTCCCATTCTCTGTCGCCGGCAAGACCGGAACCGCGCAGACCGGCAATGGCGACAAGCAGAGCCACTCCTGGTTTGTTGGCTTTGCCCCGGCACGCGCTCCCAAGATCGCCTTCGCGGTGATTATCGAGAACGGGGGCTACGGCGCGAAGTCCGCCGCCCCCGCCGCCCGCGAGATCCTGAAGGCCTGGGGAAAGTAGCGACGCCTCCTAGCGCGTGGTGTGGGGGATATTGGGCACGAGGTTCGGGTCGTACTTGGCTCCGGCGGCGACCTGAACCATCGTGAAGCGCACCTTGGTGGGGACAAACTTCTCTTGGTCGGAACGCGTGTGGATCTTGTTGCCGTCCTTGTCCTTGATCACCAGGTCCATCTGCTTGATCCCCTCACTCCAGACAATCCCGTTGTTCTCCCAGAACGCGGTCATCGAGACATCTTTCTCGTAGACTCCCTTGGTGGTATAGCGGTCCGTGCCGGTGCAGCCGTACCCATTCCCTTGCCCACGGTTGGGGATGTAACAGAGACTCCACTGGGTCGGTTCGCCGCTCTCGGGGCGCTCCAAAACCTCCATGCGGATGTGCACGGTGCCATTGCGGAAGTCCACCGGGCTGGTCCAGTTGCGCGGCCGCTTTTGGTTGAGCCGGTAGCCGTAGATGTAGTAGTGGGACTTGCTCGGAAGCGAGTTCTCCGCGTCGCTCTGGGTGTAGCGGAAGGTCGCATCAAAGAGCACAAACTGAGTCGCCGGGGCCGCTTGGTGCACCGTGACTGTCTTGGCTCGGGCCAAGGACAGCCCCGCCCCCACCAGCGGGAGAGCAAGCAGGGCAACGCTGCCGAATCGGAGATTGGTTCTCATGCTGGAAGTATAACATAGGGAATGCGGGCAACGAGGTGAGCCCGGACAACGAGTGTCCGGACACTCGTTCCTCGGGCCTAAAAGGGCGTCACTTCTGGCAGGGTTCCGGTACAATCTGCCTATGAACTACCGTGCTTTTGGACGAACGGGTGTGCAGGTCTCGGACCTCTGCCTGGGCTGTATGAACTTTGGCGATGACTGCTCCGAGGCAGACTCCATCGCACTGATGCACCGTGCGATCGACGATGGCATTAACTTCTTCGATACCGCCGATGTCTACTCCCGCGGGATTAGTGAGACGATTGTCGGTAAGGCGCTCGCCGGGGAAAAGCGCGACAAGGTCTTCCTGGCGACCAAGGTCTACAACCGCATGGGCGATGGTCCCAACGACCTGGGCTCGCACCGCTACCACATTATCAAGGGCTGTGAGGACTCGCTGCGCCGACTGAACACGGATCATATCGACCTCTACCAGATCCACCGCCCGCAGTCGAGCATTCCCATCGACGAGACCCTGCGCGCGCTCGACGATCTCGTTCGCTCGGGGAAGGTGCGCTATATTGGGACGAGTACCTTTGCCGCCTACCAGGTGGTGGAGAGCCTCTGGGCGAGTAAAGAGCTGCACCTGAACCGCTTTGTCTGTGAGCAGCCGCCCTACAACCTGCTGGACCGCCGGATCGAGCGCGAGCTCCTGCCGATGTGCCGCACCTACGGGATCGCGACCATTCCCTGGGCACCGCTGGCCGGGGGACTACTCTCCGGAAAGTACCGCGCGGGCGCACCCCGCCCCGACGGTGCACGCTACGCCAGCAAGGCCGCCCCCTTTGCCCGCGACAACGAGGCCGCCCTCCAGACGGTCGAGAAGTATGTTGCGTGGTGCGATAGCCGCGGCTATGAGCCGTCGCAGGTCGCGCTGGCCTGGGTGCTCCTCCAGCCCGGTGTCACCAGCCCGATCATTGGCCCAAAAAACGCCGCGCAGTACGAAGCCTACCTGGCCGCCCGCGATCTCACGCTCACCGCCGACGACCACGCGGCCCTCGATGCGCTCTTTCCCCCCGGAACCCACGTCTCCGAGTACTATCGCGCCGACTTCGGCCCCACCGCCCGGTGGATGTAGTGCATAGCCTTTGCCACATGGGGCCCGCAGGGCGATAGAGAGAGCATGATTGCAGCTACCGATGTGCAGTACCACGACGATCACGCGATCGCGGCGTGCGTGCTCTTTGACGACTGGGAGGATGCCACGCCGAGTCACGCGTGGACGGTGCGGGTGGACGAGGTCGCGGAGTACGTTCCGGGGCAGTTCTACAAGCGCGAGCTGCCCTGTCTGCTCCAGCTTCTGCCCCCTGTTCTGCCCGAGCTCACTCTGGTAATTGTCGATGGCTATGTCTGGCTGGGGGACGAGAGCCATCCGGGGCTGGGTGGGCATCTCTGGAAGGCTCTGGAGCAGGAAATTCCCGTTGTGGGTGTGGCAAAGACGCGGTTTGTGGGGGCGGCTCCGGTGGCGGAGGTGGTTCGGGGAGAGAGTAGCAACCCCCTCTTTGTGAGCGCGGCGGGGCTTTCCCTCAGTGTGGCGGCAGAGGCGGTGCGTGGGATGCACGGGGCGTTTCGGCTGCCCACGCTCCTAAAGCGCGTGGACAGCCTCTGTCGGGGACGAGCGAGCTAGTTGTCGTTGCGCTCGTGCGGGACGGCCGCGCTGTCGTCGTAGGTCTGGTAGAGCCCCTCGCCCGTGGACGAGCTCATGCCAAAGTAGACACGGCGGAGCTCTTGGTCGTCGTTGAGGATCAGGCTGGGGACACCCTGGAAGGTATCGAGCTGGAGCCGCTCAGTACCCTTGTTGTCGAACATCAGCATTCCAGGGTCGTTGTTGCCATTGACCTTCAGCTCGATCTTAACATTGCCGTCGCCGTCCACAACGCGGAGCTGGCGCACGGTGAGCACATCGGCGCTCTGGCTCACGGCAGAGGCCGGGCTTGCCTCCCGAATCACCACGGTTCGGGCGGGGAGAAAGGCGCGAACGGCAATATCCACTACTGCCAGCACCGCAGCCGTCGCAACAATAATCTTTGTCTGTGTTGTCATCCGTTCCATCGTAAAGGTTTCCTCTCCAGGCGCTGAGATGCCTGTAGGGCATTATAGCACCTTCTGTCACAGAGCTTCCAACCACGACGTTCCCACCTCTGAGGATACGAACATGCGGCTTTGGGGTGCTCTTTTACTGATCGTGACACTGGCTCTCACCACGCCCGTTTTTGCCCAAGCGCGGGAGCGCGAGGAGCAACAGCAGCTGGAGGGGCTCAAGCGGCGCATCGACGAAGAGCGGCAGAAGCTCGACCAGGATCGGCAGCGCTTTGAGAGCGAGAAGCGGGACTTTGAGCCCCAGCTTCGCCGCCTGCGCACCGAGCAGAGCGAGCTCCAGCAAGCCATCCACGACTTTGAGAACGAGCGCCAGCGGGTCAAGAGCCTGCAGGAAACCCTAGAGCACGAGAGTCGCGAGGCCCGCGCTGCCAAAGAACGCTACGACTCCGAGTACAGCCAGCTCGACTCGTTCCGGCGCAAGCTGGCGACATGGCAAGCCGAGCTGCAGGTCACGGAGCGTCAGGCTGTCCGCACGCGCCAGCGGCTCGATTCCGAGCAGAGCACCCTTACCCACGACCAGCAAGTGCTCGCGGCACAGCGTCGGCAGTGGGAGTCGGACACGGCGCAGCTAGATAAGACGCGGCAGCAGCTGGAAGCGGCGATTCGTCAGCACGAGCTCGACCAGAAAGCGCTGGAGTCCGTGCGACTTGACCTCCTCACCGACCTCCAGCGCCACGAGCTGGAGGTTCAGAACCTCGCCCAGGAGCGTGCTCGCTGGGAGGAGAGCGTACGGAAAGCCGCTGCCCCTAAGCCCGCCACGCCTCCCGCGCCGCCGCGACGGCCTCGCTGATCTGGTCTGGGCCAATATCGAGGTGCGTGACAAAGCGCACGCGTTTTCCCGTCCCGGAGCTCAGGACACCCACCGCCCGTAAGCGCTGTCTCGCCTCGTCGCCGCTCAGCCCCGTGCCGGTGACATTGGCAAAGACGAGGTTGGTGGTCGGCCAGGGATCTAGGGCGACCCCAGGAATCTCCGCAAGCCCCTGCGCGAGACGCTGAGCATTGTCATGATCCGCCGCAAGTAGCGGGAGGTGGTGCTGGAGCGCGTGGAGCCCGCCCGCCGCGACAATCCCACTCTGGCGCATCGCGCCGCCCAGCGAGTGTTTCCACCGCCGCGCTGCTTCAACCTGCTCGTGTGCCCCAAGGAGCAGGGCCCCGATGGGCGCTCCAAGCCCCTTGGTCAGGCAGATCGTCACCGTGTCAAAGTCGCGAGAGAGGCGCGCGGCCATCGGCCAGGCACCCTCGACACCGCCCAGCTTGACCGCCGCATTGAAGAGCCGGGAGCCGTCGAGGTGGAGCCCCAAGTCCGCGTCGCGCGCTGCCGTCACGACATCGTCGAGCTCCTCGGCGGACCAGACGGTACCGCCACAGAAGTTGTGCGTGTTCTCCACACAGACCAGGCGGGTGGGGGGGAAGTAGCGGCCCTTGGGGCGGAGCGCCTCGCGCACCTGAGCGCCGGTGAAGACGCCGCGCTCGCCCGTGACCGAGTCGAGAGAGACCCCGGAGAGGACGGCCGGCAAGCCGCCCTCGAAGAGCCGGATGTGGCACAGGTCGTGGCAGATCACCGCATCGCCGAGCTGGGTGTGGAGCTTCACCGCCAGCTGGTTGGCCATGGTCGCCGACGGCAGAAACAGTGCGGCCTCTTTCCCGAGCTTATCCGCCAGAAAGTCCTGAAGCGCCTGCACCGATGGGTCCTCGCCAAAGTGGTCATCGCCCACCTCCGCCGCCGCCATGGCCGCACGCATCGCCGCCGTGGGCTTGGTCTTGGTGTCTGAGTAGAGGTCGATCATCGTGCGCTGAGCTCTTCCAGCTCTTTTTGGAGGCTAAAGGGGGCAAAAGGGCGTGCGTAGCCGGCGGGGCAGATCATGTTGTACTGGAGGATCATCGTGTTGACCGCATCCATGGACTCTTTCAGCTCGGCCCGCAGGCGCACCTTGATCCGCTCACGGCTCTCCAGGGGGGCTTTGTCCAGGAGCTTGTAGGCCCGCTCTTTCTGCTTGACAGTCGCCTCGCGCTCGCGGCGGATATCGACCTCCAGCTGCATCCACTCGGGGAGGGCACCAGCGTTTTTGAGGATCTTCTTCGTGATCCGCTGGTCCGGCGGCAGCCCCGCGTCTTCGTCGTAGTTAAGTGGCTGGCCCTTGAGCGGGTTGTCGTCAAACACCCCCTCGTCCATCGCCTCCTTGATCTTCCGCTCCCCGACAATGCGCATCCAGTCCATGCGCCTATTTTACCGTGGCGTCATAAACGACGCAGGCCCCGCTTCGCTTCTGGCGCAAGCGCCACAAAGTCGCTCCGCGACATCGCTAACGGGAGGATGGCGCGTCAGTCTGTAGATGAGGCGAGGATTCCGACATACCAGTTGTGAGTGGGGCTGTAGACTGTCCAGAAAAACGCGCCCCACCATTCCTTACCGAAATCAAAGAAGTTGGAGCAATCTGTCGGCCAGGCGTAGATTTCAAGCGAGGCGATTTCTCCAAAGAGCACGTCGCACACCCGCTCAACGAGGGCGATGCTGGCACCAGATCCGTGCACGGGGTCTCGAAGGACATAGAGGTAGTTGTCTGTACTTTCGCGATGCTTTATCGGGATGAACTGTTTCGATTTCCAGTCAAACTCGGGACCCAGAAATCGTCGTGGGGAGAGATACGTCCCCTGACTTCGGTCAAACTCGGCTTGGTCAATCGTCATTTTCCAGAGAAGTTGTGTCTGGGTGGCGAATTTGCTCTTGAGGGCATAGAGGCTTGCGAGTGCTACCGCTCGGTGAGGATTGTACGCGGGGGGATCTTGAAACACAAAATGCTCCACGGCACAAACTGTATAGAGCTCCGCAAAAAGAGCCTCGAGTTTGCTATCGTGGAGCACTTCCATAACAGGACTTTCTACTTCTTGGCGACGGGGGGAAGCTCGGCGCTTCCGAGGCACCAGTTTTCGACCCACTCCCACTTGCCATAGCCCCAGTACGGGCTGATATGGCCCGCACCGGGGAGCATGGTGCACTCGATCCCGAGGCGCTTGGCATAGGTCTCCATCTGCTCCCAGGTCGCGTAGTCATCGTCGTTGCCGCCGACCAGATGCGTCACGGTGGCGGCCTTGGCGATGGCATCGGCGTTTAGGGGCGGGGGAAAGAACGTGTCCACGGTGGCGGGGGCGCTCCACGGGGGGATTCCGGGGACGACATAGGGCGGTGCGACCAGCAAGACCCGCTCGGCGAGCTTTGCGGTGGCGCGGCTGGCGACATGCAGGTAGGTGATCGCCCCAAGGCTATGGCAGACCACGGTCAGATTGTCGGGATCGCCCGCAGCGGCAAATGCGGCCTCCTGCCCCGCGATCCAGAGCTCCAGGTTGGGTGCCGTGGGCTCGGGGAGCTTGGGGTAGTGGACGGTCTGGCCGGCAGCGGTGAGGGTGGCAGCGAGGTGCTCCTGCCAGTGCTCGGGCTTATTGCCGCCCCAGCCGTGCAGGATCAGAGTGGATTTGTTGCTCATGGGCTAGAGTTTACCCACTCTGCGCGTAGGATCGAGTACATCGGGGTATCGTGGTAGACACCGTCTTTTTGGATACAGTCGCGCAGGACTCCTTCAAAAGTCATCCCGGCCTTCTGCATCACACGCCCCGATGCGGGGTTGCAGGCAAAGTGCTGGGCAAAGATGCGGTTGAGCTTGTGCTCGGTGAAGCCCCACGCGATCATGCGGCGCACCGCCTCGGTAGCGTAGCCCTGGTTCCAGTAGGGGAGCCCGAGCCAGTATCCCAGCTCGGCACGGTGGTGGCGGTGGGTGATGCCTAGGGAGATGCCGCCGAGGAGCAGGCTGTCGGTCTTGCGTGTGATGGCAAGGACATGCATTCCCTTCTTCGCCTCAGCGGGGTGCTTGCCGATCCAGTCCGCGGCGAGGGACTCGGGGTAGGGATGCGGGATATTGAGCGACGTTGCGGCGACCTCGGGGACGCTCGCGAGCTCGAAGACACGGGGGGCATCGTCGAGGGTAAAGGGGCGCAGGAGCAGGCGGTCGGTCTCTAGCATGGCGTTTTGTTTATCCCGGCGGGGGGATGAAGAGCCCGCTGCGCCGGTACTCGCCGGGGGTTACCAGCGCGACTTGCTTGAACTGGCGGGCAAAGAAAAACTCCGAGTCGTAGCCGAGGCGGGCGGCGATCTCGCGCAGGGGATAGTCTGTCTCCAGGAGCAAGGTGCGTGCCCGGGCGACTCGCTGGACAATGACGTACTCATGGAGCGCTTGGCCGGTCTCGCGCTTGAAGCGGCGGCGCAGGGTAGCAAGCGAGCACTCCAGAGTGCGGGCGAGCTGCTCGTAGTCGGGGGTGAAGTCCTCCCCCAGAAGCGCCAGCACGCGTGCCAGCCAGGGGCTCTCTGTCGCGGGCGTGGTGCGTGCCTCGGCGAGGTCGAGGAGCAGCGCCTCTAGCTGGTTGATGGCTCTCTCATGGCTCCAGCGGCTGGTGGCGCGGCTGAGCGCGATAATCGTGTCGAGGCGTGCGCCACCGTCGATGCTCTCCGGACAGAGCTGGGGCTCGGTGAGCCAGAGGCCCTGCGCGCGCCACTGCTCGACCCGGTCGCCCTGGAAGGCAAGGTGCCGGTGCCACCACGTTCCGCCAAGCGTGCGGGGATGAAAGCGCAGGCGCGGGCCGGGGTAGGCCGGAAAGAACCAGCCGGAGGGCTGGTCGGTAAGGGAGTAGAACTGGTCGTCGTAGGCGACCTCAAGCTCGCCTTGGCAGACATACTGGATTGTGTAATAACCTAGGAGATGCTTATCTAAGTTCAGGGTATAGAGAGGGTGACTGGAGCTCGCAAGAAACGTAAGGTTGCTCATATTGTGCAAATTCCTAATCGTTTTGTGTATTGTCTAAGGAGGCAATATGCTCTATAGTCTACGACATCCGCTGGTGGATAACCACGGTGTTTTCTTACTCTCTGAGGAGCGGAACTTATGAAGCGCAACGCTGCATTTACTCTCATTGAACTCTTGGTGGTGATCGCGATTATCGCGATTCTTGCCGCCATTCTCTTCCCTGTCTTTGCCCAGGCCCGCGAGAAGGCCCGCCAGATTAGCTGCCTGTCGAACTGCAAGCAGATGGGCACCGCGCTCATGATGTATGTCCAGGACTACGACGAGACCCTCTGTACGGTCTGGTCGGGTGGTCCGCCGGCACGTGACTGGACCGTGGACCTGATTCCCTACATCAAGATGGGCGATACCAACCTTGCGGCTCAGGTCAATGCCGCGCTGGCATCGACCCGCCCCGATCTGTTCACGGCAAAGCTGCCGTTCTACCAGTGCCCCAGCAAGGCACCGTCGCGCGATACCCGTGGCTTCCGCCGTGGCTACGGCTACAACTACTGGCTTGCTCGCACGACCCCGATCACGCTCGCGGCGATGGCCGCTCCTGCGGAGGTGGTGACCTTTGCGGAGGTCTGGGGCGAGGTGGACCGTGTCTGGCCCTTTGGAACGCCTCAGAGCGACACGCGCTTCTTTGTTGAGGCACGTCATAGCAATGGCCTGAACATGACCTACAGCGATGGCCATGCAAAGTGGATCAACGGCAAGGATCGCAAGGTAAACTGGCCGACCGGCACCGCCTGGAACGGCAACGATGCGCCGCTCTCGACCGCATTCAATGTCTTCGGAGTCTAGGGGACGCGGAAAAGCACACGCAGAGGCCGGGCTCCGGCCTCTGTTTTTTTATGGATGGGTAACATAGCACAATGGGACGACTGACCGAGGCGCAGATCGCGCAGTTTAAGACCGACGGGGTTCTAGTGGCGGAGGGCGTGCTCGACGAGGCCGACCTAGCACCGGTGATCGAGGGCTACACGCGCTGGATCGACACGAAGGCACGGGAGCTCGGGCTCACGGACCTGCACGAGGGCCTGCCCTTCGACAAGCGCTTTGCCTGGCTCTATGTCCAGAACCGGGCGATTGAGCAGGGGATGGACGTGATGAACACGCGCCTCCCGGAGTTCTTTGATTTCCTGCGCTGCCAGAACCTCCTCGACGCCGTGCAGCAGCTCCTCGGAACCCCTGAGCTGATCGCCAGCCCGATCCAGCACATCCGCGGCAAGGTCACCGACCAGAGCGGGGGGAGCTACTTCAATGTCCCGTGGCACCAAGACGCCGCCGTGACGTGGGAGGAGGCTGACCACAGCGAGATTGTCACCTGCTGGATTCCCTTGGTGGACGCGACCGTCAGGAACGGCTGTATGGAGATCCTCCCGGGTGTCTGGAAGCAGGGCCTTCTTCCCCACACGAGCGGTCCCGGCGGCGCGACCATCCGCCCCGATGCCCTCCCCGACACGCCACCGATTATCGGTGCGGTCAAGAAAGGGGGAGTCATCTTCATGCACCGCTGCACCCCGCACCACTCCACCCCCAACCTCACCGACACCGTCCGCTGGAGCCTCGACCTGCGCTTCCAGCCCACCGGCACCCCCACCGGGCGCCCCTGGTTGCCGTCGTTCGTGGTGCGAAGCCAGGCCGACCCTGCCAGCGTCGAGACCGACTACGCCGCCTGGGACACCGCCTGGGCCGAAGCGCTCGCCAAGCCCGCCCCGCAGAAGTCCGCGCACCGGACAATGTGATCCCGCCCGTTGGAGGGGCGGGACTGGAGAGCGCTCCGCGCTGCGAAGGCCGTTCCGGCCATAACCGCGCCAACGCGGTTTCGGTATGCCCGGCACGGGCTTTGCAGCGGAGCCTGCGACGCTCTCCAGCCCCCCCGCTCCAACCGGGGGGGAAAAGATCGGGTACCCTAATGCCCATGCACACGTTCACGTTTGTCACCCCCGGTAAGGTCGTCTGCGGCGCGGGTGCCGCCACCGATGGTCGGCTCGCGCAGGAGGCCGCGCTACTAGGGGCAAAGCCGCTGCTGGTCTGTGGCAAGAGCCTGCAAGCGTCGGGGATGCTGGAGAAGATTCTGGCGACCCTTCCCGGCGCGAAGGTTCACCTTGGTGTCCCTCCCGAGCCGAGCCTCACCGACTGCGCCGACGCCCAGCAAGCCGCGCTCGGGTGCGACTCGATAGTTGCCATTGGTGGGGGAAGCGTCCTCGATGTCGCCAAGGCCGCCGCCCTCCCGGGGAGCATCTACGACTACTTCGACGGCAAGCTCACGGTTCCCGACGAAAGGGGCCAGGCCCTCCCGATCCTCGCGGCCCCGACCACAGCAGGCACTGGCTCTGAGGCGACCTGGGTGGGGGTCTTCACCGACAAGCGCGGTGCGAGCCCCAAAAAGGCAAGTATTCGCGGCGGGGCGATGCTCCCTAAGACGGTCGTCCTAGATGCCGCACTGAGTGTCTCCTGCCCACCGCACGTCACCGCGTACTCTGGCATGGACGCGTTTGTGCAAGCCGTGGAGGCCTATGTCAGCCGCGGTGCCAACCCCTTCACCGATCCGCTCGCCCTGCAAGCCGCCTTTGATATCGCCGAGTGGTTGCCGTCGGCGTTTCGCGACGGCGAGAGCCTGGAGGCCCGTGAGCGGATGCTGATCGCAAGCTATCAGGCGGGGATGGCGCTCAACACCGCACGTCTCGGGCTGGTACACGGCATCGCCCATCCGGTCGGGGCGCGCACCGGTGCCGCCCACGGCCTCCTCTGCGCCCTGCTCCTACCCGCCGTGATCCGCTTCAACACCGGCGCCGACCTCGACCGCTACAGCGATCTCGCCATCGGAATCGGAGCGCCCCGCGAAGACCTCGCCGCCCTCGCAGAAACCTGGCTCGATGACTTCAGCATCCCGCGCAAGCTCTCCGACCTTGGCCTCCAGCGCGCCGACCTAGATGCCGTAATCGCCGAGACACTGGTCAGCGGCTCCACAAAAGCCAATCCTCGCACCGTCCACGAGAGCGACGTACGAGAAGTTCTAGAGGCGTGTTGGTAGAGATGTCGTCACAGGAGCGTAAATGAAGCGTACGGCTCGGCTCGCGATTTCCGCCGTAAGCGTTGGCTTTCTCGTAGCACTTGCGACCGCTTTGGCTCTGTCTACCCAGCTTCGCCTTCAGCGGACGGAGAACTTTTTGGTTCGCCTTGATCCCCTTGGCCAAGAAGTCTATGAGAGTGAACCTACTCCCAGTCAAGGTGCGATTGTATTCTTTGGAGACTCCCGCGCGCAGATGTGGGTACTGCCACGTATCCAAGGGCGAGCATGTGTGACGCGGGGTGTGGGACGACAGACAACGGCACAGGCGCTCGGACGGCTGGAGGGAGATGTGCTTAGATGGAAGCCCTCGTGTGTCGTGCTGGAGTGTGGTATCAACGATTTGCGCGCCTTGCCACTCCTACCCGAGCGCCGAGTGCGCCTCAAAGAGGACTGCGTGGCAAACCTTGCCAAGATGGTGGAGACACTACGAAAACACAATATTCCTGTGGTTCTCTGCACGATTTTCCCCGTACAAACCCCTAAGCCCTGGCAGGAGCCGTTCTGGTCGGACGGTATTGCGGGGCTGGTTCGGGAAACGAATACGGAGCTTAGGAAGCTTGGCCGCGAGGGAGTCCAGATACTTGAGACGGAGCCTGTTCTTGCAGCAGCCGACGGAAAAATCCGGGCGGAGCTCGCTACGGACCATCTTCACCTGAGTCCTGCGGGGTACGAAAGGCTCAATGAGAGACTGGTGCTGCTACTCAAGTCACCGTAAACTGCCCGTGTAATGAAACTACTTCTCACTTCCGCGGGCATCAAAAATGCGAGTATCCGGAACGCGCTGGTGGACCTGCTGGGCAAACCCATTTCAGAATCGAACGCCCTCTGCATCCCCACCGCGATGTACGGCCATCCTTGGGTCGGTCCCGGCGACAAGGTGTGGTCCTTCATCAGCGGACGCGAACCCCGCACCCCGATGTGCGAGCTCGGTTGGAAGTCCCTGGGGGTTCTGGAGCTCACGGCACTGCCGAGTATCGACGAAGCGCTCTGGGTGCCCAAGGTTCGTGAGACCGATGTCCTGCTCGTGGCGGGGGGCGATGCCCTGTACTTGTGCCACTGGATGCGACAGTCGGGTCTGCTCCATCTCTTACCCTCGTTAAACAACACCGTCTGGGTGGGACTGAGCGCGGGGAGCATGGCCATGACCCCACGTATCGGGGAGGACTTTGTTGGTTGGAAGCCACCCGTTTCGAGCGACAGTACAGGCGGCACGATCGATGCGGCACTGGGTCTGGTAGACTTTTCGATCTTTCCCCACTTGGACCACGCGGAGCTCCCCACCAATACAATGGCGAATGCCGAGCGCTGGGCCGCCGGAATATCGGTGCCGTGCTACACCATCGACGACGAGACCGCGATAAAAGTGAGCAATGGTACCGTTGAAGTTGTCTCCGAGGGACACTGGCGGCACTTTCCCACCTAGAGGAAGATCAAGAACATGATTCCCGATAACTACGACGCATTCGATGCCACAGAAGCGGTACATGTGGCCAATCTACGTGCCTTTGTGGCGCGCGTCACCGCACCCGCGTCGCGTTCAACGCAGGAAGGGCACCTGACGGGCTCAGCGTTCTTGGTGAACCCCGACGGCACCGAGGCGTGGCTGATCTGGCACGAGAAGCTCCAGCGCTGGTTGCAACCGGGAGGGCATTTGGAGCCGGAGGACGCGTCGCCGTGGCATGGGGCGTTGCGGGAGCTCTGTGAGGAGACGGGGCTGACCGAGGGGGAGGTCCTCAGCGATGGTGCGCTCTTCGATGTGGATGTCCATCTCATTCCCGCGCGCGGCGCGGAGCCCGATCACTTTCACTACGACCTGCGCTACCGCTTCATCTTGCGCGAGGGCGCGGCCCCGACCACGGGGCGCTGGATTCCTCTCACGGAGCTGGCGGCCTTCGACGAAGAATCGCTCAGCCGGCTAGCACGGAAAGCGCTTGCTGGATAACCCCGCGTGCCAGCAGAATACGGGTGTGGCCGACGCGCGGAACCTCAACGAGCTGTGCGCCGGGCCAGTGCGCGGCGATGGTCTCTGCCTCGGCAAACGGGACACTCTCATCGGCGCGGTCGTGGAAGAGGGTGAGGGGCGGTGGTGACGAGACCCGCGCCAGCGCCGTGAGCAGCGAGAGGTCCGTGGAGAACTCAGCCTGAAAGTAGGCGACAAGCCCGTCCGCCTCCGAGTCGGTTAGCCCGTGCCGTAGCCCGTGGTTCTTGAGACCATCGCTCACATAGCAGATCGGGGCGAGGAAGATCGCCTGCGTGACCGGAACGCCGGCGGCGAGTGCGAGGGTGGTCGCAATCGCCCCCAGGGAGTGCCCGATTATTCCGTGTACTGGCTTGCCCTGCCACTCGATCAGGGCCTTCAGAGTGGCGGCATTGGCGGGGGCGCTGGCCAGAGTTCCCTCCGAGGCACCGTGCGCTGGGGCATCGTAGCTCAGAACATGGTAGCCCGCCTGGGTCAGCGGCTTGATCCAGCCCGCAAACTGCGCCGCACACCCACCCCAGCCATGCGCCAGAACGAGAGTAGGGCCATCGCCGGGCCACTCGTAGCAAGCGACGGTTTTATGGGCACCAAGGACCTCGGGGTAGCGCTCCGCCGGAAAACCCTCAAGAGGAACCGCCCCGAGCGTCAGAGTGAACTCCCGAGGAGCGATGGGGAAGCTAGGCGCGGGGAACGTCGGGGGAACCAGCCAGAGGCGAACGAGCTCAGAAAAGGTCACAGGCAATTGTACCCTGTCGGCTGGGACAAGATGCCCGGACAACGAGTGTCCGGGCTTGAAAGGGCTACGGCTACCTTCGTAGCCAAGAGAATCTACTGCGTCCGAAGGGACGCGTCGCCCTTTTAAGCCGGAACCCTTGTGGTTACGGCCTACTCCATCCCGTTGTTCTTCAGCCGGGCGAGCTCCTGTGTTGCCTCCGGGTCATTGGGGTGCGCACTGAGGAGACGCTCCCACTCCAAGATCGCGCGGGCGGGCTTCTGGTGCGTCGCGCACCAGTGGGCAAACTGCCGGCGTGCTTGCTCGTCGCCACGGGCCTGCATCACCTTACCCACCGCGACATTGTAGTCCGTCCGCTCCCGTTCGGCTTGCTCCTCCTCGGCGATCAGGCGGCGGCCGCGCTCGATCTCTCCCGTGCGGAGAAGGAGCGCCCCGAGCTGTCCGCGAAGCTTTGCGTAGGTGGGCTTGAGCCGGTAGCTCTCCTCCCAGGCCTGCCGCGCCTTTGCGGTCTCCCCAAGGTCGCGCCAGGCACGGCCCCGCTCAAAGGGAAGCGATGCATCACCGGGCGCGAGCTTTTGGGCGGTCTCCAGTACCTCGGTTGCCTTCTTGCGATATTCTGAGGCTTTCGACGATTGAGCGTTTGCGGCATCGAGCAGGGTGCGTGCTTGCTGCGCCAGGATCTGAGTCTCCCCGGGGTGCTCGGCGACCAAGCGGTCCAGCGACTCCAGTGCTTGGTCGTAGCGGCCTTGGCGTGCCTGGTTGTCTGCCAGGAGAGCGGCGGTGTTCCAGCGCTCAGGCGCGGCGGCGAGTGCTTTCTTCAGCAGGGGCTCGGCGAGGGCGAACTTGCTCTCCTGGTCCTGGTAGAACGCCTCGGCAAGGTAGGGCTCGGGATCGTTGGGGGCGGCGGCCTGTGCTTTGTGGATATGCTCCATCGCCGCCTCCCGCTCCCCGAGGCTGAGCTCAAGGTAGGCCATACGGACCAGAGTCGCGGGGTCATTGGGAGTGAGGAGGAGCGCACTACTCAGCAAGGCATAGGCACGGTCGACCTGCCCGACCTGTCGGTAGAGGTCGCCGAGTGGGCTGGTTATTCCCGGAATGCGGTGCGAGTCCTCTTCAAGGGCGTGCAGGAGCGGGAGGGCATGCGTGCTATCACCTGTCTTGACCAAGGCGAGGGCAGCCTCCATGCGGCTCGCGGGATCGGTTGGCAGGTGCGTGCGTGCCTCGCTAGTCTTCTGGCTCGCCTGGCTCAGCTCCCGCAAGCGCTTCTCCTGAAAGGCTGTCTTCTGGCGCTCTGCTTCCAGAGATTTCCACTGGCGGAGCTGCCAGGGAAGGCTGGCGAGCCCACCCACCAGCAGGACTCCCAACAAGACAAAGAGGTTCTTTTGGCGCTTCATAGCCTTATTGTGTCATATCCTTGAGGCGCTGTGCCGTGAGGGTCTTTACTTGCTGGGTCGCCTCTGGGTCAGTGGGCTTGCGCTGGAGGAGCTGCTCCCACTCAAAGAGCGCTCGGTTGATCAGGCGGTGCTCCTGGCAGTACCGAGCAAAGGCGCGGCGCTTCTCGCTATCGTCGGGGGCTTGCCCCACCCCGAGCGCAAGCTGCTGATAGCGATCCGACTGTCTTTTCTGCGCGGCATCGTCGGTGAGGAGCTTCTGGGCACGCTCCCGCTGGCCCTGGCGGAGCAAGGCTTGGGCAAAGACATAGCGTGTGTTGAGGTAGCCGGGGGCGAGCGCATGGGCCTTCTCCAGCGCCTCAAGCGCTCCGGTTTGGTCCCCCATCGCTTGGCGAAGCTTGCTCAGGTGAAACCAGCTCGGCCCGGACTGGGCGAGCTTGAGAATGGCCTGCTCCGCGGCGGGGCGTGCCTCTTGCCGCAGTGCTGCTGCCTGCGCGCCCTGACCGGATTTTTCGAGGGCGGTTGCCTGCTCGGCGAGGGTGATCGCGCGCTGAAAGACAAGCATCTGCTTGTCGGGCGCGACCTTGCGGGCGGTGTCGATCGCCTGAAGCGCGAGGTCGAACTTTCCTTCCTGCACCAGGATCTGGCTGTAGACAATGGCGAGCTGCCACGTGGCGGGGTCGGCGTCGCAGGCGGCCTTCAGGCAGCGCTCTGCGTCGGGCCACTTGGCCTCGTGCTGAAAGTAGAGGCCATAGGCGAGCTGGGCATCCGAGGAGTGGGGGGCAAGGCGCACGGCTTCGCGCAGGTGCTTTTCTGCTTGGTCGAAGTAACCCAGGTACTGCTCCACGCGGCCAAGCCGCACAAAGCCGGGGGAGTACTGCGGGTCAAGACGGGTTGCTTGGAGGGCCAGGGTGTAGAGCTTGTCGGTGAAGTCAAGCTCCTCGTAGAGCCCGGCAAGCTGCTCACTCAAGACGGCAGAGTTCTTGGCATCACTCTCAAGGGCCAAAAGGGCAGTCAGCGCCGACGCGTCTTGGGCGCGCAGGCGGCTGGCGGCATCGCTCAGCTTCTCCGTGAGGGCTGGGCTCAGCGGTAGAGGTGTTGGGGTTGGGAGCGGTGTGGTGGAAGGGAGGGGGGAGCTCCCAAGAGAGGCAGAGGGTGCTGGCGTCAGCCGGCACCCAAGACAGAGGAGACCTAGGACAAGAGCCGCACAGCGCATCTAACGCGGTGCGCCCCCTTGCGAGCCGTACGGTGCCCCCATTCCCATCCCTGGTTGCATGGGACGGCCCATCGCTCCACCGCCGCCTGGGCGGGCGCGGTTGGCGTAGGTATTCTGCATCTCGTTTTGCGAAGGCCCCTTAATCTGAGCATTGGGGTTCTCCGTCGCGGCTTTGTTACATCCCGCAAGGAGGAGAACACCGAGCCCAACAAGGACAGCAACAGACTTAGACATGGCGTGACCTGAGCCAGCAGGGGAGGGCTCCCCTGCTGGCCTTTCCTCTCGTTGGTTTAGTTGTTGACGATACCGTAGAGCTGGATGGTACAGCGTGCGGTCTGGGTGTACTTCACGTGGCCATCGGCAAAGCCAATGTTGTTGCCCTGTGCGGAGTGCTGTGCACACTTGTCCCAGGCCGGGTCAAACGGTCCCTGCCAGACCGCGTTGTTTCCCCAGTAGGTGGAGATACAGGCATCGGCCTTGGGGTAGGCAGTACGCATCAGGCGCCATCGGCTCCAGTTGGCCGGCTGGCCCGCGGCGGTCCAGCCAGGGTGCGTCGGGTTGTTGGCGATCTGAACCCACTGGTCCCAGCCCTCCCAGCCCGAGAGTGTCGTCACCATATCCCCAAGAATATAGGTATCGGCGGGCCGGCCAATGCTGGCCAGTGACGGATAGCTATACGTGAGGGGCTCACTTGCACCGTAGGAGATGGGGGCACCCTTCTGGGTGATGGGATCCCAGAGCTCCCTGGGGAAGCCCTTGACCGTGGCCATGTTGAACCAGCCAGAGTAGTTGGTCTTCACGCCCGCCTGACGTGCATCGCTGGGACAGGAATAGACACCGGCACTCTTCACGTAGGGGAAGATCGCGTTGTGCCAAAGACCACCACCGTTGTTGACACAGGTCGGGTCTGAACCGGCAGAGTAGCAGCGATCCCACTGCCAGCCCGGAAAGTTCTCATCGTAGTCCTGTGCATACATGACCATGCCCAGTGTCAGCTGCTTCATATTCGAGAGACAGGCCGTCTGTCGAGCTTTCTCCCGGGCCTGGGCAAAGACAGGGAAAAGGATTGCGGCAAGGATGGCAATGATCGCGATGACAACAAGCAACTCGATCAGTGTAAAACCACGCAGTACTTTCTGCATAACTTTCATAAACCTAAGTACCTCCTCAGGATCGCCTCCCGAAAAGGGAAGACACCGCGATCTTACATACTTATAGACATAATGTCAAGAGGTAATTTTTCTCTCGGAAACATTGTTTTTCAAGCGGGAAAATTAAACGTATTTAAGTAAATAACCTTGTGTCTCACGCCTTCAGAGACCGTGGGGTATAATTCCCCGTGCCCGTACCCGCTCTGGATAAAATTCACCTCGATGCTGCCTTAAATGGGCTCGATACCACCCCGCGGCTGGTGGCGGTGGAGACGACTCAAGATAGCGCGACCTTACTCTCGCGAGATCGCGACGGAGTGGTGCACCAAGAGACGGTTCCGTTTATCCCGTGGCTGATCCAGCGCGACGAGCGCTTTTTGCCACAGGGGGAAGAGGTGCTTCTCGAGGGCGAGGGCTACAGCCGGCTCGTGCGCTTCCCGAGCTGGCGTGCCTACCTGGATGCGCGGCAGATCCTGCGCGACGAGCGCCGGGACTTTCTCCAGTATGGCTCGCCGCAGAAACAGTTCTTGCTCGGGACGGGGCGGACGCTCTTCAAGGGCATGGCCTTCACCGAGGTGCGCCGGATGCAGGTGGATATCGAGACCACCACGTTTACCCCAAACGAGCCCGACGCCCGCATCTTCCTGATCGCCTGCTCGGATAATGTGGGCAACGAGGAGCTGCTCTTTGGCGAGGAGCGAGATATGCTCTGGGCGCTCAATCACTTAGTCGCGGAGTGGGACCCAGATATTATCGAGGGCCACAATATCTACGGCTTCGATCTCCCCTGGATTCGGGCGCGGGCAAAGGCGCTGCATATCGCGCTCCCGTGGGGCCGCGACCAGTCCGAGATCGGGGTGGGCAACGAGCGCAACTGTGCGATGGGAGCCAACACGCGCCCCTTTATTCCGCACTTTATCTGGGGACGCCACGTGCTGGACACGCTCTTCCAGACCCAGCGCTTCGATGTGGCCCGCGGGGAGATCAGCTCCTACAACCTCAAGGAGTGCGCCCGCACCTACCATATCGCCGAGCCCGACCGGGTCTACATCCCCCACGATGAGATCGCGTCGCTCTGGCGCACGGACCCGGAGCGGGTGAAGGCCTACACGCTCGGAGATGTGCGCGAGACCCGGCGCCTCGCGGAGATCGTCACGCCCACAGAGTTCTACTCCACCCAGATGGTGCCCGATGTCTTTCAGTCCGTGGCGGTGACCGGGAGCGGAGAGAAGATCAACTCGGTCTTTGTGCGGGCGTACCTGCAAGCGGGCCACGCGATCCCACGCCAGCAGCCCAGCCAGCCCTACGGCGGCGGCTACACCGAGATGCGCCTCGCGGGCCTGCTCCGCGGGATCGTCAAGGCGGATGTCGAGAGCCTCTACCCGAGCATCATGCTCAACTACAATGTCAGTAGTAGCTCGGACACCCTCGGGCTCTTTCTGCCACTTCTGAAGGAGCTGACGCGCCGCCGCCTGATGGCAAAGCGCAAGGCCAAGGACTACGAGGCCGCCCAAAACCAGATTGCATCGGCGTACTGGGATGGCCTCCAGGGCTCCTACAAGCTGCTCATCAACTCGTTCTACGGCTACCTGGGTGCCCCGTTCTACTTCAACGACTACACCGCCGCCGCAAGAGTGACCGAGATCGGGCAGGTGATTGTCAAGCAGATCGCCGAGGAGCTGGAAAACCGCGGCGCGACCGTGATCGAGATCGACACGGATGGGGTCTACTTCCAGGCACCCGACGGCATCACGGGCCTGGCGGCGGAAGAGGCGTTTATCGGCGAGATCGGCGCGACCCTGCCGGAGGGAATCCGCCTCGCCTTCGATGGCCGCTACCAGGTGATGCTCTCGCTCAAGGCCAAGAACTACGTGCTGGTGAGCTATGAGGGCAAGAAGACCTTCAAGGGCTCCAGCCTTCGCTCGCGCGCCGATGAGAAGTTCGGGAAAAAGTTCCTCTACGAAGCCGTGGACTACCTCCTCAACGACGACCGTGCGGGGCTCTCGGCGCGCTACAAAGAGCTCTTGGATGCCATCGAGAACCGGACTCTTGGGATCGAGGAGATCTCCCGCCGCGAGCGGGTGACCGACAAGACCTTCACCAGCGATGCCAAGAAGCGCAACGCCGAGGCGATGGCCGGCCTGACGGTCGGGGACTACGCGATTATCTACCAGCGCGAGGGCGATAAGGCGCTGGTCTCGGCAGAGAACTACAACCACGACGAAGACATCGAATACTACCAGACCAAGCTCTACAAGTTCGCCCTCCGCCTGGAAGCCGCGATTGGGGAGGACTTCGAGAAGCTCTGCCCCAAGCCCCTCACCGGCGCAAAACGCAAGGCCGCCGAAGATGCCAAGCACCAGATGAGCCTCTTCGAGCTCTAGGACACCCTCAGCGCCGCGGGCGCACGTGAACCGTGGCCGCGGTTGCGTTGAGCGGGACGTGGTGTGGGGAGGCAGCGACTAAGAGCGCAAGGGCTTCATCCTTCCGAATCGGCTCCGCCCGGGTGTGCCAGCCGTGGTTGGCGCGCCTGCAGAGAAAACCTCCTACGGGGCCATGCGTGACAGTGACAAAGGCGCCGGGGTCGGTGGGGGAGGGATAGGTAGGGTCGTAGAACGTGAGGCTGTGGTCGGGAGGGAGCTCGTCGACGAGGCGCCGTAGCGACAGCTCCGAGATTCCCGCCGCGAGCCAGAACGCATTTTCTGTCCGAGGAAGCAGGCCGGGGATAGGGTGCGGGTAGGTGGTCGGCGTGGGAACATCATACTCGGGCAAGTCAATGTCGGGCATCGAGCGGATTTTGTCGAGCCCTAGCGTCTCGAAGGCATCGTGGCCCGGAACGCTGATCACGCCGAGGCGCACTAGTGCGGCATTGATGCTGTCCTCCCCCTCGGGCGTGACCCTCCTCTCGCCCTGAAAGACAAAGGCGGCCTGGCTACCGATTCCGCCGAAGTAGTCTGTGGCAAGAATGGCAAATAGCGGCTCGGGTTGCTGCGTGATGGTCTGCATCAGGGTGATGAGAACCTGGTCGCGGGGATAGGGCGGCGCGATCGAGTCTGGGATCGGGAGCTCGCCTGAAATCCCTAAGATCCGGCTCCAGTACTCCGCGAGGCGCCACTCGCAGAAGAAGAGGGTGAGGTCAAAGGGGAGGGAGCGCGACGGCATCCCGAGCTGCGCGGCTCGAACCGGCTCGTAGGGCCCCTTGAGAAGGAGGCCGCTGATGCTGTGTCCCACTATGTGCCAGCCTTCCAGCGCCGGATAGGGAGATTTGGAAAGAACTTTCGCACCGCAAAGACCGCCGTGCCGTGAACAAAGATACGGTGCATCGTCGGGGTGACGACGGGCTCCGGTATGGGATTGTAGGAGTGGGCGAGCCCCTGGCGCTCCAGCCATGCGACAAACTCCCGTGCTTCATCGGGGTCGGAGAAGGTTCCTACTAAGTGATCGTGGCGGATGTGCTGCATCTTCTCCCAGAGATACGCGCAGGCGGCGTCTTCACTCTCCGAGCGAAACTCAGGATCGCTCACGCTACCGCGCTCGGTGTAGAAAACCCACCACTCGTCGCCGAACTTCTCCAGCGCAAAGGTATCGTCGTTGCGGCACCCAATACTGTAGTTCGACTCGGAGCACCCCGCCTCATCTAATCGTTTTTTTAGTGACTCGCAGTCCACTTTTCCACCTCCTGAGGGAGCCGTGCGACAAGGGAACTGTAGAGCGCCTCCGGGACTTCGTGCGAATGTCCTCTCGGTAGGTGCAGGCGAAGCTGCCCTCCCGAAAGATACTCCAGCCGGCTCCCATCTGCCACGGTGTACCCCTCACGGCTCTCGGCACGCTGTTGGGCCAGCGCAAAGTCCCGCTGGTCGAGGATCAGCCGGACAGCGTGGCGCACGTCGTAGGTGAATTGGTGGTTGAAGCTGTAGTTCGAGAGCTCGTAGGGATCGGGGACGGGGAGGAGAGTCACATCGGGCAGGGGGGCCAGTGCAAGCCCTCGAACCCGCTCTGCATCCTCGATGCGACCGTCGAGCAGGAGGCGTGCGCTTAGGGTGGCCAGGTAGTCCTCCTCTGGAAAATGGAACTGGCGAACCTTGCCGCGTGGCCCCGTTTTATCGGTCCACTGCATCCGCCAGAACTGCATCTTTCCCCGGTGGGCGTCGTCGCGGCAGTGTGCAATCCCCGCGTACTCCTGGCTATAGCCCCCACGTGCCAGGGCCACCTGTACTACATCGTCCAGGTTCCGCCAGCCGTCGATGTGCGCCAGCGAGAGCCGGTAGGTCCACTTGTGCGGGTGAATCGTGACATTGCTACGCGGTGTAAACCAAAGCTCGACCATTGTGGCGTCATTGTAGGCAGGGGGACGCCGGCCGCCAAGTATGATTTTTCACGCTAGAATACAGCCATGGACGAGCCGCTGGAAACCGCGTGGGCAGAGTGGGAGAGCTTTTGTGTTGCAATGATTGAGCAAATCAAGTCGTCGAGTGCCTCGGGCTTGCCGCCAGCTCCTCCCGAAAACGCTGGCCTTCGCGCCGCGCTAGCCAGTTTAGACCACACTCAGCTTGTGGCCTTTCTCGACGATCCTCGCCTCGCGGAGACACACCCCGAACCGGGAGCCGACAGCCTTGCGGCGACCCGCATGGCGTTTTTGCTCTGTTTCTTACCCCCGCATGCCGCATCGGTTCTTGCTCCACGCTACGACGACCCCTGGCTCGCGAAGACCAACCTGCCGCCGCGCGCGTCGATGGGGCTGTTTTTCACGCTACGCTGGAAGGCGTTCTTGGTCGCGAATCTCCGCCGCGAGGGCGCTCTAATCGTCCTGCAAGCCCACCGATTCCAGGTGGCACACTTCGTCCACCGCTTCGGCGACGAGGCTACGAAGGCTCTCTTGATGACGCACGACTCACCGGCCCTGACCCGTGAGCTAGCGCGTATCCAGCGGCGCTTCCCCGCCCGGCCCACGCCATGAACCAGATGGAAAGGCAACCTCAGGAACCGCAAGTTGCACTTGTGCGGGAGCTTCGTGAGCGTCTCGCGGACTCAAATCTTCCCCCGGTGCGCCTCACCGACGGCATGGAGCTTGAGCCTGCTCTGGCGGCCTGCGCAGTGCTATTGGAAAATCCCAAGCGCGTTCGCTGGTGGACCAAAGAACGTGTGACGGTCGTGTTAGTCGTGTTAGTGGTAGCTATTTTGATCGGTGTCCCGTGGATTATTCTCTCAGGACCATTGCAAACGTCGGATTTCTTTCTGGTACTGTTTGCGGGCATTTGGCTGGTAAGTATTGGGAAACACCAGGAGCAGATACGGGAGCGGGAGGAGCGCATGCAGAGAAATCTGGTGTTGGGACTGACCACCCTGGTGTCGCAGGTCAAGGAGACGCGCCTCGTTCCCTTGGTGCTCGATGTCGCGCGGCAGGTTCCACGGGGGACGCTTACGGAGGTGCACGCTGCGTGGGACAGGGCGGAGGAGACGTTTCTTGCGCGGCTCCTTCCCCGCCTGACCACGACTGAGGCACAGGCACTGAGCGTCGAGAACCGGGCCTACCTCAACCAGCGGCTCCTGCGCGATATCTCCGAGGAGGCGACCGTTGCGATCTTGCTCACCCTCGCTAGTGCCGGGGAGTCTGGAAGCGGCGCTGTGGCTCGGATTCACTTAGAGTCGCCCTCGCCCCAGGTCCGAGAGGCGGCGCGAGAGTACCTCCAGCGCGGGGGAACGATTTAGTCTTGTTTAGCCGTATAATAGAGTAGGAAAAAACCATGAAAGCCAATACAACCCGTAGTATCCTCTTGGGGGCCGTTCTGACAATCGCGCTCTCGTTTGTCCCGTATGCCGGTTTCCTGACCTACCCTGCGCGTCTCTTTGTGACCTTTATCCATGAAGGCGGTCATGCGCTGGCGGCGCTCCTCACTGGGGGGCTGCCCACGGCGCTGGGAGTCTCACCGGATGGCTCTGGGGTTACCCTGACCCGTGGCGGCGTCGGGGCGGTGATCAATGCGGCGGGCTATCTTGGGGCGACCCTCTTTGGTGCCCTGATCCTCGCTGGTCTCCGCCGTGGCATCGCGCCCAAGCGGCTCTTGACGGTTATGGGAGCCTGTGTCGCGCTGACCCTTCCCTTGGCGGTTTTTGGGCTGGCGAGCGCTCCTGGTGCCTGGTTTGCCCTGGTGACCGGTGTGCCGATCGCTGGAGCGCTCCTGCTAGCGGCGAAGAAGCTCGCTCGGCCTAACCAGGAGCTGCTGGTCGGGTTTCTGGGGGTGCAGTGCGTCCTCAACGCCTTCTACGACCTCAAGACGCTCTTCCTGCTCTCCGCCCAGACCAATGTCCACACCGATGCCATGAACATGCAGCAGGCGACCTGGATTCCTGCGATTGTCTGGGCGAGCCTCTGGATGGTCAGTGCGGTCGTGATCCTGATCGGGCTGGTGATTCGCCCCATGCTCCGCGATCTTAAGACCGTCTGAGCCGGGTGCTACTTCGGCACTGGCGCTCCAAGCCGCTTCAGCGCATCGACCGCAGGGTCGGTGCGCTGTCGTTTTATTGAGGCGGTGTAGGCAGCGATGGCCTCTGCCTTCTTGCCCTGCGCCTCCTGAAGCCGCCCGAGCAGAAACGGGGCCTCCGGGTCACGCGTATCGAGCTCACCGGCCTTCTCAAACGCGGCCACAGACTCCGAATAGCGCTTGGCTGCGTCTAGGGACTGACCCCGACGCTTCCAGGCGAGGTTGCTCTTGGGATAGACCTCAAGGGACTTCTGGGTAAAGGCAAGGTAGCGCTCGGGCAGCTTCAGCTCTTGGCACAGCTCATCCAGAGCGCGGCAGAGCAGGATATTGGGCTGTCCTGCCTCGCTCAAGGCGACCTTCTCAAAGAAATCGACTGCGAGCTCGGGGCGTTTTTGCTCCTTGCGCATCCGGATCAGCTGGGTGCGCGCCTCGACAGAGCTCGTGCGTATCGCGATGAGCTCCTCAAGCTCCTGGATTGCCTGGTCGACCTTCCCGGTCCGCTCGTGCAGGCCAATGAGCGCCAGGTTGTAGCGCAGGTCGTTGGTGGGCGCACGGGCGATCAGGGTCTTGTAGGTCTCCTCGGCTTCACTTGGCTTCCCCGCACGCTCCAGGGCCTCCGCGAGCCGCAAACGAAAGGCGTCGTTGGTGGGCTCCTCGGTCGTGAGATGCCGCAGCTCACTGGCCTCCTCGGCGAAGCGGTTCTTCCGGCGGTAGAACTCGGGGAGCGCTTGGCGGTAGAGATCGCGGTTGGGGTCGCCCTGGCGTAGGGTGAGAGAGCGCAGCATCCGCAACGCGTCGTCGTCGCGGCCCTGGTTGGAGTAGAGCAGCCCCAGCTCATAGCGTGCCTGGTTGTTCTTGGGATCGGCCTTGACCCAGCGCTCCCGAGCCGCCAGCGCCTCCGTCTTATTCTCCTGCGCATCGTAGACACCGATGAGACCGGCGTGCGCGTCTGCGTTGGCGGGCTGCTTTGCGAGCACGGCGTTGTAGGCAAGGAGCGCTTTCTCGTACTGCTTCCGCCGCGTGGCCAGGCCCGCCTGTGCAAGCTGGGTCTCCAGGTCCTGTGGGTCGCGCTGCCGGGCCTCCTCCAGCGTCTTCTCGGCTTCGTCGGGCTGGCCATCCTGCTCAAAGAGGCGTGCAAGGTCCTTGAGAGTCTTGGTGTCCTTAGGATTGCGCTTGGCGATCGTCCTGAGCTCGACCGCCGCCTCAGAGCGCCTGCCGGCGGCCTGGAGCGTCGCCGCCAGCCGGTGTCGCAGCGTGTCGTCGTCGGGCTGTGCAGCTAGCTGTTCCTTGAGCAGGGGCAGGGCTTTCTCCCACTCGGACTGCACCAGATACGACTCTGCCAGCCCCTGCTTGGCACGGATATTCTTGGGATCGAGCTTGAGGGCACCCTCAAAGACCTTTGCAGCCCGCTGCCCCAGCTCCTTGGAGCTGCCCTGTGAGAGCACCATGTAGCCCAGGGTCGCGGCATAGTCCGGGTTCTTGGGCTCTCGGCCGACAGCGGCCTCGGCCTCTTTCAGCCCCAGTGCCACCCGGTCGCCGGGGGTGCGCCGCGTGTCGCGGAGATAGGCTAGCGCGAGGCTATGGCGCACCATCGCGGCGTTGGGGAAGCGCTCCCGGAGCTTCTCCAGAAGCATGAGCGCCTCGGAGTGCTCCCCGGCTTGGTCGGCGGAGACCGCCGCATTGTAGCCCGCCTGGAGGTTCTTGGGATTGAGCGTGAAGGCGCGGGAGTAGCTATCGCGCGCCTCTAGAAACAGCTTCTTGTCTTTCCGCTCGGTCGCCAGCCGCCCCGCCAGATCCGCGCGCATCAGAAACGCATTGGCTTCCTTGGGAAAGCGCTTGGTCATGGTCCGAAGGGTGACTAGGGCATCCGTGGGCAGCTTTGCCTGGACCTGAATCGTGGCGAGCGCCCCCAGCGGCGCGGGGTCTTTAGGCTGGAGCTCGGCCCAGGTCTTGAGGTAGGGGACGGCGTCGGCGAAGCGTTTCTGGGAGACCAGAGCCCCACCGAGTGTCCGCAGGGCATCCAGGCTCTTGGGCGCGACCGCTAGCGCCTCTTTGGCCGAGACAATGGCCTCGTCGGTGCGGCCCGCGTTCCACTCCAAGCTCGCTAAGGTCGCTTTGTAGAGGCCCTCCTTGGGCTCCAGTCGAACTGCCTTCTGCGCGGTCGCAATGGCTTCGTCGTGGCGTTTTTGTTGTCCCAAGAGAAGTGCCAGGTTCATCCAGCCCACGGTGGCCTTGGGGTCCTGCTCCAGCATCTGGCGGTAGAGCTTCTCTGCCTGCGCGAGCTTTCCCTGACGCGTGGCTTGAATGGCCTGGTTGAAGAGCACACTGGCTTTTTGCTGGGCTGTGGGCGGGGGCGGCGACGAAGACGTAGGTTTCTGCATAGCTAAAAAATCGGACGGTAGGTTAGTGCGCGAGGTTCCGTGGCGTAAAGGCATGGGGCAGAAGCGCACCCACAGTTGTCTCTAGCACGAGCGTCCCGGTCTCGTCCACGCAGGCGACCGGGCAGCTAGGGTCGGCGAACTCGGCGAGGACCTGACGGCACGCGCCGCAGGGCGAGCCCCCGTTCCGGGTGGCGACCACGACCGCCATGACGGTTCTCGCTCCCGCGGCAATGGCGGAAAACACGGCGGTGCGCTCGGCGCAGTTGCACAGGCCGTAGCTCGCATTCTCCACATTGCACCCGGAGAACACGCCCGCATCGGTGGCAATCGCGGCCCCAACGAAGTAGTTGGAGTAGGGCGCATAGGCACGCAGGCGGGCGGCGAGCGCAAGCGGGATAAGTGAGTCGGTCATCGCCGATATTCTACCGTGTGTACCCGAGGGAGCCCAAGGAACGAGTCCTTGGGCTTGAGAGGGCGACGGGCACCTTCGTGCCCAACAGATTCCGTTGGCTGCGAAGGCCGGGTACCCGCTTGCGGGTGGATCGCCCTCTCAAGCC
This sequence comes from Armatimonas rosea, assembly GCF_014202505.1. Taxonomy (NCBI): domain Bacteria; kingdom Bacillati; phylum Armatimonadota; class Armatimonadia; order Armatimonadales; family Armatimonadaceae; genus Armatimonas; species Armatimonas rosea. The sequence goes on along the minus strand of NZ_JACHGW010000004.1, from coordinate 156,283 downwards.
CGGACACTCGTTGTCCGGAACTTCTACGTTATCCGGGAACCCCACAAGTACGGTACACTGCTGACTTGGTATGGCGACTTTGTTATCGGCGCAGGGAATCGAGGCTCGGAGTGGGGGGCGGACGCTCTTTACGGGGCTCACGTTTGGCATTGAGGACGGCGAGCGGCTTGGGCTGATTGGCCCGAATGGCGCGGGGAAGTCCACGCTCCTCAAGGCACTGGCGGGGAGTGGGCAGCTGAGCGGGGGGACGATCTCCACGCGGCGGGGGCTCCAGATCGGCTACGTGGCGCAAGACGAGCTGTTCGAGGGAGAGCAGACAGTCGAGCAGGCACTCTTGGCTGGGCTGGCGGGCATGAACCAGGACGAGACCGAGAAGATGATCTCAGTCGAGATCGCGCTGGCGCAAGGCGGCTTCCCGGATCGCAACCAGAAGGCGGCACTACTCTCCGGGGGCTGGAAAAAGCGCCTCGCAATCGTCCAGCAGCTCCTGCGCGAGCCCGATGTCTTGTTTCTCGATGAGCCGACTAACCACCTGGACCTCAAGGGGGTCGAGTGGCTCGAAGGGATTCTGGAGAGTCCGGCGTTTGCCTTTGTGGTCATCACCCACGACCGGTACTTCCTTGAAAACACCACCACCAAGCTCATGGACCTGAACTCTGCCTACGCCGAGGGGTTTCTGGCGGTCAAGGGCGGCTACTCGGACTTTCTGGAGGCAAAGTCGGCCTACATGATCGCACTGGGGCGAAAGCAGGACGCGCTGGAGTCCACGGCAAAGGTGGAGCTGGCGTGGCTGCGGCGTGGCGCACGGGCGCGCTCGACCAAGGCCAAGGGACGCATCGAGGACGCCGGCGAGGTCTTTGCGGAGCTGGACTCGGTCAAGCGGCGCAATGCGGAGAAGCTGGCGATGGAGAGCGGGTTCTCCGCATCGGGGCGCCAGACCAAGGAGCTCCTGGTCGGCAAGAACCTCTCCAAGACCCTAGGCGGCCGCGAGCTCTTTGCGGGGCTGGACTTGGTCCTGACCCCCGGCCTCAAGCTGGGGCTGGTGGGAGAGAACGGGAGCGGTAAGACAACCCTCTTGCGGCTCCTGATGGGGACGCTGGAGCCGGACACGGGGACCATCAAGCGGGCAGCTAGCCTCCGGACGATTTTCTTCTCCCAGAACCGTGCCGAGCTCGACCCCAACCTCACGCTGCGGGAGTCGCTCTCGCCGGCGTCGGACGTGATCAACTACCGCGAGAGCACGATCCATGTGACGGGCTGGGCGAAAAAGTTCGGCTTCCGCGAGGACCAGCTTGGCTCCAAGGTCGCGCTGCTCTCCGGCGGCGAGCAGGCACGCCTCGCGATCGCCAAGCTCATGCTCCAGCCCGCCGATCTCCTGATTCTCGACGAGCCCACCAACGACCTGGACCTCGCCTCGCTCGGCTCCCTGGAAGAGGGGATGGAGAGTTTCCCCGGTGCCCTGATCCTGGTCAGCCACGACCGGTTCGTGCTGGATAAGGTCTGCAACCAGGTCCTGGTCTTGGGTGAGGGTGCCCCCAACTTCTACGCCGACTACACCCAGTACACCGAGAGCCGCGCCGCTGCCCTGGCACCGCCTCCCAAAGAGAAAGCCCCGAAAGCGGTCGCCGCGCCTGTCGCTCCCACGGCTCCTAAGGCTGCTCTCACCGCCAGCGAGCGCCGGGAGCTCTCCAAGATCGAGGAGACCATCTTCGCCGCGGAGGAGAAAGTCGCCGAGATCGAGGCCAAGATGCTCCTCCCCGAGATCGCCACCAACGCCGCCGAGCTCCAGCGTCTCTGGGGCGAAGAGCTGCCCAAAGCCAAGGCCAATGTCGAGCGCCTCTACGCCCGCTGGGAAGAGCTAGAAGCAAAACAAGCCTAGGCTTCGTCTTTCCAGCATCTCTTCCCGTCAAAGGGGATGACCTGGATACGATCCTGAAAGTCGCCGCTCCACACAACGGTCAGGCCCGCCCGCTCTAGCTCGTCACAAATACTCCGACCAAGGGCGATACCCTCCGCATCGCCATCGCTCTGAATCGGGCCGATGGGACAGTAGGTCAGTCCAAGGCCTGCTCCCTCAATTGCTCGGGTGGTGTCTTGCCCGTGATAGAAACAGTAGCCGCTTATTTCCGCTTGCTCGGGTTCTGTAAGGCGACCAAAAGCGGCATCACAGAGCTCGAATCCATCTTCTTGGCAGTCTCCTGCATCGTGAAGTGCAATCATGTGCCTTGCTCTCAAGGCAGCAAATGCTCGGTCTAGGCGATCACAGTCGGTGTCCACGTGCCGAGTCCTTACGGGGTCAGAGCGGCAAATAAGTCCACCACCGTGCCATCGGGGTCGCAGAGCTGGGCATAGCGCTGGCCCCAGAAGGCGTCCCAGGGGTCTTTGTGGCTCCAGTAGCCGCTGGCGACCGCGTGGGCGTGGAGGGCATTGACCTCCGCCGGAGACGCGCACTCAAACGCCAGCCCGATGCGGCTTCCGGTGGGGCGGGTCCACTCGGGATCAAAAGAGAGGACTAGTGCCTCGGTGTCCCACATAAGACGCACGCCGCTGGAGAGGGTTGTCTCCACGTGGTCCTCGCCCGCCTCAGGCTCCGGGATCTCGATGCCAAGGAGGCGATAGAAGGCGAGCGCCTTGCTCATGTCCGAAACGACGATACCAATTGCGTTGAGTGTTGCCATAATGAACACTTGTTCGCTACGTAATTGGTGGTTTCCTTCTCGGGACTGTGCTGAGCTGGATTAATTTTTGGGGCTCGGGTTTTCCACAGCCCTTGCAGCCGGGGCAGTTGCCGCCCTCGCCAAACTTCAGGCGCTGGTAGGCGCGGCGCAGGAGATAGGCGGTTGCTCCCGCGACCAAGACATAGACCGTGAGCTCTTGCATGGCTAGTACCCGAGGGCCTTTCCAATCGAGTGAACCAGAAACGTCACAAACCACGCCAAAAAAGTCATGTAGGCGAGCTGAAAGAGCGGCCACTTCCAGGAGTTGGTCTCGCGCTTCACGACCGCCAGCGTGCTGATGCACTGCATCGCCAGCACATAGAACACCATCAGGCAGACCGCCACGAGCGGCGTGTAGGCCGGCGAGCCATCGGGGAGCTTCTCGGCACCCAGGCGGTCTTTAAGTGCCGTTGTCTGCTGCTCTTCATCGTCGCTCTCGGCCTGGTAGAGGATCGCCATGGTCGAGACAAAGACCTCACGGGCCGCAAACGACGCCACCACCCCGATTCCCATCTTCCAGTCGAAGCCCAGCGGCGCGATCACCGGCTCGATCGCATGGCCCAGCTGCCCGGCGTAGGAGCGCTCCATCGCGGTGCCCTTGGGGGTCTCGGCGGGAGCCTTGGGGTAGCTCGCCAAGAACCACAGCAGGGTCGAGAGGGCCAGAATCACGGTCCCGGCGCGCTGCAAGAACTGCCACGCGGTCTCCCAGAGCCGGAAGCCCAGGGTCCGCCAGATCGGCTTGCGGTAGGGGGGCAGCTCCAGCAAGAACGACGGTGGCTCGCTCTTGAGGAGAGTTCGGTTGAAGAGCGCGGCCATCAAGAACGTGGCGAGCGTGCCAAGGGCGTACATCGAGAAGAGTGTCGCACCTTGGACCGTCAGCAGGGCAAACTCATGCCCGCCGACATGGAAGCCCACCAGTGTCGTTCGGGGGATAAAGGCCGCGATCAGCAGCGAGTAGACCGGCAGGCGCGCCGAGCAGCTCATCAGGGGCGCGACAAGGATGGTCAGCAAGCGCGCCTTGTGGGACTCGATAGTGCGCGTGGCCAGAATCCCGGGAATCGCGCAGGCATAGCTGGAGAGCAGCGGGATAAACGACTTCCCGTGCAGCCCGACCCGGCTCATCAGGCGGTCCATCAGAAAGGCGGCGCGCGCCAGGTAGCCCGTGTCCTCCAGGAGCGCGATAAAGAGAAAGAGTAGGAGAATCTGCGGCAGGAACGTGATGGTCGTCCCAACTCCGCTCAGGACCCCCTCGGTGAGCAGGTCGCGGAGCGCGCCCGCCGGCATCACCTTTTGAATCCCACCGGAGAGCGCCGCGATCCCCGACTCCAGCCAGCCCTTGGGAACCTCCGCCCAGGTGAACATGGCTTGGAAGAGAATGCTCAGGATGCCCAGAAAGATCACATAGCCCCAGAACTTATGCAGAAAGAGACGGTCAAGACGCTCGGTCTTGGTGGTCGGGGGGGTCTCGGCGCGGCGTATGACGATCTGTGCGATCCGGTTGATCTCGCCGTAGCGTGCCTCCGCGATCGCGGTGGTGGTGTCGTGGCCCTCGCGGGTGAGGCGCTCGTGGTCGCCGTGCAGGTGCGCCAGGATCTCCGGGCTCCAGCGGGTGGTCTTGGGCGCGACCGGGGTTCCCAGCAGGAGCACGGCCTCAGAGAAGGCGGTCTCGGGGGAGAGCTGGTGCTGGCTGGTGAGGAGCGCGGCAAGCTCCTCTGCCTCCTCCTCCACCGTGACCGGGAGCTGCCAGCGGCGGCGCGGCGGAACCGGAGGCGGGGAGACGAGGGCGTTTTTGAGCTCACTGAGCCCGGCGCGGCTGGCGGCGTGGAGGGGAATGACCGGTAGCCCTAGCTCGCGGGAGAGCGCCTCGGCATCGACCTCGACTCCGCGCCGCGCCGCCGTGTCGCCCATGGTCAGCACGACAATCAGGGGCAGGCCAAGGTCCGCCAGCTGGCTGGTGAGGTAGAGGTTGCGCTCCAGGTTCGACGCATCCACCACATTGACAATCGCCTCAGGCTGCGGGGTATCGTCGCGGTAGCCCAGCAGGATATCCCGTGCGATCTGCTCGTCGGGCGACTGGGGAGTCAGGGAGTAGAGGCCGGGCAGGTCGATCAGGGTGACGGAGCTGCCATCGGGGAGGGGAACGGTGCCCTCTTTGCGCTCGACCGTGATCCCCGGGTAGTTGCCCACCTTCTGCCGAAGACCGGTCAGGGCATTAAAGAGAGTTGTCTTGCCGCTGTTGGGGTTGCCCACCAGCGCGATCCGTCTGTTCACGAGGGGGTATCAGTGGTATCCACCCCGACCCGGATGCCTTCGGCTTCTTCACGGCGCAGGGAGAGACGATACGAGCGGAGCTCGATCTCGATGGGGCCACCAAACGCGGCCTTGCGTGCGACCTTGACCTCGGCACCGCTGGTGAAGCCCAGCTCCATCAGGCGGCACCGGTTGGGGCCACTGACACTCAGGACGCGACCGCTGCGCCCCTGTTGGAGGCAGCAGAGGCTGCACACTTCTTCGGTTGCCGGACAGGCTGTTTCAATAATTTTCTCTTCTTGCATGCGTCAAACGCCTCAGAGACCGATACAATGTATCAGATACAATCGTGCGGAGCAATACCGCCGACCAAAAAAGTCGCCGATATTTTCTATCGGAGACGGACGACTTTTTTTCGTTGTTGTGTGCAACCTATGTGCCGCTCGCGTGTCGGAGGAAGTACGTCACCTCGATACGGAGGGGAAGATGGATGCGATTCAGGTGTTAAGAAGTGGGAAAGCACAGACTCTGGCTCCGGCGGTAGCTGCGGGAGTGGGCGGGACGACGCTGCGTGCGCCGGACCCCGATGCGGCCCTGGTGCGGCGGGTTGTTGCCGGAGAGGTTGCGGCGTTTGAGGTGCTCTTTCGGAAGTACCAGACACCGATCTTTAACATGATCACGCGCATGGTCCGTGGGGAAGAGGCCTACGATATCACCCAGGAGGTCTTCTTGCGGGCGTTCAAGTCCCTCAAGAGCTTCCGGGGAGACTCGAAGTTCTCGACCTGGCTCTACACCATTGCGCGGCACACGTGTCTGAACCACTTGCGGCATAAAAACGTCCTGCATGAGGGCTCTCTCGAAGAGGCTCAGGACGACCACCCGGGCAATGAACCAATCGACGAGACCATGAATGTCAGCCGTATCTCCGAGGTGCGCGAGCTCCAGCGAGTGGTTGATGAAGTACTGGCGACCTTGCCTGCCGAGGCTCGGATGCTCCTGATCCTGAGAGATTTTGAACAGCTTAGCTACGATGAAATCTCGCAGGTGACGCAACTTTCGATCGTGAATGTGAAGTCTAAGATACATCGAGCGCGACAGGCTTTTAAGAAGCGCTTTCAGCCGCATCTCGCACTACTTGACGGGGGGATCGGACGATGAATCAAAGAGATCTAAACAAGAGCAGGGATATGATGAACAGCAAGCAACGTGAAATCGAAACGCTGCCCGACTACCTAGACGGGACTCTCTCACCGGAGAAGCTGGGAGAGTTTGAGCGACTTTTACAGAGCGACACCGCCCTGGCCAAGGAGACACAGGAGCTCGGTGCGCTCCTGCAGATTCTCCACCAGCTTCCCGCTCGGGAGCCCGTGATCGATGTCTGGCCGGAGCTGGAGCCCAAGCTGGTGCAGTTCCAGCTTGAGGAGAGAATGGGTGTGTTTGCGAGGTGGCGCTTTCGTGGTGCCCGGTTTCTCTCGAACTTCGCGTCAGGGGCGATCCTCTTCACGCAGGCCGTGGCGCTAAACACGGAGAACCAAATGCGCAAGTATGTCATGCCGGACTCCCTGGCCTCAGGAGGGGAGGGCTAGGTGGGCAATGTCGCGTGGTGGTCCCAGGCCGAGGCATTTATCGCCCAGCCTTGGGTCACGATCTTGCTCCTCGTGGCAGCGTGTCTGCTCCTCTTCCACGACCTGCTCACGCCTCTGACCTGGGGGGTGACCGGGACACTGGGCGTGATCTTCTTTGCGCTCGTCCTTCTTGCCCACGCAGTCAGCGGGGTGGGGGTCGCGGTCTTGATTGGTGGGGTGGCCCTGCTCTTGATCGAGACGCACCTGCTGCCAGGTCGTGGAATCGCGGCTCTGTTGGGCTTTGGGCTGGTCTTTGGCGGTATGTATCTCTCCCTGACCGGCGGTGCGCAGCACTACAGCTCGGGTTTTGCTCTTGCTGCGGCAGCGGCTGTGACCATTTTTTCGGTCGTGACCTTCTTTGCCTATCTTCCCAAGTCGCCGGTCTGGAAGCAGCTCGGCCGTGAGCTTGTCGCACAGGCGGCTGGCACCGAGACCTTCAGCGAGCTACCGTCGCACTGGATCGGCAAGCGCGGCCAAGTGGTCACCGCGCTCCGCCCCGTGGGGGTTGTGGTGATCGAAGGCCGCCAGCTCACCGTGGTCACCGAGGGCGAGTTCTTAGAGCCGGGGATCGAAGTCGAGATCACCGAGATCGCAGGCGATAGGATCGTCGTCGATCCCATTGTCGCCTTGGTCGCCTAGAACCAGCCCTTCATCTCCTCCAACAACGGGTAGGAGGTCATGTCCAAGTGAAGCGGCGTCACGGCGATATAGCCCTCCGCCGTCACCGCGCTATCCGTGCCCGCGGGCGCGGGCTCTTCGCTGGGAAGGCCCCCAAGCCAGTAGTAGGCCCCGCCCCGGGGATCAAGTCGCTTCTCCATCCGGTCTTTGTAGCGTCGCTCGCTCTTGCTGGCGATCTTGACGCCCTTGATCTGGTCTTCGGGCAGGTCGGGGACATTGACATTGAGCAGCGAGTTCCGCGGCAGCCCGTGCGCGACCACCTTGGGAACGAGCTCACGTGCGATAAACCGGGCAGCGGTGTCGTAGTGCAGGTCCGGGCCAAAGCTGGTTGTCGAGACCGCGATGGCCGGAAATCCCAAGATCACCGCCTCCATCGCCGCCGCCACCGTCCCTGAGTAGATCACATCCCAGCCAAGATTCGGCCCGTGGTTGATCCCCGAGATCACCAGATCCACTCCGGTCTCCGCACAGATCGCATCGAGGCCAAGGAGCGCACAGTCCGCGGGCGTCCCCGAGACCGCCCAGCCCAGCGAGCCATCGGGGAGGCGGGTCTCGACGGCGCGGAGGGGCTTGTGGAGCGTGATCGCATGGCTGGCTGCGGAGCGGGGGCGGTCTGGCGCACAGACTGTCACGTGATACCCTTCGGCATCGAGCGCTTTCTTCAGCGCGAGAATACCAGGGGCAAGGATGCCATCGTCGTTGGAGAGAAGAATACGCAAAGACATAACGGGCAAGTGTACCCTATTCTCCCCACCAGGAAGGGATTCAGGTATGATGTCCCAATCTTTGGGAAAGTTGGTGCTTTTGGGATGACAACCGACGATGAACGTGTCCTTGTGGGAGTGCTGGACCGCGCCTTTGATGCCGACTCGCTCTTTGCCACGCTCCTCAACGATACCCAGCGCCGGGCACGGGCAGCCACAACCCTCCATCAGTCGGCGATTCGCTACGCCAATCGCTACGGAGTCGCCGATAGTGCCGAGGCGAACCGGGGGCTCGCACTCTGGCTCCCGCCAGGGGGCGAGCACCTCACCTTTCCACGAATGCTGCGAACCGGTTTTGGCGGGCTCGCACTGGAGCTCGGAGGAGCGCTTCCGGGCCTGCTGAGAATCGACAGTGCCCTCACCGCGATGCACAAAGTACACGCACCGGAGAAACACTGGTACCTTTTTTTCCTCGCTGTCGATCCCGCCTTTCACGGCCAAGGGATCGGGGGAGAGCTCCTCAAGCAGGGGATCGCCCGCGCCGAGGCGCAAGGCGTCCCCATCTACCTAGAGACCCAGGCCGAGGAGAATGTCCGCTTCTATACCCGCCGCGGCTTCGTGGTCAAAGAGGAGCGTGAGATCCTGCCAGGCTTTACCAACTGGTCGCTCAAGCACGGATAAACTGGATGTTTTTGAGTGTCAGCGACGCAGCCTGACCGTCCTGCGGTGCCTTACCACGAAAGAGCCAGAAATTGACATGAAGTGGCATTGCCGCCTGGGAGAGCTCGCCCGCAAACTCCCACTCATGAAGCTTGCCTGCCTGGTCACCCAGCCGGCGGTGGCCCGTATAGCTTGAGAAGATCAGCCGATCCGCGCGGCGGACGATGCGGTGGGTGGACAGCTCGCTGGTCACGTTGAGAGGGAAGGGGTGGGTCGTGGCGGGCTTGCCTAGGGTAGTGGGGCAGACCGTGTAGTTGCCACAGGGCTTGGTGCGCTCCCCCCAGCGCGCAAACTCAATGTCGAGCTCATGGGTGCCGTCGGGGCCGATCTCAGGCGTGGGGTAGGGGAAGAACCCAAAGACAAGCTGGGGATCGAGCAGCTCGGGGTGCCCGACGAGCTGAAACTGGTAGGTCCCAAGCCCAAGGCGCTCGATCGTAGTCAGCTCCGCACAGGTCCAGGCTCCGTCGCGCAGGGCCACCTCCAGCTGGAGAGCGCCGCTCGGAAGGAGAGACACGTTGCGCCTGTCAAAGCGATTCGGCCCCGGTCCGGCCAGCCCCGCCGACTGCCGCACTTCCCAGAGAAAATTTGCGAACTTTAAGCGCTCCATTGGGGCTATAATAGCATCATGAAGTTGTCCTTGCTTGCTGCTATGGTTCCGATGGTTGGTTTGGTGGGGCTGGCGCTCGCTCAGTCCAGTCCCGAGATAAAGGCGCTCACCCCGGCGCAGTCCCAGCACTTTGAGGCGCGTGTTCGCCCCGTGCTGGTGGCCAAGTGTGGGCTCTGCCATAGCGGTCAGTCGCCCCAGGCGGGGCTGGACCTGACCAAACCGCTCTCCCTGGCCAAGGCACAAGAAGCGCTGCGCCGGATGCAAGGCGTAGGGGGCAAGCCCATCATGCCGCCGAGCGGCAAGCTGGCTGACTCAGAGATCGTGGGGATCGCGCAGTGGGTTCAGGAAGGGGCGAGTTGGCCCCAAACCACGGCGAAGACCCCGACGGTCTCTGTGGGGAAGCACTGGTCGTTTATCTCCCCCAAGCGCCCGCTGGAGCCGCCCGTGGAGAAGAGCGGGATCGATGCGTTTGTCCTTGGGGCGCTGGCGAAGAACGGGATTACCCCTGCCCCCCGTGCCGATAAGCGGACACTCCTGCGGCGCGTGAGCTTCGATCTAATCGGCCTGCCCCCGACCCAAGAGCAGATGTCGGCGTTTCTGGCGGATAGCTCGCCGGCGGCCTTCGCGAAACAGGTAGATCGCTTGCTCGCCTCCAAGCAGTTCGGGGAGCGCTGGGGGCGGCACTGGCTGGATGTGGCGCGCTATGCCGACTCCAACGGACTGGATGAGAACACGGCCCACGCGCAGGCATGGCGCTACCGGGACTGGGTGATCGAGGCACTGAACCGGGACCTACCCTACGATGAGTTTATCCGTCAGCAGCTCGCCGGCGACCTGATGCTCACCGGCAACGACAGCGAGGACGCGGGGCGGCTCACGGCGACGGGCTATCTTGTGCTGGGGCCGAAGGTGCTGGCCGAGCCGGACAAAGAGAAGATGGTGATGGACATTGTCGATGAGCAGATCGACGTGGTCACCAAGTCCGTGATCGGGCTGACCGTGGCGTGTGCGCGCTGCCACGACCATAAGTTCGACCCGATTGCGACGAAAGACTACTACGCCCTCGCGGGGATCTTTAAGTCGACCCGCACGATGGAGACCCTCAACACGGTCGCGCGCTGGTACGAGCGGCCGCTCTCCAGCCCAACCCTGAAGGCGGAGCTGGCAACCTACCAGCAGTCGCTCGGTCCCGCCCTCCAAGCCGTCGACGAGGCCAAGAAGCAGCTCGACGGTGCACTCAACGGTAATGGTAAGGCCCTGCTGGCCGATGCATCGGCGTTTAACCGTGGCGAGCGCTTGGGCAAGGAGCAGTACGGCCCTAAGTCGATCAATAGCAACGGCTCCCCGACCTTTGCGGAGTGGGACTTCTCGGTTCCGACAGCGGGGCGCTACAAGGTCTACCTGCGCTACGCCGCCGAGGAGTCGCGGCCCGTGGTGCTTACGGTCGCGGGAAAGAACCTTGGGAAGAAGATCGCGGCGAGCACGACAGGCGGCTGGCAAGAAGAGGACCAGCGCTGGGAGTCTGCGGGCGTGCAGCAGCTTGAGGCCGGTCTCTGCACCGTGCGGATCGAGCGAAACGGGGCTATCCCGCACTTTAGCCGGATCGCCCTCGTGCCCATGGGCAAGACCGATCTGGATCTTGCCGGAGCCGAGAAGGCCCTCAAGACCGCGCAAGATACGCTCAAGGCGCTGGAGGCCAAGAAGCCCAGCCCGCCCATGGTGATGTGTGTCACCGAGAACACCAAGATCGAGGATGTCAAGGTGCACATCCGCGGCGACACCCAGACTCTGGGCGACCTGGTCCCGCGCGGGTTTCCATCGGTGCTCTGTGGTGGCACGCGCCAGCCGCTGGAGCAGCCCAAGTCGAGCGGGCGCAAGGAGCTTGCGTACTGGCTCACCCGCCCGGATCACCCGCTGACGTCCCGTGTGGCGGTGAACCGTGTCTGGCAGAAGCTCTTTGGCGAGGGCCTTGTCGGGACCGCCGATAACTGGGGACTGCGCGGCGATAAGCCGTCGAATCCCCAGCTCCTCGACTACCTCGCGACCTCGTTTGTCACCGACGATGGCTGGAGCATGAAGAAGCTGATCCGCCGGATTGTCCTCTCGGACACCTACCAGCAGGCCAGCCGCTACACCGACCCCGTGGGGCAGAAGAAGGATATCGAGAACAAGCTGGTCTGGCGTCAGAACCGCCGCCGCCTGGATGCCGAGCCGCTCCGCGATAGCCTGCTCTACGTGGCGGGGACCCTGGACACGACCATGGGCGGCTCTCTGCTGGGAAGCAAGGACTACGACTATGTCACCAACGACCAGTCGGCCAACAAAGCCCAGTACGATGCGCCGCGCCGTGCGATCTACCTGCCCGTGATCCGAAACGCGGTCTACGACTTCTTTGGGACCTTCGACTTCGGCGATCCCAGCATGGTCAATGCCAAGCGAACCCCGACCACGGTCTCGCCCCAGGCACTCTATCTGCTCAATAGTCCTCTGGTGATGGCCCAGGCCCAGGCCTTTGCCAAGTCCCTCACCGGCGACGACGATGCAAAGATTCGTCAGGCCTACGAGCGCGCCTTCCAGCGCCTCCCGTTGCCGGGGGAGCTTGCGACCGCGCGACGCTTCCTCAATCGGGCGGCACAAGTTGTCCCCACCGAGCGTGCTTGGGCCGCCTGGTGCCAGACTCTGCTGGCTGCCAATGAGTTTCTCTATGTCGATTAGCAAAAGGAACGAAAGTGCAAGATAAATCTATCTCCCGACGCGATGCCCTCAAGCTCGCCCAGCTCGGAACCCTCCTCGGTGCGGGTCTCTGTATCTCGGAGAGTGCCGAAGCCGCTCCACAGGACGGTGCGACAAAATTGGGCAGGCAGAGCCTGGTTCAGATGAAGGAGAACCGCCTCACGGTCAAGCTCAATGTGGGCAACCAGCTGGCGCTCCTCGAGAGCCCAGAGATTCCTCGTAGCGTCCTCGAAAAGATCGCGGGGGACAATACCGTGATGTTCACTTGGAAATGTATGCGGACCGCTCCCGGCGGGAAACCTGAGACGCTCTACTCCGATACGATCCAGATCAAGTGGCAGCGAGTCTAGACGCCGCGTTTACCCTGACCCGGCAGAGCCCGTTTTCCTACACCTGCCGCCAGTGTAACCGCTGCTGCTACGAGAAACGCATCCCGCTCAACCCCTACGAGATCATCCGGCTTGCTCAGGTAGTGGGGGTCTCGACCGGCGTGTTTCTGGAGCGCTTCACGGAGGAGGGGACAGCTCTCGCGGTTCGGGAGAGGCCGGGGCAGCCCTGTGTCTTTCTGGGGGAGAAGGGCTGCACGGTCCATGCCGGACGACCCGCCGCCTGTCGGCTCTATCCCCTTGGGCGCATGGTGCGGAGCACGGGGGAGGAGCGCTTCTGCGAGGTCCAGCCCCATCCCGAGTCGGAGGGGGACTACGGCTTGTCGGGGACGGTTGGAGAGTACTTGGAGGCGCAAGAGGTCGAGTCGTTTTTTCGCGCGGCGGAGCTCTACTACCAGGTCTTCCAGCGGGTCCAGAGCCTGCTGGCAACCGCTCACGCCGACGACGAGCCGGGGGAGGTTGCCTGGGACGTGCTAACCCTGCTAGACGCCGACCAGTGTATCGCCGACAGGGGGTGGGTGGTTCCCAACGACCCGGAGGAGAAGATGTTGCTCCACATTGCCTCGCTCAATCGCTGGTTGGACACGCTGGTTGAGGTAAAATAGCGGGTACATGAGGCTCAATCCGGCGGAGACCAGCGCCAGTAGTTTAAGTAGCACCCGGCAAGGGCGAAGTGAGTGGCCCGATGCCGTGGCCTATCGCGAGGCGATCCAAAGCCCAGGACTCAGCCTGGGGGACCCCCTCCTCACAGGTGCAAAGGTCGCCGAGAACCGGCAGGGGCTCCCGATTGCCTACACGGGGCGCTTTGCCGTGGTCTTTCGGCTGCGCGGCCACGATGGTGCCGACTGGGCGCTGCGCTGCTTCACCACCCCCCAAGACGGCTACGGGATCACGCGGGGGACGCGCTACCGCCTGCTTGCGACAAAGATCGCCGCACTCGATGATGTCTTTGTTCCGTTCCGGTTTGTAGAGAGTGGGATTCGGATCGCGGGCAAGTGGTACCCGACTATCGCGATGCAGTGGGCGCAGGGGACACCCCTGGGACGCTGGGTCGAGGAGAACCGAGAGAAGCCAGAGCGCCTGCGTCGCCTTGCCGAGGAGCTTGGGGCACTCCTCCAGCGCCTTGAGGCGGCGGGCATGGCACACGGCGACTGGCAGCACGACAACCTCCTGATCTCACCCGACGGCACACAAGTCACCCTGGTGGACTATGACGGGATGTTTGTGCCCGGTCTGGAGGGCTATCCCTCGCCCGAGCTGGGACACCCCAACTACCAGCACCCGGAGCGCCAGGTCCAGCACTTTGGAGTCGGCCTAGATCGCTTCGCCTGCCTAGTGATGCAGACTGCACTACTCGCTCTTGCCCGAAATCCCGCGCTCTGGGTACAGTTTGGCGACGGCGAGAGCCTGCTCTTCAAGGCCTCCGATCTGCGTGATCCGGCGGGCTCTCCGGTCTTTGCCGCGCTCCGTGCCCAAGCGGAGCTCGACCGCGATGAAGCCTTGGCCGACTCCCTCGCCCGCCTGCAAGATGCCCTCGCGCATGGGCCGGACTCAACCCTGCTCCCGGTGATCTCGACGCAAGAGCCCCAGCCACTGCCCGCCGAGCTTGTCGGCCCGCCCGAGCCTAGTGCCCAAGAGCGGCTGGAAAAGGCCGACAACCTAGACTGGATTCGGACCTACAGTGAGGTGGTGACCCATGACAAGTGGTGGCAGGCCGGTACCAGCTTCCGGCCGGGAGGCCAGCGTCAAGCGCAAAAAGATGTCTTCCGCTACCTGATCCTCCTCAACGAGCAGTCCCACCAGACAAAAGAAGCAACAAACTTGATGTGGACGCGGGTGGCGATTGCCTCGGTGCTTCTCCTGGTGCTGGCCCTTGCCCAGACGGCACTGGGGCCGTGGTTCCCCCTGGTCTTTCTGATGTGGGTGGCGTCTGCGGGGTACCTGGGCTACAGCAACTGGCCCCAGCGTAAGATCCTCGATGAGCTTGAGGCAGAGATCGCCAAGATGAACCAGCTGGCCGCCGAGCGCAGGGACCGAGTCGCCACGCGCAACCGCGGAGCCTCTCCCCAAGCCCTCCAGGCGGCACAGGGCGCCCAAGCCGACTATGTCGCCGAGAAGCTGCGCCAGGTGCCGATCAACCGGGTCATCACGATCCATGGCATGCCGGTCAACACCAAGCGTGAGCTGGCGTCTGCCGGGATTACCAACGCCCTAGAGCTCTCTCGTCGCACGACCCTCCCCGGCATTCCCCAGCACCAGATCACCACGCTCCAGACCTGGTGCCGCGAGATGGAGAAAGAGTTCGAGGACGAGTGGCGCAAGTACAATGCGTCGGCCAAGAATGTCTCCGCCGATGTCCAGCGCCTGGAGATGGAGGTCGCCGAGTTCACCCGTGAGGCCAATCGGCTGGAGCGTGAGCGAGAGCAGTTTCCAGAGACGAATCTTCGCGCGTACCTGAAGAAGCTACTTCCGTTCCTCAAGCTATAACCAATTTTGTCTACAGTACCGATACTGTTACAAATGCGAGTGCTTCTTGACCGGTTTGGGCTCCTCGTTGCCTTTTTGATCAGCATCCTTCTCCTATGGTGGGGGGCAGCTCCTTGGTTGACCTACCACGATAGCGGAGAGTTTGCCCTCGCGGCGGAGTCGGGGGGGATTCCACACGCACCGGGCGCTCCCACCTACTGTTTCCTTGCTTGGGGATTTGTTGCTCTCGGTCAGCGACTGTTTCCCTTGTGGGAGGCGGCGTACTTGACAAATCTCTTCAGCGGTCTCTGGGGAGCCTTGACAATCACCACCACGATCGCCCTAGCCCGCCTCGGGAGCCGGCAGCTGTTTGGAGACCGCCGTGGTGACCACCTTCCTCTGCTGCTGGTGCCCGCACAACTCTTAGGCTCTTCCACCTTTGTCGAGCAGTCCTGTATCACCGAGCAGTACACGCTTCAGACCGCTCTCTGGATGGGGGTGCTCCTTGTCCTGACCAAGATCGCGCTCCAAGGCAAGCACCGGCTAGGCCTGGTACTTGGGGGGCTGATCGGGCTTGCGATCGGCAACCACCCTAGCCAGATAATCTTGATCCCCTTGCTCGGACTAGCGGTCTATCTTGTTCCCCGAACGCGACGAGTCAAGAGCGCGGGGGAGGGGATTCTGGGGCTCCTGCTCGGGCTCTTGATCTTCTTGTACATTCCCCTGCGCTCACGGGTGGATCCGACGATCGACTTTGGGAATGCGGATACCTTTGAGCGCTTTCTTCGGGTGGTTCTACGCGAGCAGTGGCAGCAGCGTCCCCTGAGCGCCGCACCGTCTGGCTTTGTTCAGGAGTGGTTGCAGAGCTACGACTTCTGGGGACAGCTTGGTCCTCTCGGGTTCCTGCTTGCTGTGCTAGGCGGGGTTGTCTTGTGGCAAAGGTATCGTCCTCTCTTGGGGCTGCTCCTGGGACTAGGGGGCATCTACACAGGCGGTCTTCTCTGGGCACACCTCCACCAGGCCGGAATCGATCTGATGTATCTCCGCGACTATGGGGTCAAAGACTGGCACCTGCCCCTCTACACATTTGCGGTACTCCTGGCCTGCTTTGGTGCGGAAGGGTGTGCCCGCCGGTTCGCTGAAAAGGGACGGCTTGTGGTGACTCTCTTGTCTGTGGGTCTCGTCGTTTGGGGAGCACTTCAGGCCGTGACAAGCCACTCACTCCGACACTTCACCGCGCCCCAGCAGTTTCTCACCGATACCCTTGCTCCCTTGCCAAAGGATGCTCTGATAATCGCATCAAGCGACAACCTGACTCTGATGCTTGGCTATGCGGCCTACACGAAGACGGGGCCGTCGGCGCTCTCTCCTGCGCACTCCCGTTTCCGGGTGTTGAGCAACCCTTCCTTAGTGACAATGGAGCGCGTGCTCTCCGAAGGCGGCGAGGGCGCTTGGAACACGCAGGCACAGTCGGACTACCTGGTTCGCTTGACCACGGAAGCCCCACCCTTTCATGCTCCGATCTTCACGCCGGGCCAGCCGCTCCCGAGGATATTTATCGAGTACTACGCCGGATACCCTCGTGCTTCCCAGTACCTACGTCCTGCCGGTTGGCTCTTTGAGGTAAGTGAGGCACCGGTCTCCGACGAGGAGATTCGTCTGGCGGAGAAGAACCTCCAGCTCGAGCATCCTGAGCTCCTCAAGGAAGCAACGGGCAAGGAACACCGGCTGGAGCGTGAGATGCGTGGGCTTGTCCACCAGAGCCGTGGTGCCTTTTTCTACGAACGTCGGCTCTGGCCCGAGGCGGCGGAGGCACTGCGCCTCTCCTGCACCTACCTGAGCCGCTCGGGGCGGACGTGGTACTGCTTAGGGACGAGCTATGAGAACCTCGGGAGGCTCCCCGAGGCTCGTAGCGCCTATCTGGAAGCCATTGAAGTCGAGCCTACGCTTGAGGGGCCGCGCCTGGCGTTGGGGGTTTTGCTCGCTCAGAGTGGGCAGCTGGAGGCCGCAAAGGAGCTCTTTGCCCAGGAGCTTGCCCTCAGTCCCAAGAACGAAGCGGCGCGTGCCAACTTGCAGCTGGTGACGCGTCAGCTTGGTTCACGGTAGACTGCATCGCGTGAGTGTCGAGTCCTTCCTTGCCTACCTGCGTGCCGAGCGTGGCCTTGCGGAGAACACCCTGCTTGCCTACCAGCGGGATCTGGCGCAGTGGGAGAGCACCGGTCTGCCCTTAACCTCTAGTGGGATCGAGCAGTACCTGGCACAGCTCCAGAGACAGGGGCGGGCTGGGGCCAGTGTCGCCCGCAAACGCGCCGCGCTCTCGTCGTACTGCCGCTTTCTTGCACGAGAGGGGGTCCTGGAGAGCAACCCCGTTCTGGGAATCGACACCCCGACACGCCCTGAGCGCAAGCTCCCCCATACACTGACTACCGAGCAGCTCCTCGCCCTGCTTCGCGTCCCGGACCGGACGACCCCGCAGGGGCAGCGTGATGCAGCACTGTTGGAGCTGCTCTACGCGGGGGGACTGCGTCTCTCTGAGGCAGTCGGGCTGTGCTGGGGGGATGTGAGCGAGGAGCGGGGCACGCTCTTGGTGCGGGGCAAGGGAGATAAAGAGCGCCAGGTGCCCCTGGCTGCCGTCGTCTTTGAGAGCCTGGCACGCCTTCGGCCCGAGCGAGCCAAGCCCACGGACCGGGTCTTTGGGGGAGCGGGCCGCACGACCCTCTGGCGGGCCGTGAAGGACAATGTCATGGCCGCGGGGCTCGGCGACCGCCCGTCGCCACACTGGCTTCGGCATAGCTTTGCTACCCATCTCCTAAACCACGGTGCCGACCTGCGGGTGATCCAGGAGCTCCTGGGGCATGCCCGGATTGCGACGACCCAGATCTACACGCATGTCGCCACAGAAAATCTTCGGCGTGCCTACCGCGCAAGCCATCCCCGCGCTTGATAAATCTCGAAAAGGCGGTATACTACTCTTCGCACCTCGTCGGGGCGTGGCTCAGCTTGGTAGAGCGCGACATTTGGGATGTTGAGGTCGCAGGTTCGAATCCTGTCGCCCCGATACCAACAAGACGAGGACGCACCCAGTTTGCGGGCGTAGCTTAATGGTAAAGCTCCTGCCTTCCAAGCAGATAACGGGGGTTCGATTCCCCCCGCCCGCTCTTCCCCTCCGCAAACCTATCTCCTCCGCGACGAGCTAGATCTTCGTTTTGCTTTTGCAGCGGCTGCCTTCTTGGCTCTTTCTTGTTCCGCCTTGATCTTAATCTGTTGTAGCGTATGCTGGCGCACTTTATCGTGCTTGAAGGCCGCGTTGATCCCGATCACGGTCATCGTGAACAAGACGATCAGGGAGCAGATGACGATGGGAACGGTACTTTTTGCGGTGGTGTACCACGGAGCTGCGCTCGCCCCGCCAGGCATAACATCAACCGACCCTGCTGTCAGGGCAAGGCTACACTGCCGACAGGTGAGCCGATGGGACTCATTGATATGGCCGCAACGAGAGCAGGATTTTGTACCATACGTACCGTTCACTTACTTTCTCTATATCGGTAATCTTACGAAAAACCGACAGGAATATAGTGTGTTTCTCTATCTTCGGATCACCTTACCGGCCCGTGCGCCCGTCGGGACACCATCTCGCCAGGTGATCTCCCCAGAAACCAGGACGACACGAACGCCCGTGGCGAGCGCATGGGGGGCGACAAAGGTCGCGTTTTCCTGGATCGCCGTGGGGGAGAACACGGTAATATCGGCGATTGCCCCCGGTACGAGTCGCCCCCGGTTGGTCCATCCCAGGCGCTGGGCCGGGAGGCTGGTCATGCGCCGGAGCGCCTCAGGCAGAGAGAGCAGGCCCTTCTCCTTGACATAGCGCTCCAGGATTCGGGCAAAGGTGCCGTAGGAGCGCGGGTGCGGCCGATGGGCCTCGGCAGAGGGCGCATGGGGGTTCATCGCCACGGAGTCCGAGCCGATCATGACCCGGGGATCGGAGAGGACATGGGCGACATCTTGCTCACTCATGGCGAAGTGGGCGGCGCTTACCCAGCCTGTGCCCTCCGAGAGGAGCGAGAGGATAAAGTCACGCGGGTCGCAGGCGGCTTCGGCGGCGAGGTGCGTGATGCTCTTTCCCACGAACGCTGCGGTCGGGCAGGAGGCGATCTCAACGGAGTCCCAGGAGATTCCCCCCGAGCGCTCTAGCTCGCCCATCCACTCGCGGGCGCGAGCGCGGAGGTCGGGGTCCCGGAGCTTGACCGCAAGGTCCTCCGGGTTGCCCGCATTCGCCCAGGTCGGGAGGGCGATCACCGCGAGGCTGGTCTGGTAGGCGGTGTAGGGATACTGGTCGAGGAGGATATCCACCCCCCGCGCCTGGGCAGCGTCCACCTGGGCAAGTGTGGAGAGCACTTTACCCCAGTTGCGCCGGCGCTCGGCCTTGTGGTGCGAGAGCTGGAGCGGTAGCCCTGCTCCCTCCGCGACCGCGATCGCCTCTGCGACCGACTCCTCCAGGAGATCGCCTTCATCGCGGAGATGGGTGGCGTAGAACCCCTCGGCCGCAGCCACGACCTTCGCGAGTGCGGTGAGCTCCGCCACGTCGGCGTAGCTGCCCGGGACATACTCCAGCCCCGACGATAGCCCGATCGCGCCGGCATCGAGGGCACGCTCTAGCTCGTGCTGCATCGCCCGGAGCTCGGTCTCCGAGGGCGCGCGCTGGTCCATACCCATGACACGCTTCCGTAGGCTCCCGTGCCCCGCGAGGGTGGTGACATTGATCGCCATCCCGCTCTCCTCGACGCGCTGGAGAAAGCCGCCCAGATCACTCCAGCTAAGGGCACCTCCGGCCTGCTCCAGCCAGCGGCGCTCCAAAGAGAACTCGGGGGCGGAGGTCGCGAGCCCAAGGGAGATTCCACAGTTCCCGACCACCTCGCTGGTCACGCCTTGGGCTAGTGACGACTCCATCCCAGGGGTAAAGAGCACCGAGACATCGGAGTGGGTGTGGATATCGATAAAGCCGGGGGAGACAACCTGCCCCGTGACATCGAGTGTCTGGCGGGTCTCGCGCGCGCCGAGCTCGCCGATTGCCGTAATTCTGTCACCAACAATGCCGATATCGGCACGGACAAGCGGAGAGCCTAGGCCATCCGCGACTAAACCACCAGAGAGAATCAGATCGAAGGGGAGGGTCACAGGCGCTATTGTACCTGCTTGGGCACTCCCGGCGTGCGCCGTAGAAAAGGCCGCTCAAACGCGAGATGGAAGAGCCAGCAGAGCCCCAGGGTCACGGGAAGGACCGTACAGAGCACAAAGGGAAAGGCCTGCATCGGGGCCGCGACAATCAGGGGGATCGCCGCCGTAAGGCCTAAGGCAAGGAGGGGATCGTGGAGCAGATAGATACTGTAGGAAAAGCTCCCCAAAAGGACGAGGTAGCGGCTACCCAGGAGCGTGAAGAGCCCACGAAAGGGGACCGACTGCACCCTACGCGCACCGAGAAGCAGTACGGCGACGGTCGCGCTTCCCAGGAGCAGGTCGAGCGAGATCAGGAGCACGTGCCCCTGCCAAGCAAGCCGCGGCCAGGGGAAGCTATCGCGCCAGATCGTGATCTCAGCGCCGCCCGAGAGGAGCACCAGCACGCTGGCAATCACGGACAGTGCAGTGGTCGAGAGCAGCGGTGGGCGGGCGAGCCACTCCGCCGCGAGCATGCCCTGCACAAACAGAAGCAAGAACCACGGGCTTGTCCCACCGAGGCGCAAGAGCATGGCCACTGCCACGACTAGACCGGCTACGGCCACCACCGCGAGCCTACCCCACGACCGGCGCACCGGGAGCAAGAGGAGCGCAAAGACAAAGTAGATCTGCCACTCCAGCGCGATACTCCAGAACGGCCCATTGATGGCGATCGACCAGCGTGGGGTCCAGTTCTGGACAAGGAGCACATGCCCGACCAGGCTCTCCCACTCCCGGGAGTGGGGAGGTAGGATCACAGGCCACACAATCCCTAGCAGAAGGCTGAGGGCCATCGCGGCATAGTAGGCAGGGAGGATCCGGCGGGCACGGCGTAGAAGGAAGCCCCCCTCGCCCCCCACGAGCGCCAAGCCGTCGCGCTGGGCAATGGGGAGCATCAGGCAGAAACCGGAGAGAACAATAAAGATCGCCACGGCGGCGTGGCCAAACTTGAGTAGGTGGAACCACGGGGGAAGGCTGCTCGCCTCGGCGGTCGCGACAAACCGGGTCCAGATATGGTTCAAAACCACATAAAATGCCGTCAAGCCACGAATGCCATCGACAAAAGGATAGTGTTTCTGCGGCTCCGTGGTGGTCATACTGGCTTCATTATCGGACAGTGGCTTGGGAACAGCGAGGGCAAGCGTGCCGTACAATAAGCGAAGGAAAGGAAACTTCAACTATGCGTTTCTCGTTTGTCGCGCCGGCTCTGACCATGGCGCTGGCGTTTTCACTGGTCTCTTCGGCCCATGCGGAGCTAAAGCTGGGGGATGCTGCTCCCGCGCTCAAGCTCAGCAAGTGGGTCAAGGGCACCCCGGTCACGTCGCTGGCTAAGGGGAAGGTCCATGTGGTGGAGTTCTGGGCGACCTGGTGTGGCCCGTGTAAAGTGAGCATCCCGCACCTGACCGAGCTGGCAAAGAAGTTCCAGAGCAAGGCGGACTTTCTGGGGGTGAGCATCAACGAGGGAAGCCCGGACTACCAGGCCAAGGTCGCCAAGTTCGTCAAGGACATGGGGGCGAAGATGAACTACAATGTCGCCATTGACACGGCGTCCCAGCGTGGCTTTATGAGTACCAACTGGATGGATGCCGCCGGCCAGAACGGAATCCCGACCGCCTTTATTATCGACAAGGCGGGCAAGGTAGCCTGGATCGGGCACCCGATGGAGATGGAGGAGCCGCTCACCAAGATTACGGCGGGTAAATGGGACCTCGCGGCCGAGAAGAAGCGCATGGACGCGGAGCAGGCGGCGGAGAAGAAGATGCAGTCGTTTGCGCAGAAGTTCAACCCGCTCATGCTGGAGGGCAACCTCGACGAGGCGTTTAAGCTTCTCGATCAGGCAGTCGCGGATACCCCGGCGCTGGGACCGCAGGTGGCACAGTCGCTCAATCAGATCGCCTGGATGATCGCGGAGGGCAAGCAGCCTGTCCCTGAGCAGCTCGCCAAGCTGAAGGACAAGACTCTGCCCCTGGCCCAGAAAGCGGTCGATCTGACCAAGGGCAACGATGGCATGATCCTCGATACCCTGGCCTTCGTGCACTACAAGGCCGGCAATGTCAAGGAAGCGCTCGCGCTCCAGATCAAGGCGCTGAGCAAACTCCCCGCCGGAGTCGATGCCGCCACCAAGAAAGAGATGCAAGAGCGCCTCGACCTCTACAAGAGCAAGGGCTAGTCTCTGTTTGGGTTGGCTTCCCGAGCCGGAGCGCACCTGCGCTCCGGCTCGCTGACTTTTTAGGTGTTCTGGGCGATTGTCCAGTGGACGCCGCTTGGGTCCCGGAAAACGAAGTCCCGCATCGCCCAGGGCTGATCGACCAGCGCACCGAGCTGAGTGCCAAAGCGCTCCGCAAGCTTTTGTTCGCTCAGGTGCGCATGCCAGTCGTCGACACTCTCCACGAGCAAGTGCATCGCCAGGTTCTCTGCGAGCTCCTTGACGTAGCCGTTTTGGAGCAGAAAACTGGTGTTTCCACAGACCATGTACGCAAGGTCGTCATCGCTGTAGCCAACCGTAAAGCCGACTGCCTCATAGAATGCCTTGGAGAGGGCAAAGTCCTGCGCGGGGATAAAGGCTTTTATCTCGACGGGAGTCAGGTTCATTTAAATGACTTCTCCTTTAGTGCGCCAATAGGACGGCAGATACAAACGCTTTTTTGCTTCATGGTCGCACTATACCAGAGGCCGGAAACAAAAAGCAAACAGGAACCCTGCGGGGAAGAAAGGCGTATACTAGGCAAATGGCCTTCTCCTGGAAGCGAGCCCGGCGGGTGGGGAAACTTCGCCAGCACCGCGATGTGCGGGAGGACATGCTTCGGATGGGGCGCTACGCTCCCGCTCCGATCCAGAACAGCGCCGCCCCCGCCCGCTTCTGCCCCCACGACTGGACAACCCTCTGGGGCGCGTCGGCGCTGGGCTACGCCCGAATCGTCAAGCGTTTTCTGGAGAGCCATGCCCCCATCAATGCCCGAGACCCGTGGGGCCGAACCGCGCTCTGGTGGGCTGTGGACGAGCACCGAGGGGAGATCGCGGAGCGCCTGCTCGCACACGGAGCCGACCCTGACTGTCGGGATGAGCGGGGGATCGGGCCGCTCCACCTGGCGATTCGACGGGGAGACCTCGCTCTCGTGGCACTGCTCCTGAGCCATGGTGCCCGACCCGACGGTGAGGGGGAGAGTGATCGGCCCACCCCGCTGATGTGGGCGGTTCGCCAGGGAGACGCTGACCTGACCGAGCGGCTCTTGCGAGCGGGGGCATCGGTGCACGCGCGGGACAGGTGGGGGCACACGCCGATCTTCTATGTCCAGGGCCGAAGCGCTTCCCATACGCTTCCACTCCTCCTGGAGGCGGGAGCCCGGCCTGACGAGCGCGCTGGCGACCATGATACGGTCCTCCACCGCGCCCTGCGCGCCGGTGACGAGCGACTCTGGAAGGCACTTGTCCCGGCCGATGACCGCTCCGATTATCTCGGACTCCGGGGCCGCACCGACGACACCCTCCTCCATGCGGCTGCTGAGGGAGGCAACCCCAAGCTGGTCGCGGAGCTCCTCGACGAGGGAAGCCTGCTCAATGGGCGCAATGCCTTTGGGCACACGCCGCTGCTGATCGCACTGACTGCGGAGAACCTGCGGATCACGACGCTGCTGACCCAGGCCGGGGCGACAGTCGGCTTTCTGGAAGCGATTGCGATGGGGGATGCCGCGCGCACCGCCGAGCTGTGGCCGCGTCCCGGCACACTCCTCGATGCACCAATCTCCGGTCAGGAGACTCCCCTGATGGGTGCGATTGCAAGGGGCCGCGCCGAGCTGGTCGAGCGCTTGCTCACCGTGGGGGCCTCGCCCAATGCCGGGACTGCTGTCTTGGGAACCCCACTGGATGTCGCCGTACTCACCGACCAGCCGGAGCTGGCACGGCTGCTCCTGGCCCGGGGTGCCGATCCGAGCCTCCTGCGGCATGTTTCGTCGGAGGAGCTGCGCGCTCTGCTTGGCGAGGTGCCCGATGCGCTTCCCCTCCAGCAAGCGCGGCTTGAGCACACACGCGCCGATACGGTGGCGCTCTACGAAGCGGCGGTGCATGGCGACGAAGCCCTGCGCTTCCTTCTCCTCTGCGGCGCAGAGCTTGACCTGACGGATGCCCAGGGAGACACTGCGCTCGTCCTTGCGGCCCGCGATGGAGATGTCCCGGCGGTGCAACGCCTCCTCACCTTTGGAGCCGACCCACGCGGTGCGCTTGCCGCCGCGCAGGAGGCGCGGCGGGTCGCGGTTGTCTCGCTCCTGGCCTTTGCGGAGCCGCAGGGGAGCCCCGACGACGACCGCTGAGAGATTCGATACACTGTAGGTCGATGCAACGATCTCTCACTCCTGCCGAGGGCGAGCGCTACGCCCGCCATGTCCTCCTCCCTGAGCTCGGGGTAAGCGGCCAGCTACGGCTCGCCGAGGCGACTGTCGCGGTGGTTGGGGCGGGCGGACTGGGCTGCCCCGTGCTCCAGTACCTTGTCGCGGCCGGTGTGGGGACCGTGCGGGTGATCGACAACGATGTGGTGGATCGGTCCAACTTGCAGCGGCAGGTCCTCTACACCGACGCCGATGTGGGCAGGCTCAAGGCAGAGGTGGCAGCAGACCGGCTCCGCGCCCAGAACCCGCTGGTTAGAGTCGAGGCCCACGCCGTGCGCTTGACCGCGGCCAATGCGCCCGAGCTCCTCACCGGCAGTGACGTGATTGTCAATGGGGCCGATAACTTCCCCACGCGCTATCTTGTCAGCGATGCGAGCGTCCTGCTTGGGATTCCCCATGTTCATGGCGCGATCCATCGGTTCGAGGGCGAGGTGAGTGTCTTTCTGCCGGGGGGGGCGTGCTACCGCTGCCTCCACCCCCAGCCGCCCGCGCCGGGAACCGTGCCCTCGTGCAGTGAGGCGGGGGTCCTAGGGGTTCTCCCTGGCCTTGTCGGAGTGCTCCAGGCCACCGAGACACTCAAGCTCCTGGTTGGGCTGGGGCTTCCGCTTGTGGGGCGCTTGCTCCTGATCGATGCCCTGACCCTGCGCTTTCGGGAGCTCCGGCTCGCTCGAAACCCCGCTTGTGCCGCTTGTGGCGATGTTCCTCGTATCCACGCGCTTGTGGATCTGGCTGGGGTACAATGCGACCTAGGAGTAACTTCAATGCGTGAGATAACGCCCACGGAGCTAAAAGCCAAGCTCGACCGTGGGGATGACTTTCTTTTGATCGATGTTCGCGAGCCCAATGAGTTCGAGCTTTGCCGGATTCCGACGGCACAGCTGATTCCCTTGGGAACCATCCCACAGCGGATGGGCGAGCTGGACCCGGATGCGGAGATCGTGGTGCAGTGCCGCAGTGGTAAGCGCAGTGCCGATGCCCTGATGTTTCTCCAGGCAAATGGCTTCACCAACCTGACTAACCTCAAGGGGGGCATCCTTGCCTGGGCCGATGAGGTCGATCCGACCATCACCAAGTACTAGGCACTACAGATAGAGCCGGGCCATCGGGCGCCAGTAGCGGGGACGGTGCGCTTCACCGTCCCAGATCGCGAACTGGTGCGCGATGGCCTTCTCATTGAGGAGCGAGGCGAGGCGCTCGTTGTTAGGAAAGAAGGCATCGTCGCGGCCAATGGTGAAGACAATCTCTAGCCGCCGTAGCTGCGCCAGGAGCACCTCATCGGTGAGGTTGGCCAGAAAGTGCGTGGGCGTGTTGAAGTAGATGGTCTCGTCGTAGTGCCCATCAAAGAGCCCCCGAAATGAGCCGACAGACTCCGTCAGGTCGTAGCGCCCGGAGAAGGCGACCACACGATTGACCGTTTGCGGATGGCGTAGCGCCAGGTTCATGGCATGGAACGCCCCGAGGCTACAGCCGTGTGCCACCAAGGTTGGGTGCTCGTTTCGCTCCTGAGTGAAGGGGATCACTTCGTCCAAGACATAGCGCTCGTAGTCGAGGTGGCGGCGCATCCGATCCTCGGGGCGTGCCCAGTTGGCGTAGAGGGACTGTCGGTCGATGCTATCGAGGCAGTAGAGCTGGAGCTCGCCCGCCTCGATCTTTTGCCCCAGTGCGGCGACCATGCGCCAGTCCTCGTAGTCGAAGAAGCGGCCATCGCGGGTGGGAAAGACCAGCACCCGAGCCCCCGCGTGCCCAAAGACCAGTAGCTCCAGCTCCTGGCTGAGCGCGGGACTGTGCCAGGTATGGTACTCACGATTCACCGAAAGAGCCGCACCTGATGAACCGCGAGAAGCTGTGTCCAGAGCGCGTAGCCCGCCGCGCTAAGATGGATGCCATCGTCGCACCAGAGCTCCGCCCGCGGCTTGCCGTCGCTGTCCACCATCGAGGCGTAGACATCGACGAACTGGCTCTGGGGGCGCGATGGAATCAGCGTGGCGATCCGGGCGTTGGCTTGGCGAATCTTCTCCAAGATCGGGGCACGGGCAGGCGAGGGCTTGATCGAGAGAAACACAAAGGGGGTCTCACCCAGCCGGTCGCGGACCATGGCATGGAGCCAGAAGAACGAGTCCACCACCTGATCGACCGAGGCACCGTCCCCTAGGTCGTTCTCTCCGGCATAGACAACCAGCGAGCGGAGCGGGCCGTGCTCTTTGATCACGCGCCCCGGCAGCCGGTCGAAGTAGTGCACGCAGGCTGCCAGAGTCGAGCCCCCAAAGCCCAGGTTGAGGATCGGGGGATGGGGGGCTTCGGTAAGGGGAGCGATATCGCTCTGGAGCGTGGTCCAGAGCCGCACCGATGAGCTCCCGTAAAAGACGATACTATTGGAGCCAGCCAGGCGGGTGCGCGGCTCTAGGAGACGAACTTCGGGTTCAAAATATTCCACCACTGCCTATTGTAGCCGCTAGAGCCCCCTTAACGTTTAAGAGTTTGAATTGGCGGTAGAATGCCCCATGCGACGTTTTCTCTTCCTTGCGGTGACCTCGGCGTTTCTTGTCACCGCGTTTGGGTACTCCAAAGACACCACGCAGGCTCCACAGGTGCCCCTGCCGCAGATCGACCAAGCCGCCTACGTGGGCTCCGAGAAGTGCGCTCCGTGTCACCAGAGCTACTTCGACAGCTGGAAGGGCTCGCCGCACAACAAGATGATCCGCCCCGCAGTCGCCGAGGGGCCGGGGAAGACCATTCTCGCCGACTTTAGCAAGCCCGACCCGACCCGGCCGTTTGAGCTGAAGGACGTGAAGTGGGTGATTGGGCACCGCTGGAAGCAACGTTTTATCGGCGTGGTCAACGGCGAGGAAGTGGTCTTTCCGGCGCAGTGGAGCATCCAGGAGAAGAAGTGGCAGGCCTACACGGGAAAATCAGACTGGTGGTATCCCCAGCACCCGGACTGGAAGACACGCTCCAACTTCAAGCTCTGCGCGGGCTGCCATAGCACCGGAGTCGATCCCAAGACCCAGACCTGGACCGAGCTCAATATCACCTGCGAGAGCTGCCACGGCCCGGGTAAAGCCCACGCTGCGCAGCCGACCAAGGAGAATGTGGTCAATCCCGCGCGCCTCAGCACCGAGCGCTCACTGGATGTCTGCCTCGCCTGCCACCAGGCGGGAAAGCCCAAGGGCACCAACGACTACGCCTGGGCAGTCGGCTACGAGCCCGGCAAGACTCTTACCAACTACTGGCAGGGCTTCGAGCCGGAGCCGGGCAAGCAGACCGCGGAGTTCTGGGCCAATGGGACGGCACACAAGAACCGGGTGCAGGGCAACACCTACACGCACAGCGTCATGCACGCCCGCGGCCTCCAGTGCTCCAACTGCCACGATGCCCATGGCTCCCGAAATACGTCGATGACCATCAAGTCCGCCAGTACGAATGCGCTCTGCAGCTCGTGCCACGGGCCGGGCAAGAGTGTCGGGCCGGAGGTCAAGAGTATCACGGAGCACACACACCACGCGCCGCTGAGTACGGGGAGCCAGTGTATCGGCTGCCACATGGCCAACCTGGGCGAGAACTCGGTCGGGGCGGAGGCGCGGGACCACACCTTTCGCTTTATCTCCCCAAGTGTCTCGC
The DNA here is from genome assembly GCF_014202505.1 of Armatimonas rosea. Taxonomy (NCBI): domain Bacteria; kingdom Bacillati; phylum Armatimonadota; class Armatimonadia; order Armatimonadales; family Armatimonadaceae; genus Armatimonas; species Armatimonas rosea. Next base: position 128,183 of record NZ_JACHGW010000004.1, on the reverse strand, counting down.
TCGATGGCAAGACTCCCAATAGCTGCAACACCTGCCACAAAGACAAGTCCGTGGAGTGGGCGCTGGACTCCGTGAAGAAGTGGTACCCGAAGGTAAAGTGATGGCAAAGACACTCATCGTGGCTACTGTCTGCCTGCGCGCCGAGTGCGATGTGGCGGCGAACCGTGCGACTTTCCTGCGCTACCTCCACGCGGCAAAAGCCCAGGGCGCGGAGCTCGTGCTCTTTCCCGAGGTGGCGCTCCAGCAGAACCCTGGCTGGGGCTATATCTCACACGTCCCCACCGACAGGGAGAAAGACTACGTCCGGCGCACCGCCGAGCCCATCCCCGGCCCGAGCTGCGACTGGCTGACGGAGCAAGCAGAGGCGCTAAATCTTCATGTGATCTTTGGCATGACCGAGCTTGGCCCCGACAGTAAGCTCTATAACACCAGTGTCTTTCTCGGCCCCGGCGGGATTCTTGCTCGCTACCGCAAGCACCGGCTCTGGGACGAAGAGACGGGCGGCAATGAGCACTGTTTCTGGAGCTACGGTGACCAGGCGGGGCTTGTGGTCGAGAGCCCGTGGGGGAAGCTGGGGATGATGATCTGTGTCGAGATGTCCCACGGCTACGGCAAGCACCTTGCCGAAGCCGGGGCACAAATCATCGCGACGGTCTCCGCTTGGACCGGCGACCACGGCTGGCTCTTCGAGGAGTACGCCGCACAGAACGCGATTGAGTCCGGCTGCTGGCATCTTGTTGCCAACCAAGGCGGCACGGTCGGCCAGACCTGGGACTACGGCCACAGCCGCATCGTCGCCCCCGACGGTACCCTGGTCGCGAGCACGGGCAAGGACGAAGGCATGGTCGTGGCGACGATTACGTTGACAGACTAAGGCAAACATTCGCTACGGGATCGCCGCGATGGTCGGTCGCCAGAGGGCCTAGTCTCCGCGCTGGAGCGGATAACGGACGTTGGTGACCACCAGATCGGGGCGCGAGAGCAGCGCGAGCTTGAGCCGAAACCCGGTCTGGTTGTGCAGGAGGTGGTGCCACCAGCGGGTCGGGACCGCCTCCGGGAGGATCACCATGACCATATCGTCGGTGCGCTCGTCCTGGACAGTCTGCAGGTACTCCAACAAGGGCGGAACCAGCATGCGGTAGGGCGAGGGCAGGACGATCAGGGGAATCTCTCCCGCCACCTGAGCCCACTCCTGGCGGAGCGCATCGAGCTTCTCGGGGTTCAGACCGACATGGACCGCACGCACCTCCGGCGAGAGCGAGCGGGCGTAGGCGAGCGCGGGGAGCACGCCACGGTGCACCGAGGGTACGAGCAATACGACCGTATTGACGGTCGGGGCCGCGATGGGGGAGAGCTTGGTGAGGCGGAGCTGGCTGGCGATATCGCAGTAGTGGCGGTGGATCTTGCGAAAGAGCATGACCAGCGCCGCCATGAGCAGGATGACGATCCACGCACCCTCGGTGAACTTCTCGAAGGCGATATCCAGCAGGACTAGGAAAGTTGCCACCGCGCCAATCCCATTGATCGCCGCCTTGCGCCCCCAGCCCGGGCTCTTCTCGCTCTTCCAGTGGAGCACCATCCCAGTCTGCGAGAGGGTAAAGGCCAGAAACACCCCGATGGCGTAGAGCGGGATCAGCGCATCGACACTGCCTTTCTTCACGACAATCAGCAACGCGGCAAAGACCCCCAGCATCACAATCCCATTGTTAAAGACCAGCCGGTCCCCAACATTGCTGAGCTGGCGCGGCAGGAACTTATCTTTGGAGAGAATGGATGCCAGGCGCGGGAAGTCGGCGTAGGCGGTGTTGGCCGCCAGCACGAGGATCAGGGCGGTGGCGAGCTGGGTGGCGACATAGAGAAAGGCAAACTTGCCGGTCTTGCCAAAGATCGCCCCCGAGAGCTGGTCGATCACGGCATTGGCGGTCTTGCCGTTCTCCTCCCAGTAGACCACGTGGAACTTCACCGCCAGAAACGAGATGCCCAGAAAGAGGCTCCCCAGGATCAGCCCCATCGCCAGCAGCGTGAGTGCCGCGTTCTTGGACTTATTGCCCTGAAAGGCGGGAATGCCATTGCTCACCGCCTCGGTGCCGGTCATCGCGGAGCAACCGTTGGCAAAGGCCTTCATCAGCACGACCAGCCCCAGGGTCTCCGCCGCCTTGCCCGCGCCCCACTCCTGGTTCACGTACTCTGGGTGGAACTGCCAGCCGAGAAACGGGCCCGCGATTCCCAGAAAGATCATGAGATAGCAGAGGCCAACAAAGGCGTAGGTCGGCGGCGCAAACACCGTCCCCGACTCCTTCAGCCCGCGCAGGTTGGCGTAGGTCAGCACCCCAATGGCCAGCAGGCAGTAGAGAACCAAGTGCTCGCTGATATGGGCGTGGGCGAAGAGAGGGACGTCCTTGAGGTTCTGAATCCCCGCCGCGATCGAGACCGAGACCGTAAGAACATAGTCGATCAGCAGCGCGGCGGCGGCGATCAGGCCCGGCATCGTGCCAAGGTTCTCCTTGCTCACGATGTAGCTCCCGCCGCCGCTCGGGTAGGCAAAGACTGTCTGCCAGTAGCTCATCACCACAATTCCGAGGAGCAAGACAATCAGCCCGGTGATCAGGAGCGTGTAGTGGCCGTAGGTCGCGCTCTGGCCTGCCATCCAGAGGCCAGCGCCACCCAGGGCGAGGATAATCTGCTGCGATGCATACGCCACCGACGAGATCGCATCGGAGGCGAAGACAGGGAGGGCGACCAGCTTACGAAGCAGTGTGTGCTCCGCGTGGTCTGAGGAGAGGGGAGCGCCCAGGAGGAGTCGGCGAGCGAAGCCCACGGGCGGTTGCGAGTTTCCAGTCATGTATTTGTTCCAGAGCAAAAAAAACGGAGGCCAAAAAAGGTGGGAGTCGGAAAGACAAACGCTTTCCGGCTCAACCACGCTTCTTTGGCCTCCGTCGCGACAAGACACGGTGTCCGTGCCCCTTCGTTTCGGCAACCTGAGGTTGCGCGAGCATTATTTAGTTGCTATGAAACGCACTTTACCTCCGCTTTCAGTGGGGTGCAAGCAGTCTTTTTTCTATGTTCTCCGCGAAGATATAGACCTCGACCTGCTCGGCGGCCTCGACATTGAGGTCGTAGTAGCTGCGCACCACGACGCTCCGCGCGAGGTCGGAGAGGATCGCCTCGATCTCACCGTGGTTGATGCTCCGCAGCTCGATCCGGGCGGACTTGATCAGCTTGCGGCCCTCGTCGGAGACTGCCAGATGCGCCTCGGTGGGGGTGAAGATCCCGCTGGAGCGCACCAGGAGCAGCTCCCCGACCAGGGTCGCGCGCACATCGGTGGGGCCACGGCCCTGCTGCTCACGCTGAAACTTGACAGTCGCGCTGGCCGCTTCTGACTCCAGCTCGCCTTTGGTCTTGGGCATGGTTAGAGCGCCTCCTGAGTTGCTTGTGTACTGTTTGCCATGATGAGAAGGTCGATGGAGCGTAGCTCACGGGTCAGGCGATTGACGATACTGCCGCGCAGGAGCTCCTGCCAGTGCGAGCGGTCCGAGTGCCCCAGGACCACCTGAGTCACACTCTTCTCCCGAGCATACCGCACCAGCTCCGCCGCCACATCCGAGCCCTGGAGGGTCACGACCGGAATCTGGAGCTGGTCGGCGACCGCAAAGTCCGCCTTGAGGATCGCTTGCTCCTGCGGCCGTGGGGGCCGCGCCTCGACATAGACCGCCACCAGCTCGCCTTTCAGCCGCCGGGCGATCCGCCAGCCCCGCCGCAGGATCCGCAGCGACGACTGGGTCGGGGAGAGGCAGACCATGATCCGGTCGTGGGTGGCCCAGGGCTGGGCGATCCGACGCTCGCGCCGGTAGGTCTCTAGCTCGTCATCAACCTCTTGCGCGATCTCCCGGAGCGCGATCTCCCGCAGGGCATTGAGGTTCCCCTCCCGAAACCAGTTCTGTCGGGCCTGCGCCACTTTCTCGGGCTTGTAGATATCGCCGCGCTCCAGGCGGTTGACCAGCGCACGGGGCGTGATATCGATCATCTGGACCTCGTCGGCATCGCGTAGGACGTGGTCGGGGACGGTCTCCCGGACGCGCACTCCCGTGATCTCCAAGACCGTGTCGTTGAGGCTCTCCAGGTGCTGGACATTGAGGGTCGAGAGGACATTGATTCCTGCCGCGAGGAGCACCTCCACATCTTGCCAGCGCTTGGCGCGGGGGCTTCCGGGGACATTGGTATGGGCCAGCTCATCGACGAGAACGCACTGCGGTGGGCGGGCCAGGATCGCCTCCGTGTCCATCTCCTCAAAGGTGCTCCCCTTGTAGGCCTGCTGGCGGCGCGGGACACAGGGAAGCTCCCCGATCAGCGCCTCGGTGCCAGCGCGGCCGTGGGTCTCCAGGTAGCCAATCACCACCTCCTGGCCGCGCTCCCGCCGCCGGTTGGCCTCCGAGAGCATCTCGCAGGTCTTGCCGACACCTGCCGCGAAGCCCAGAAAGATCTTGTGCCGCCCGCGCGGCGTGCTTCCCACACCCAGGTCCATCGCTTAGGCCACCGCTCCCGCTGTCTGAACCACTGCATCGACCCAGCGGCGCAGCCCCGATGTCAGCTCCTCCACCAGTAGCTGGCCGCCCGTGGGGAGGGTGACATTCTGCCAGAGGTAGTTGGCGAGCGCCTCGCCACAGAGCGCCTCCCAAAACGTATCACCGCCAGGGAGGGGGCTTCCAAGCGCGTGCTGGCGAACCTGCTCCACCGCCGCCGCCGTGAGAGTCACCCGGCACGCACGACCCGCCCCCTCGGTTTTCTGGACACTGAAGACCTTGGTGACGCTCTGATCGGGGTGGTGCTCCAGGCCGGGGAGGCTGGCGAGGCGGTAGCCGTTGATCCCGAGGCGCTCAAACGAGAGGCTGGGCTGGGGGGCGGCATTGGCGATATGGGGCAGGTGGGGGCGCTCGCTCAGGGCCGCCTCGACCGCCTCGCGCAGCACCTCGATCGTGAAGGGCTTTCGCAGGAAGTCGGTCGCGCCTGCCCGGATCGCCTCCGATGCCAGATCGACCGTCCCAAAGGCCGTGATCATCACCACCCGCGCGTGGGGATTTCGTCGGCGCAGCTCGCGCAAGACATCGATTCCCTCCATTCCCGGCATGCGGTGATCGAGCAGGACCAGGTCCCAGCCCGCGCCCTGCCCGAACTTTTCTAGGCCCTCGATGCCGTCGCCCGCCTGCTCAACCGTGTGCCCCACATGCTCGAGGGCGAGCCGAAGCATCAGCCGGATATTGCTCTCATCGTCGATAATTAGTAGCTTTGCCATGATGTTTACTCTCGTGTTTTCTCTGTTCGGGGCAAGGTGAAGATAAAGGCACTTCCCTTGCCGACACCAGCGCTCTGGGCGGCGATCGTGCCGCCGTGCGCCTCGACAATGGCTTTGGCGAGGGAGAGGCCAAGTCCTGCCCCGCCGCGGGTGGCTCCGGGCACCTGGGTAAAGCGCCCGAAGATCTCGCTCAGATACTCCTGGGGAATCCCGCTCCCCGTGTCCGAGACCGTAACAATCACTTCCGATGGCAGCTCACGTGCCTCGAGGGTCACGGTGCCGCCGCGGGGCGTGTGCCGGATGGCGTTGCCCAGGAGGTTGGTGAGAACCCGCGTGAGCTGCCCTGTGTCTGCCCAAACCAAGGTCTCGGTTAGTGTCCCAACCGCCAGGGAGACTCCTTGTGCGCCCGCCTCCGCACGAATCCCGTCAAGCGCCGCCGTGCAGAGGGAGCGTGCGGCAACTGCCTCCAGCTGGGGTGGGCTCGCACCGCTCTCTAGCTTGGTCAGGTCCAGCAGTTCTCGCAGGAGCCGCTCCAGGCGCTCAAGATCGTCGCGCTGGGCTTGGATCAGCTGGCTCTGGGGTGCCGTGAGGGTCCCAACCGCTCCCTCCTGGAGGAGCTGGACCGAGAGGAGCAGGCTGGTCACGGGGGTTCGGAGCTCGTGCGAGGCCACACTGATGAACTCGGTCTTGAGGCGGTCTACTTCCTGAAGCGAGGTGATATCCTCCAGGACGATCACTGCGCCGAGGGGCTCGCTCTCCGTGCGCATCGGGCTGACACGGAGGCGGAAGGTCTTGTCCTTGAGCCCCACCAGCGCCGAGCTATCGTCGGGGGCGACCGTCTTGCCCTCCTGGAGCGCGGTGTCCACGGCCTGTGCCAGCCGCGCCTCGCCGAGCCGCGTGCCGAGGGGTTGCCCCAGTAGGCTCTCGGCCGCACGATTGAGGTGGACCAGCCGCCCGGCCGCATCGGTGACAATCACGGGATCGTAGAGGCTCTCCAGGGCGGCATCGTTCATGCGCTCGGCGCGGATCAGTCGTGCCTCCAGCGCCGCCCGTGCCTCGGCGAGCTTCTCGGACATGCCGTTGAAGGCCCGGGCCAGGGTGCCGATCTCATCGCTGCGGGTGAGCTCGATCCGCTGGTTGAGCCGTCCCTCGCCAACCTCCTCGGCCTGGCGAGCGAGCGAGACCAGCGGCAGGAGCGCCCCTTGAACAGCCCGACGGGCCAAGAGCACGGCGAGCACCGCCGCGCCAACAGTCGCCGCGGCCCCGAGGAGCGCGGACTGTCGCGCCTCGTGCTTGGCCTCGGCATCGGCGCGGCGCATCGCGGCGAGGTTGAGCTCCAGGATCTCCTGCGCCTTGGCACTAACCTGCTTTCGATCGCCGGTGCCCGTTCGGAGCGCGTCAAAACCGTCCCTCAGTGCCTCTGCCAGCTCCCCCTCACCGGGCTCGGTGATGTTCCCGAGCTCTTGCTGGATCGCAAACGCCGCCTCGGGGAGGCGCACGGGCTGGGCACTGAGCGCGTCTTTGGTCTGCTGCATGAGCAGGACACTCTTGACATTGGCATCCAAGACCCGGTCGATGGAGCGCCCGAGATGGAAGAAGCGCAGGACGCCGCCCGCGAGTAGCAGAAGCATCAGCCCAATCAGGAGCAAGTGGCTAAGCAAGAGCTGGCGTCGGAGGTTTTGCATGGCCTATTGTAGTCCGTCGAGGGCGAGATTGAGCGCCAGGACATTCACGCGCGGCTCCCCAAGCACTCCAAACGTCCGGCCCTCCGTGTGCTGAGCCACCAGCGCCTTGACAGACTCGAGGCTCTTGCCCCGTGCTTTTGCCACCCGCGCGGCTTGGAGGAGCGCGTTCTCGGGGGAGATGTGCGGATCGAGCCCGGAGGCGGAGCGTGTGACCGCATCCACGGGGACAGTGCCGCTGGCATCAAGCGTATTTTCGGTACGGTAGGCGCTGGTAAGGTCCGTCTGTTGGGTCCGCAGCTTGGCGCTGGTGGGGCCAAGGTTGGTGCTGCCCGAGCTCGTGCCATCGAAGCCGTTACCCGCCGCCGATGGCCTGGGGTGGAAGTACTCGGGCTTCGTGAAGTTTTGCCCGATGAGTGTTGAGCCGATGACCTTGCCGGCTTTGACAACGAGACTCCCATGTGCCTGTTTCGGAAAGGCGAGGGCCGCGACGGCTGTAACGGCGCCAGGGAAGAGAAATCCCGTCACGAGGGTGAAGAGAGCGACGCTGACAAGCGCCGGTCGGAGTTGGTTTTTCATGGGTTTATGCCAGGTGCAGCAGCACCACGAGTCGGTCGATGAGCCAGATGGCAGGGAAGGGGACAAGGAGCCCTCCGAGGCCATAGATCAGGAGGTTGCGCTGGAGTGTCTTTGCGGCGCTCATGGGCTTGTAGGCGACCCCACGGAGCGCGAGCGGGATCAGGGCGATAATGATGAGCGCGTTGAAGATGACGCTCGCCAGGATCGCAGACTGCGGGTTGGTGAGGTGGAGGATATTGAGTCTTTCTAGCTCCGGGTAGGTTGCCACGAACATCGCAGGCAGGATGGCGAAGTACTTGGCGACATCGTTGGCGATAGAGAACGTGGTCAGGGCACCGCGGGTCATGAGAAGCTGCTTGCCGATCTCCACCACCTCGATGAGCTTGGTCGGGTTGGAGTCGAGGTCCACCATATTGGCGGCTTCTTTTGCCGCTTGGGTCCCCGAGTTCATCGCGACCCCCACATCGGCCTGGGCAAGGGCAGGCGCGTCGTTGGTACCGTCGCCGGTCATCGCCACTAGCTTGCCCCCTTCTTGCTCGGACTTGATCAGGGCCATCTTATCCTCGGGGGTGGCCTGGGCGAGGAAGTCATCGACTCCCGCCTCTTCGGCGATTGCCTTGGCGGTGAGCGGGTTGTCGCCGGTGATCATGATGGTCTTGATCCCCATCGCACGGAGGGCATCGAAGCGCTCCTTCATGCCGGCCTTGACCACGTCTTTTAAGTAGATCACGCCAAGTGGCTCGCCGTTCTCCGCGACCGCGAGGGGAGTCCCACCCGCCGTGGCGATCCCGCGCGAGATCACGTCGAGCTCCTCGGGGACCGTGCCGACAAGCTTCTTGATGCTGTCGGTCGCGCCTTTTCGGACGGTGTAGCTCGCCGAATCGACTCCGCTCATACGGGTCTGGGCGGTAAAGGGGACAAACTCCGCGTCGGGGAGAGCCTGGTCGGGGACACCGTACTTTTCCCGTGCGAGCTGAACAATCGAGCGCCCCTCCGGGGTCTCGTCGGCGAGGCTTGACAGATACGCGGCGCGGGCGAGCCGCTCGATTGTCACGCCAGGAATAGGGAGAAACTCAGCGGCCTGGCGGTTCCCGTAGGTGATCGTCCCGGTCTTGTCGAGGAGAAGCGTGTTCACATCGCCCGCGGCCTCGACCGCCTTGCCGCTCATCGCCAGCACATTGTGCTGCATCACACGGTCCATGCCTGCAATCCCGATAGCGGAGAGCAGCCCCCCGATTGTCGTGGGGATCAGGCAGACCAGAAGCGCGATCAGGACCGTGATGGTCGGCACCTGGCCCTGGCCTGCCGAGCGCACCGAGTAGTGGGCGAGCGGCTGCAAGGTCACCACGGCGAGCAGAAAGACAATTGTCAGGCCCGCCAAGAGGATCGAGAGCGCGATCTCATTGGGGGTCTTTTGGCGCTGTGCCCCCTCGACCAGAGCGATCATCCGGTCGATAAAGCCCTCGCCAGGATTGACACTGATCTGGACCACAATCCGGTCGGACAGGACCCGCGTCCCCCCGGTCACGGCATCTCTATCGCCGCCGGACTCCCGAATAACCGGCGCGGACTCCCCCGTGATCGCCGACTCATCGACACTGGCGATTCCTTCCATGACAATACCATCGCCGGGGATCAGATCGCCCGCCTCACAGACCACAAGATCGCCCTTGCGTAGCTCTGTGGCGTTGACCTTGGACTCCTTGCCCCCGGTGAGCTTGCGTGCGCTGGTCTGTGTCTTGGTCTTTCGGAGCGAGTCGGCCTGGGCCTTGCCGCGCCCTTCGGCCATCGCCTCGGCGAAGTTGGCAAAGAGGACGGTAAACCAGAGCCAGAGCGAGACCTGGCCGGTGAAGGCGGGGTTCCCGGAATGCGTGACCAGCTCCTTGATAAAGTAGAGAGTGGAGAGAGCACTGCCAAGCTCCACGACGAACATCACGGGATTCTTTGCCACGAGGCGCGGGTTGAGCTTGATAAGAGCCTCGCGGAGCGCAGCTCGCACGATGGTCGGATCGAGCAGCGAGGATTTCTTTGTAGACATGAGCTAAAACGCCTTTCCTGCCTGCCACTGGAAGTGCTCCACGATTGGCCCCAGGGCAAGTGCCGGGAGATAGGTGAGAGCACCGACAATCACCACCACTCCGATCAAGAGCGCCGTGAATGTCCCACCATCGGTAGGAAATGTCCCCGAGGTTGCGGGCGTGAGCTTCTTTTTCGCAAGGCTTCCCGCCATCGCAAGCAGGGGGACAATCATCAAAAAGCGCCCGGCGAGCATCGCGACTCCCAAGGTCACGTTCCACGCGGGGGAGTTTGCCGTCAGCCCCGCAAACGCCGAGCCATTGTTGCCGGTCGCCGATGTGTAGGCATAGAGAACTTCACTGAGGCCGTGTGCCCCGGCGTTGTTGGTCGTGCTAGAGAGCGCCGAGACACTCACGCCCACTGCGGTAAAGAGCAATGTGGACGCGGCGAGCACCAAGGTCGCCAGCATCGCCATCTTGACCTCATACTGCTCGATCTTCTTGCCCAGGTACTCGGGGGTGCGTCCCACCATCAGTCCCGCGATAAACACCGCAAGCACCGCGAACATCAGCATCCCATAGAGCCCCGCCCCGACTCCACCAAAGACCACCTCGCCGAGCTGGATATTGACCAAGGGCACGAGGCCTCCCAGCGGCGTAAAGGAGTCGTGCATCGCATTGACCGCCCCACACGATGCATCGGTGGTGACCACGGCAAAGAGCGCCGAGCCGACAATCCCAAAGCGCGTCTCTTTCCCCTCTAGGTTGTTTCCCGCCGCCTCTGCTCCGTAGCAGGCCACGACGCCCACAAGAAAGAGTGCCGCCATCGCCCCAAAGAGCGCCCAGCCCTGCCGGGTGTTGCCGACAAGCCTGCCAAAGGTGTAGGTGAGGCCTGCCGGGATCAGAAAGATCGAGAGCATCTGGACAAAGTTGGTGAGCGGAGTCGGGTTCTCGTAGGGATGCGCCGAGTTGGCGTTGAAGAAGCCGCCCCCGTTGGTCCCCAGCATCTTGATGCACTCCTGCGATGCCACCGGGCCCTGTGCTAGTGTCTGCGCCGTGCCCTCCAGCGTGGTCACTTTTGTGTAGGCATCGAAGTTTTGTGGCACGCCCTGGCTGACCAGAAACAGCGCGTAGACAAAGCACCCAGGCAAGAGCACACAGAGAGTCGCTCGGGTCACGTCCACCCAGAACGAGCCCAGCCCTACCGTCTGGCGGCGTGCAAAACCTCGCACCAGCGCTAGCGCAACCGCGATCCCTGCCGCAGCGCTCATCCAGTTGTGGATCGCCAGCGCGACCATATTGGAGAAGTAGGAGACCGTCGCCTCCGGCACGTAGCTCTGCCAGTTGGTGTTGGTCGTAAAGCTCGCGGCGGTGTTGAAGGCGAGATCGGGTGTCATCTCCTTCCCCGAGAATCCCTGCGGGTTCAGGGGCAGTTGGCCTTGCAGGCGTAGCAGGGCGTAGGTGAAAAGCATGCCTATCGCGCTGAACACAAGCAACGCTTGGCTATAGGTCTGCCACGGCATCTCCTCATCGTCGCGCACGCCCAGTAGCTGGTACCAGCGCCTCTCCACCGGCTTGAGCCAAGTCACCTCGCCCGAGAATACCCGCGCCATGTAGGCACCGACGGGCTTTGTGAGAGCGAGCAGGACCAGGCAGTACAGCGCTATCTGAAGCGCTCCATGGGGTGTCATTAGAACTTCTCCGGTCGTAGCAGTGCATAGAGCAGATAGCCCAGCAGGAGCACTGCGATCCCGCCGGTGATCAGATAATCAAGCATCTCAGAGCCTCTCGCAGCCCCGGATGTAGAGGCCACAGAGCGCGAACGCGCCAAGGGTCAGCAGCACATAGACAAGATCCATCGGTCTTTCTTTCATGGACGGTAAACGTCCGGGATAAAAACAAAAAAGAGGCCAGAGTGATCGCTGATTGATTCAGCGAAAACTCTGGCCTCCCTCACGACTTGGCTTCTGAATTCTCAGTAGCCCCTTCGATTCGGCAACCTTCGTTGTCCGTAGCGTTATGTAGTTGGATTTTATGCTATCGCTAATTTTTGCGTTGTCAAGGCTATCCAGCGGTATAATTTTCCTATGGCAAGGAAGCAAGTGTTTTTGGGAGCGGCGCTCGCCGGTGGCCTCGCGCTGGCGGCAAGCGTGCCGGCGCGACCACAGAACTCCCCGGCGGAGCGGGGGCCGGGGGGGCTAGAGCAGACATTTACCAAAGAGCTCTGGCCGGTGCTGACGGGCCAGTGCGCCCCGTGCCACGGGAAGAAGAACCCGTCGCAGCTGCTCCTGCCCGCCGACTCCCACACCGCCTTTCTCAAGCTTGTCGCCGAGGGGCAGTTCGACCCGGACAACCACTCCAGCATTGTCTACCGTGTGACCACCACTGATAAGAACATCATCATGCCGCCGCAGGGGATGCACAAGCTCACGGTGGCGCAGATCACGGCCTTCGACCACTTCGCCGAGGGGGTGCGTGCCCAGCAGGCGCTCTCGGGGAAGAAGCCCGATGAGCAGTTCCCACCGTACCTGACCCTGCCGTTTACTGGGGCGAAGAAGCCGACTTTTGACAACACCTTTCTGACCTTTCGCCAGCTCCGCGGCAAGACAAAGGCGATCTTTGCCGACGATGGCGAGCGGGAGGACCGGAACCTCTTCTTGGACAATGCCGCGCTCTTTGGCGGGGCGGACTTTGTGAAGCGCTTCGACGAGAGCGCGAAGGCTTCTCCTACTTTTCTCAGTGGTGTCGAGCTGGTGGCGCGGGAGCTGGCGAGTAAGGCCTATCTCAACCGAACTGGGCCGTTTGTGGGCTTCACGGAGCAGACAAGCGAGCGTGAGGGAATCACGCGGCTCTGGAAAAAGCTCCTCTTCCGGGACCCGACCGCGCCGGAGCTGGCCGAGGCGCAGGCGTTTTTGAAGAGTGTTCGGGACTCCGAGGCGAGCCTGCGCCAGACCGCCCCGAGTGATCTCCGCTTCTCCCTGACCGTCTCCGATGAGCGCGGGCAGCACGTCACCCGGGAGGTCGGGGTGGCGGTGCGGGGCGATGACCATGCGCTCACGACGCTCTATGTCGATCAGGAAGCGGAGGAGCAGCCGGAGAAGTACCTTGGGAGCTTTACACTGGCCCCAGGCGATATGGGCCAAAAGGTGATTATCAGCAACGCGGAGAGCTACGGCAATGTGAGCGTGGTCGGGGTGCGGATCAAGGGCGCAGAGCTTGATAAGACCCTCAAGGTGGGGGAGCCGGGCGTGCTGATCGAGGGTGCGTGGAAGCTGAGTGGCGCGAGCGCGGAAGACAATAGCGAGAATAAAGGCGCTTCGCAGATCACCTTCCCTCTGGAGGTTCTAAAGCCTGGCAAGTACGAGGTTACGTTTCTCTGGAAGCGCGCCGCGGCGCCGAAGGCAGGCAAGCGGCCCGCCGGGAAGAATCTCGCCCCAAGCACCCTCTGCCGCGATCTCTGTGTGCAGGTGGTGAGCCGTGACTCCGTCAGCGCGATTGCCACACCGCCCGCGCCGCCGGTGCCGCCCAAGGGCGAGGCGCACTTTTGGATCGACCAGAGTATCGACAACCGCGCCCATGCCGACCTGAAGTCGTCGTTTGTGTTTGGCACGGAGGGCGGCATTGAGATTCGCAACGACGGCACCGCCAAGCGCGTGGTCGCCGATGCGGTGCGGCTCTTTGTTCCAGGGAGCGAGACACCGATCTTGCTACGGGCGGGGAAGGCGAAGAACAAGGAGCAGTGGGGCAAGTTCCCTGCGGAGAGCTTCAACCCCTACAACACGGTCGGGCCGGACCTCCTGCAAGACCTGGCCAGCGACGGCTCCAAGAAGCCGCTGAGCCTCTTTTTTACGCCACCGTCGGGCGAGGGCTACGACCCGCAGCGCGCCTACCGTCCGGCGATTGTCTACCCCGGAAAGGCCGACAACGAGACCCGGGTTCCCATCGTGGTGAAGGCCCAGGCCTCCTCGCCGATCGTTCAGGTCAGTACACCCCTCGTGGCCCAGGCAGGGGCGGCGATCACGTTGGATGCATCGTCGTCGTACAACATCCAGGGGAGTAAGCTGACATTCCGCTGGACCCAGATCGGCGGGCCACGGGTGGCACTCGCTGACCCGACACAGCCCAAGCTGACGATGAAGACCACCCGCCTGTCGGCACAACAGGCAGCGTGGGAAGGGCTCTGCCGCGCGCTCATGGCCCACCCGGACTTTCTCTTTACACGCCCCCGCTCCCTCGCCACCATGACCGATCCCAAGACCCGCAAGCGCCTCCAGCTCGTCAAGCTCGCTCAGGATTTAGTGGGGCGCACACCCAGCGAGACCGAGCTGGCCCAGTGCGAGGCGGGTATCCCCTTGGAGAAGCTGGTCGATGGGTATCTTGCGTCCAAGGAGTTTACCGATTTCTACTTCCACCGGACGCGCCTCTATATCGAGAGCCACGGAACCCCCGAGCAGGACGAGCCCGCGCGCCTCTGGACCTACCTCGCCCTGCAAAACCGCCCGTTTCAGGAGCTCCTGACCGCGGACTACACCGTGGATACGGCGTTTCAGAAGCAAAAGCGCCCGGCCTACTTCGGCAAGACCGGGGTCTTGACCATGCGTGGGTTTATCCAGGGAAAGCCGAGCCTGCCGCACTTCAACTACTCCGCGCAGGTCTGTGAGAAGTTCTTGGGCTATGTCTTTGAGGTGCCCGATGAGATTGTCACAGCGCGCCAGGGGATCACGGCATCGGCGACCACGGACCCGAAGTCGGTCTGCTATACGTGTCACAAAGTCCTGACGCCGCTGGCCTACCAGAGAGCGCACTGGGACGACGAGGGCAACTACCGGGCGCACGATGAGTATGGGCTCCCGATCGATAGCTCGGACCGCGACGAAGTAGCGGCCTACCCGTTCAAGGGCGAGGGGATAGAGGCGTTTGCCACCCAGGCGGCCCAGAAAGAGCGCTTCCTGAGGACAATTCTCCAGACCCACTTTGTCTGGTACTTTGGTCGCGAGCTCCGCGCCGAGACCGACGAGCGCGGTCTGTACCAGCGTCTCTGGGGCGCGATGGCAAAGAGCAACTACGCCCTCAAGCCCCTGGTCAAGGCGCTGGTTCTCACCCCAGAGTACCTCAATGGTACGGTGAGCGCCCCGCTCGCTCCAGACCCAAAGAAAAAACGCCTCGCACAGCTTTCCGCCCTTCATCAGCGCATGGGAGTAAAATAAAATCATGCCCTCCACGACCTCTGAGCCTGAGCTAGACACCACCCGTCCCTTCCGCATCCGCTGGACCCGCACCGACTGCGAGCGCTTCGAGCGCGATGGCCTGCTCACGCCCGGTAAGTACGAGCTGATCGAAGGAGACATTCTCAGAAAAATGCCCCAGAAACGTCCCCATGCCATTGCCCTGAGCCTGACGTGTATCTGCCTCCGCCAAGTCTTTGGTGATCTCTATGTTGAGGGCCCCGTTGCGATTAATGTTGCACCTGAAGACAACCCGACCAGCGAACCTGAACCTGATTTGATTGTTCTCTCCCGTCCACTCACTGCGTTCTCTGAGACGAATCCACGCCCCGAAGACATTCGCCTCCTCATCGAAGTCTCGGATGCGACGCGCTACTTTGACCGCGGCATCAAGGCGAATCTCTACGCTCGGGCCGGGATTGTGGAATACTGGTCCTTAGATCTGGTGCAGCGCACGCTGCATGTGCACCGTGAACCCAGCGAGGGCAAGTACCAGAGGGTGAGCGTGTATCAGGAAAACGAGACTATCGCGCCTCTCGCCGCAGTGGGCCAGACAATCTTGGTGAGTGCGCTTTTGCCACCTCGCACAACGGAGTGAACCACTTTGGGCAAGATTCGTCCAGGAAAGCAATCATGAGCGACTATCACGACATCGAAGAGGGGGCCGTGGAGTTTTCGGAGTGCCCGGAGCTGGGCCCTTCGGTTCTAGACACGGAGCTGCCCAAGCCGACGGTGAACCCGTGGGCCGTGACCCGGCGGGATTTTCTCCGGCGAGGCGCGACTGCCGGGCTCACCCTCGGAGCGGCAGACTTTCTAGGGTACTTGCTCAAGCACGGCGATCCCAACCAAGGCGCGGCGCTGGCGGCGAGCCTGGAGGCCAAGGCGGCGGAGGGGGCCGATCCCCACTACCTGATCTACTGGTTTGTCGAGGGCGGCTGGGAGAGCTACGACATGTTCTCGCCGCTCGATACCGACAACAACATCTTCCCCAAGACCCGCCTCCCCTTTGAGAAGACCAGCCAGGAGCGCTACCGGGTCCTCGACTTCAACAAACCGGGCTACCGCGTGGACAACCAGTGGAACGGGAAGATCAACTACGGCTACCTCGCCGAGGCAGGCAAGAGCCTCTTCCCCGAGATGGCGGTGTTGTCGTCGATGCACACCGGCCAGTTCCACTCGGGCGAGCGCCTAAAGGCCCACATGGGCAGCTACGACCTGCGGCTCCAGGCCGACCGGGAGCCCGATGAGCGCAGCGTGATGCAGGCCTTTGCGGAGGTCTACGGCCAATCCTACGCGCTCCCGAATCTCTCCTGGCACTGGTGGCTCAGCGACGGGGAGCTCAATGAGGTGCAGTACACGGGGCGCAAGGGCTACTACCACGCACTCGGACCGGCCCATGCCCACACGATCTATGCGGGAACTCCAGCCAACCTGAGGGACTTCTTGTTGCGGATGCAGGGCAGCGCCAGCGATGTGGTCAACCGGCAGATCGAAAAGTTCCTGGACAACGCCCACGCGGGGCTCCGTAAAGACGCGGAGATGGAGACGATCAAGAGCTACAACTCGGCGCGGCAGATCTACGGTGCGCTGGCGAGCAAGGGGAAGAAGCTGGACCGTGGGGCGCTCTCGCGCCTCTTCACCGACCCGGTGCTGAAGGAGAAGTTCAAGGTCAAGCCGGTCGATGAGCTCATCACCTACCGCTCGGTCAATGGGAACAAGGCACGCACCAAGTTCTGCCCGGCGACTAATGTCCAGGCAATGATGACCTATGAGCTGATGCGCGAGAACCTCTCCTGCTCGTACTTTATCGAGACCCGTGATATCCGGCACTTCGACTCCCACCACAACCGCAAGAGCCTCTGGGCGGCGGATGGGGTGACTCCCAAGGGCCAGCCAGACCAGACCACGGGGCTGAAAGAGGAGCTCTGGGAGCCGCTCTTGACCCTGGTGGAGCTGCTCAAGAACACGCCGCATAAAGTGACCGGGAAGCCGATCTGGGACTACACGACTATCGTGCTGACCAGCGAGTTCGGGCGCTCGATCCACGGCGATGTCGATGACATCATCAAGTCCAACCTGCCGCTCTCCGAGAAGAAACAGAAGATCGACGGGCAAGATATCTCGGAGCACTGGTTTGTGACCAGCGCGGCGTTCCTTGGGCCCAAGGTCAAGGGCGGCACACAGTGGGGCCGCGTGGGCACCAAGACCATGCAGGCGATTCCGCTCCTGCCCGACGGCTCCCTCCACCCCGATTTCCATCCGGTGACGGGCGAAGGCCCCGTGGGCTGGAACGACAAGTCCAGCGCTCGCTACAGCCTCGCCAAGGAGACGGAGTACCGCAACGCCATTCCCAACCACGGCGATGTCTACGCCACCGCGCTCTATCTCTGCGACATTCCCAAGCGTAGCCAGACCGGCCGCAACGACCGCAACCCGCTGACCTACATCAAGAAGTCCGTGTGAGAGACGACGGGGCGATATAATGCCCCTCGTGATTGAACTGAAGCGGGTCGGGGTGACCTATCCTACCGGCAAGGTGACCGCCTTGTCGGATGTCTCCTTGAGTATCCCGGCGGGGGACTTTGTCTTTCTGGTGGGGCCGACCGGGGCGGGGAAGTCCACGCTCCTGAAGCTACTCTACGCCGATGTGCGGGCGACCGAGGGGAGCCTGACGGTCGCGGGGCGCGAGATCACCCAGATCGCGACGAAAGACATTCCTGCGCTCCGGCGGCAGATGGGGATCGTCCTTCAGGACTACGGCCTGCTTCCCCAGCGCACGGTCTGGGAGAATGTCTTGTTCGCCTGTGAGGTGCTGGGACTCCCGCGCAAAGACGCTCGCCAGCGGGTGAAGGAGCGCCTGGAACAGGTCGGGATGCTCCACCGCTGTGATGCCTTTCCCGCCCAGCTCTCCGGCGGCGAGCAACAGCGCGTGGCGATTGCACGCGCACTGGTAGGTAAGCCGCCGCTGCTGATTGCGGATGAGCCAACCGGCAACCTAGATCCCGAGACCAGTGCAGGGATCATGGACGCGCTCTTAGCCGTAAGTGCGGAGGGTACAACCGTCGTGGTGGCGACCCACGACAAGAATGCTGTCGATCGGCTCCGGCGTCGCGTGATCGCGATTGAAAAAGGGACCCTGGCCCGCGACGATGCCGAGGGGCAGTACGGGTACGCCGAGTGACACGCTCCTTCCCCTTCCTCCTACGCGAGGCGCTCATCAACCTCCGTCGCCATGGCCTGATGACGGTCGCGGCGGTGACCACGATTGGGGTGGCGCTGACCTTGATTGGCTCGTTCTACCTCACCTTTGTGCAGCTACGCAGCATGAGCCGGCGCACGGTCGATGCCTTTGAGATGCGGGTCTTCTGTCGGCCAGAGCTGACGGCGGAAACGCTCAAGTCGACCGAAAAGAAGCTACGTGCCCTTCCTGGGGTCGCTGGTGTGACCTACCGCTCCCGTGACGATGCCTTTGCAGACGCGTCGAAGAGCCTGCCAATCGACACCGAGGGCCTCCCGAACCTCATGCCCGATACGTTTGTGGTGAAGCTCCGAAGCGCCGAGCAGACCGCGGGGATCGCGGCGGAGATTCGGAGCTGGATGGGCGAGGTCGAGAATGTCGATGTGCCAGAGGAGGAGCTCAAGGTCGTCGTGCGGCTCGCGGAGTTTATCCGTAACCTCGGGCTCTTAGGGGGAGGCTTTCTCTTGCTGGGGGCGCTGGTGGTGGTCGTGAATACCATCCGGCTCTCGGTGTTCTCGCGGCGGCGTGAGATCCAGATCATGAAGATTGTCGGGGCGACTCCTGGGTTTATCCGCCTCCCGATGCTTATCGAAGGGCTTCTCCATGGGGTTGTCGGCGGGATCCTTGCCACTTTAGCGCTGGCAGGGCTGCTGCACTACACCAACACCCTCACCGCCGCGATTCCCCTCCTGGCGAGCTACCTGGAGCCGGTCAGCCTCCCCAAGGTCGCGGCCTCGCTGATTCTTGGGGGCGGAGTGCTGGGCGCGGGTGGCGCGCTCTTAAGTGTCCACCGCTATCTGGGCCGCTAGAGAAGCTCGCGCAGGGTGAGGGTCACGCGGCGGGTGCGGCCACTCGGGGCGCGCAGGAGCAAGGGAATCTTGGTGCCCGTGGGCCGTCGGAGCAGCTCATTGAGCGCCGAGGCGGTCAGCCGCGCGGCAGAGCGCCCATCGACGAGGAGGAGCTGATCGCCGGCTTGGATGCCAGAGTCGCTGGCGGGGGAGTCGGGGAGTACATGGAAGACCACCCAGTCTAGGCTCTCACGGATCGGGAGGAGCCCTGAGCGGGAGAAGACAAATGGCTCCGCGAAGCGTGTGTTGGGGGTGAGAAAGAGCCGCTTGCCGGCGTAGTCGAGGGTCACTTGAAACCGGGAGAGAATCTCCCCCCCGATCCTACCATCCACCTTGGACGACGCATCGGCCCCGCTTTTCTGCGACGAGAGATGGACCAAGGGCTTTGTGAGGGAGAAAGGGCCGAGCTCTAGCCGCTCCGCACGGGCCACCTCCCCGTAGGTCACCCCCCCAACCCCGACGCCGGTTGGCATGGCGATCTGCTTGGGATAGCGCTCCTTCACCTCATTCTTGACCACAAACGGCGTGTTGAGGTCGAGCTCACCGCTAGAGCCCGTGTCGAGCTCAACCCAGGCGGCGAGGCCATCGAGGCGCACCTCAACCTGCGGGATATTTCCCACGATCCGCAGGGGAAGGCTGGCCGCGTTGGCTGGCGGCGTGAAGGCGGTATAGGGCGTGAGGGTGACGGTCGCTGCCTCGTAGTCCAGCGTGACAGCGAGCTGGGCAAAAAGCGGGTAGCCAAGGAGACCATCCCCACCGAGGGAAGCGGGGAGCGCAACCATCACACCATCGGTGTCCGCGAGAGCGGTCGTGCCCAGGGTCAGGTTGGTGAGCTTGAGCGAGCGGGCCTTGACTGTCGCTGCCGTACCCGTGACCGGGCGGTCGTCGGTGTTGGTCGGGTAGATTCCCAGGCGCACGGCGGCATCGGGGGTGACAACATGGATACCCGCACCGGAGTCGAGGCAGAGCAGGAGCTTCTGGCCCGCCCGCTGCGCCTCAAGGAAGAGATAGGTTCCTTGTCGGATCGCACGGAGGCGCTCGCTCACCCGGCGGCTCCGTGACGGAGAGCGGCCTCCACTCCCTGCGCCATCGTGTCCACGCCAAACCGGGCAAAGACCGCCTTCTGCCCCTCCGCCCCGAGGGCGAACGCCGCTTGTGGGTCGGTGACGAGAGACTCCAGCGCGTCGGCGAGGGCGGCCGGGGTGAGTGGGTCGTAGAGGAGGCCGCCGCGGGTCTGGGCGAGGAGCTCGGGGAAGACCGCGTGGCGCGGCTGGACCACGGGTACTCCTGCGGCGAGTGCCTCGATCACGTAGAGCCCAAACGACTCCCCATAGGTCGCGGGAACCGAGAGCACGGTCAGGCTCTGTAGAAACTGAATCTTTTCCTCGCGACTGATATTGGGGAGCCAGCGCACCCGGTCGCCGAGGCCAGCTGCGGTCAGCTTGGCGGTGAGCTGGGCGACATAGGTCGGGTCGTAGCCCACTTGAGCGCCAGCCACCGCGAGCCGGAGCGCAGGCACGCGTGGCGCGAGGAGCAGGAAGGCATCGACCAGGGTTCCCAGGCCCTTGGGCTCGTACATCCGGGCGAGGTAGCCAAGTGTCAGCTCTTGTGGCGGCACAGAGCGCGGTGTGTAGCCGGTCAGGTCGATCCCATTGTAGACCACGTGGAGCCGCTCAGACGGCAGCCCCGCGCGGCGCTGCATCAGACCGCCGTGGTAGTGGCTGACGGGGATCAGAGCATCGAACTCCGAGCCGCGCTCCCCAATCAGCTTCCAGCACTGCTCGCTGTAGGGGGCACCGAGAGCATCGAGAAAACCGTCCTCGCCTTGGAGCGTGCAGGCGATCTTCGCGCCGGTCGCCTCGCGAATCCGGCGGCCCATCCCGATCAGGAGCGCGTTGGAGAGAACCACCCAGTCCGGTTTTTCATCGGCGAGGAAGGCAACCAGGCGCTCCAGCTCCTTGACCTGGTTGCCCTCCTCGCCTTGGAGCATGGAGAGTGTCATCGGCCCCAGCTCACTTGCCCGCGTCATCCCCGAGCGCTTACCTGCCGCCGCCAGCATCCCCGGCGCATCAAAGAGCTTGTCAACCCAGCGCGGCGTCTTGCGAAAGAGCGGTGAGACCTGCTGGAGATAGGAATTAATGCCTCCAAAGAACACCGGCACGTTGTCTGCTGCCGACGCCTCATCCAGGGTCAGCGGAAGGTACATCGGCACGAGCAACGCATCGTGGCCGCGCGCCCGGAGCGCCCGCACCAGCGCATTGTCCCGCATACAGCTCCCGCAGTAGA
This sequence comes from Armatimonas rosea, assembly GCF_014202505.1. Lineage (NCBI taxonomy): Bacteria > Bacillati > Armatimonadota > Armatimonadia > Armatimonadales > Armatimonadaceae > Armatimonas > Armatimonas rosea. Next base: position 107,020 of record NZ_JACHGW010000004.1, on the reverse strand, counting down.
AGCTCCCTGTTCCCGTCGTGAGATAGACCAGCCGCATGGCTAGATACTACCCGATTCTCACGCCGATGTGGGCAATCGTGTGTCGCCCTCGGATCACGCTTGTCAGGGACAGATTTGTTCCAACGTTGTTGATGAAATAGATCTAGTCTTGAAGAACTCGTCGTTGGTGCTCAATCTATGCGAGTATCTCAGACGAGTTCCAATCGCCATCTAGCTCCCAATCGAAAAGTGTCAGGAAAGCAACCCCCATCCCTGTCAGGTTATTTCGGGCTCCTGTTTCTCTGTAGCCAACCCATCCTGCGACAACATCTCTGAGTTGACTGAATTGTGAGTCATCGCAGTCTTCAAAATTTACGACCTCGTCATACAGTCGATCTACCTCGTCAACCAAATTAAAGTACAGCGCAGACAAGTGTTCGATGGGCGCGTCTTTTACCTTGGTGACAATACGGGCGATGAGAGTGAGTGATTCCTTAGGAAGATTGGGTTGAGTCTTCTCGTAGGTTCGATCAAGTAAATCCAAACCGAAACGTCTACAATGTTCGTCGGAGGCATCTTTTAGCCAGCCGATCAAGCCAACTTCGTACTCTGTATAGTTCAACAGGAACACTCTCTTGGCTGCGAAGGCAGCCGTCGCCCTCTGAAGCCGGAACACTCGTTGTTCCGGCTTGATTGAGTTCGCTACTTCGGCGGAAGGGTTAGGATAACGGGGCCGTTCTCCGTGACCGCGACCGTGTGTTCCCAGTGGCAGGCAATCGTGCCGTCTTGGGAGACAATGGTCCAGGGGTCTTCTTCGATATGCGCGACCTCGTGCTTGCCAAAGATCACCATGGGCTCGATGCAGAAGGTCATCCCGAGCTGAATCACGGTCTTGTCGGCGTCGCTACCCACAAAGCAGGGGACATCGAGGCCGTCTTCGTGGGGCTCGCGGCCGATCCCGTGCCCGACCAGCTCGCGGACGACGCTCATGCCGTTTTTCTCGACATGGTTCTGGATCGCCCAGGAGACATCGCGCATGGTGTTGCCCGCGACCGCCTTCTCGATCCCCAGGTACATCGCCTCGCGCGTGACTTGGTTGATCTTCTTGGCCTTGGGGAGCACTTTCTTCCCGACAATCGTGCTGATGGTCGAGTCGGCGCACCAGCCATCGAGCTCGGCGGTCATGTCCAGGCTGACGAGCTCCCCCTCGCGGAGCTTGCGCTTCTTGTTGGGGACCCCGTGAATGACCTCATCGCCCACGGAGATGCAGCTATTGTGCAGGTAGATATCGTCGGTCCAGGGCGGCTTGTAGCCCAGCAGGGCCGACTTTGCCCCGTAGCGCTTGAGCACCTCACCCGCGATCTCATCGAGCTCTCCGGTTGTGGTCTTTCCTGGCACGATTGCATCTCGCATCGTCCGCAGCGCCGCTGCCAGCGCGATTCCTGTTGCCCGCATCGCCTCGATCTCACCGGGCGTCTTGACTGTCCACTTCTGAGCCACTGTCTGTCCCATCCTCCATCAATCGGATAAAGGCATCTTCCAGGCTCTGGCGGGCCGGGGTCACGGCGCGCACCTGCGCACCGGCTCCCACGAGCGCACTCACCAGCGCGGCGGTCGCCTCAGTCTCGACTCTCAGCCACGTGTCCGTGTGCTCCACGGGACCAAAGGCCTGTGCCGCCAGAAGCTGCCTCTCCGAAATGCCTTCCAACTCTATCACAACTGAGGCCGGTTGTGCTGTCAGCTCCGCCAGTGTCCCTTGCTTGACCACGCGTCCGCGCCGGATTATCGCCACAAAATCACAGGTCGTCTCCACTTCTGAGAGCAGGTGGGAGTTGAGCACGACGGTAGTGCCTTCCTCCTTGAGCGAGACAATCAGCTCGCGAACAATGCGCCGACCGAGCGGATCAAGGGCGCTGGTTGGCTCATCGAGGATCACGAGGCGTGGCTTGTGGAGCACGGCCTGCGCCAGTCCGGCGCGCTGCTGCATGCCCTTGGAGAACGCCTTGAGTGGCGTCTTGGCTTTTTCGCCGAGCCCAACCCGCTCCAGTGCCTCCGGGATGCGGGCCTTGCGCGTGGCGGCGTCAAGCCCATAGAGCCGCCCGTGCAGGTCGAGAAACTCGGTGCCGGTCAGAAACTCATGAAACTGGAACTTCTCGGGGAGGTAGCCGATAGAGCGCCGCGTGTTGCGGTCTCCGATCGGCTTTCCGAGCACGGTCGCCGAGCCACTGGTGGGGCGGACATTGCCCAGCAGCATCCCGATAGTCGTGGTCTTGCCTGCCCCGTTGGGCCCTAGAAACCCAAACACCGCGCCCTCGGGGACACTCAGGTCGAGGGCTTCGACCGCCGCTTGCGGGGCGCCAGAGTAGACCTTGCGGAGCTGGTGGGTTTCCAGGGCCAGGTTAGGCATTAGCCGAGCAGTGCAGACACAGGAAGCGCCGCGAGGGCGGGGAGGCTTTCGGGGCGCTCGACCGTGGTCTGCATGGCGTAGTGGGTGCCGCTCTCCGACGAGGTGTGAAAGCCGATCATGGCCTCCAGCACGTGGCAGGCAAGGTCGCCCGAGCAGCGATGCGCACGGTCCGTCTGGATGGCGACCGCGATATCGGCAGCTCCAATTCCGCGGCTGTTGTTGGTATAGCCATGAGTCAGGGGAACCTCGGTCCAGTCGTCCTTGCCGCGCTTGAGCTTGACCGGGCCACCAAAGCCATTGGGATCGGGCACGGCGAGGGTTCCCTCGGTGCCAAAGACCACGATGGGCGAGAACGGGGGGACGCCGTAGACATCGAAGCTCTGGACGATCTGTGCGATTGCGCCGCCGGCAAAGTCGATCACACCGGAGTAGTGGGTGGGAACCTCGACATCGATCACCGTCCCATTGAGCGGCTGGCTGGTGATAGTGCGCTGGGCAAAGGTCGTTCGCGTGCTACCCGTGAGGCGCTTGATCGAGCCGAGCATGTTGACCAGGGCGGTGAGGTAGTACGGGCCCATGTCCAGCATCGGGCCGCCGCCGGGCTTGTAGTAGAACTCCGGCGCGGGGTGCCAGGTCTCGTGGCCGCGGGAGAGCATGGTCGCCATCGCCGCCACGGGCTCGCCAATCGCGCCATCGTCGATTAGCTTACGGCAGGTCTGGTGCCCGCCACCCAGAAACGTATCCGGGGCGCATCCGAGCCGTAGCCCTTTCTCTTTGGCCAGCGCGACCAGCGCTGCACCCTCTTCAAAGGTCACCGCGAGAGGCTTCTCCAGGTGGACATGCTTACCCGCCTCCAGCGCTGCCTTGGTGACCGCATAGTGGGCCTTGGGAATGGTCAGGTTGATGACAATCTCAATCTCCGGGTCGGTGAGAAGCGCATCGACCGAGAGGGCGCGGCAGCCATTTTTCTCTGCGGCGGCCTCGGCACGGGCCAGATCGAGGTCGGCGCAGGCGGCGATAGAGAGGGTGGGGAAGAGCTTTGTGGCGTTGAAGTAGGCTCCGGAGATCGCTCCGCAGCCAATGACGCCAAATTTCACGGGTCGCAGGTCAGACATACTCTCAGGTTCGACATGGACCACGGTTTTCCTGCTGTGTGCGGGGATTTCAATCCCCGTTTCAAGGGTGGGAGCGCCCCGTGGGCGCGGAAAACGCGAATCCTGCGCGTCCTCGGGACGCTCCTAAATTTGGTGCCGGGGATTTCCAATCCCCGCACACGGCGGCGCTAGCGATCCCGCGCGACCACGTAGCCGGCGAGGCGGATGAGGGCATCGCGGTAGGCGGACTCGGGGAAGCGGTTTAGCTCGGCGAGGGCGCGCTCCATGCGCTGCTCGGCCTCTTGGCGTGCGACCTCGAAGCCTCCAAGGCGGGCGATCACAGCCGTGAGGGCCGCGATCTCCGAGTCGGTGAGGGCCTGGCCACGCTCCAGGGTGGTGAGGAGTTCGGCGCGGGTTGCCGGGTCGCAGTGGGCGAGGGTGTGGATCAGCGGGAGGGTTACGCGGCCGTCCTTGAGGTCCGTTCCCAGCGGCTTGCCGGTCTGCTTGGGGTCGCCTAAGAAGTCCAGAAGGTCATCGGCGATCTGGAACGCGATTCCGAGGTGGTGACCAAAGGCGCGCATCGCGGCGGTCTCGGCCTCGGTGCCGCCCCCCAGATAGGCTCCCGCCTCGGTGCAGCCCGCGAGGAAGCGGGCCGTCTTGCGCTCGATCACCTGCTCGTAGGTGGTGAGGTTCAGGTTCCAGTTTCGCGCAACCGCGGCCTGGAGCACCTCCCCCTCCGCCATCGCGATCGTCACATCGGCAAAGAGCCGCACCAAATTGAGGTTTTCTTCATCGCGGGAGAGCAGCCAGATCGACTTCGCCAGGAGGAAATCGCCCGTCAAGATCGTGATGCTATTGCCATAGACCGCGTTGGCGGTGGGGCGGCCACGGCGCTCGGGGGCCTCATCGACCACGTCATCGTGCATCAGCGTGGCCATGTGGATCAGCTCGACCGCCGCGGCGGCAGCGTAGGCACGGTGTGTGTCAAACGAGCGCCCGACACAGCGTGCGGCGAGGAGCGCAATGGCGGGGCGGAGGCGCTTCCCACCCGAGAGGAGCGTGTGTCCCGAGATCGCACGAACCTCGCCGATATCCGAGCGGGTCTCTGCGACCAGGCGCTCTTCGACTTTTGTGAGGTCGTCTTCAATGCACGCAAGCAACCCTTCCGGGCGAGTGGCTGTCATTTCTTTATTCCTCGGTGGATCACCACCGTTCCCAAGTTGAGGTCCGTCACCGTGACGGAGTGGAGGCCCGCGGTCTCCATGAGTGTCTTAAGCTGCTCGCGGGAGTGGAACGCATCGATGGAGGCTGGGAGATAGACATAGGCGCTCCGTCGGCCCGAGATCATCCCGCCAATTGCCGGCATGAGCCTCTGATAGAGCCCATAGCCCCAGGCGACAACCGGATTGGTTGGGCGATTGAACTCCAGGATGACCACACGCCCTCCTGGCTTGGTCACCCGCGCCATCTCGTTAAGTCCCTGCTGCGTATCGGCGACATTGCGAATTCCAAAGGCAACCGTGACCGCCTCGAAGTGCGCATCGGGGAAGGGGAGGGCTTGGGTATCGGCCCACTGGAGTGTCACATTGGGGTGCTTGGCGAGCTTGGGCTCCCCAAACCGGAGCATCTCCTTGGAGAAATCGGTCCCGATCACCTCTCCCGTGGGGCCAACCCAGCGGCCTAGCTCGCAGGCAAAATCCCCCGTGCCAGTGCAGACATCCAGCACCCGATCTCCCGCTTTGAGCTCTGCTTGACGCGCCGCCGTGTGCCGCCAGCGTCCATGGAGCTTGAGGGAGAGCACCGAGTTGAGCAGGTCGTAGCGTGGCGCGATCGCATCAAACATCGCCTCAACGTAGTCGTGCTTGGCTTCGGGCGCAGGGAGGGGCTCGGAGACTGGGTGTGTCATTTGCTTTCTTCTACCGACTTTGTGAACATGTTCACAAAGTCTTACAAGCGGATTATACCGTCCCTTTGTGCCCAATGCAATGGACTTCAAGCAATTTTTCCGGAAGGCTTGCGCGGCCACTGTAGGCATGGTATAACCCAGTTCGCCGTTCCCTTGTAGCTCAGCGGTAGAGCATTCGGCTGTTAACCGAAGGGTCACTGGTTCGAATCCAGTCGGGGGAGCTTTAATCGAGATAATCGATTTTGAGGAGAGGTGTCGTCGCAAAAGTGACGCCATCTCTTCTTTATTTTTTAAACGGATTGTCTCGCCTGGCGGTTTGCTTAGCGGTTTGACGCCACGGGGGGACGCCGAAGAATGTAGTCTCGGAGCTCGGAGATGGGCCGGGGGGAGTTTGCTTCGGTCGCCTTGATAATGTTGTACATCTCACGGGCCGTCACATAGTGGAGGCGGTAGTTTTTACCGTCGTTGTAGCGGCTCTCGGCATCGCTAAACATCGTGTCAAGATCGTGATCGAGCAACGCGGCTCGGTTGGCATCGGCGGCCCCGTGGCAGTGAAGCTTGATAAAGACCCGATCTGGTCTGCCCTTCACTTGGATGCCTGTCTGTACCCAGTTATCTAAACGTGCCGGTGTGTACCGCCGGTAGGAGGCTAGGTCGCCATCGTCCATCGCGAGCCGAGGGCCCTTGCGTGTACTTTTCCAAGAGACGTGCAAGGGGCCCTGGACGAGTAGCAGCGTCCCCGATGCCCTACCGCCGCACCGGATCGTCACCCCCGTGTCGTACGACTTTGGCTGCGTGGGATCGTCGGCTGCGTAAAAAATACTATTGATCTGCCGTGGTTGCGCACTCTGTTGCCAGGCGGGAAAGGTAAAGTCCGCGTAGCAACCTTCTTCGGCAAGCAGGGTGAGCTCGTTATTGACGCCACAAAAATTTCGGCCATGCTCGTGGCGCGAGTTGTCCAGAGCCCAGTTGCCATGAATAAAGCCCCAGGCGGGCCTATCGTCGGGCCAGAGGGGCAGCACGCCCGACTGATGGTAGAGCTGTATGGCCGCTCGAAACTTCTCCCGAAGCGAGTCCGACGTATCATCACGGTGGTGGAGGTGGAGGTCGATCTCGCCCCAACCCTGAGCGCAGAGCTCGGCGAGTTGAGAGAACTCCCAGGCATCAAACTCATCGTAGGGATAGAAAAAGGAGTGGGCAGGGTGCACGCCGTCGGCATCTTGGTGGCGCTGCGCGATCTGGGGATACCGGACCATCCAGTCCTCCATGCGAACATGCGCTTGCTCATCCGACACTTGCCCGACGTGTGGCTCAAAGTGGTCAACCAGGCAAAGGAAGATATCCCGTGTTCTGGTTTTAGGGGGAAGGACGCACTGCTTCGCCGCTCGGAGCCCAAGCTTGAGCACGATTTCAAGATTTAACAGTGACTGTTCCAAGGACATGTTCACGTTCGAGGTAGACAGAGGACACTACCTATTTTCTGACATAGGTTTAGATACACCGGAATTGGTTGTTGTGCAAGACCCGTACCTATAACTTCAGGCGCGCGAAGTTTTTGCGCCCTACTTGAAACTCCGCATTGTCCGTGATGGTAATCAGGGCCGCGGGGTCGGAGATTTTTTCACCGTTGAGCTTGACACCACCTTGCTCAATGAGGCGTCGGGCCTCGCCGTTGCTGGGAGCAAAGCCGGCGTGGCGAACGAGTGCGACAATATTGATAGGGCTCTCGGGGACAACAAGCTCCGGTGCATCGCTGGGGAACTGCCGCGCCGAGTGAATGCGCTTCCACTCGGCGCTCGCCGCCTGGGCTTCGTCGGGGCCGTGGTAGATCGTCACGATCTCCGTGGCGAGCCGGTGCTTTGCCTCCATGGGATTCGGGGCCTTGAGAATCTCCTCAAACGCCGCGACGGGCACATCGGTGCAGAGCAGAAAATACATCGACATCTGCTCATCGCCGAGGCTCATGACCTTGGAGTACTGACTCAGCGCGGGCTCGGCGATTCCAATGTAGTTGCCCAGGCTCTTGCTCATCTTTTTCTGACCGTCTAAGCCGACCAGGAGCGGCATGAAGAAGCCAATCTGCGGGTCCTGTCCGATCTCTGGGTCGCTCTGGAGCTCGCGGCCCGTGAGGATGTTGAAGGTCTGATCCAGCCCCCCCATCTCCACATCGGCCTGGATCGCCACGGAGTCGTAGCCTTGGGCGAGGGGGTAGAGGAGCTCGTGGAGAGAGATCGGCTGGCTGGCGTCCCAGCGCTTCTTAAAATCGTCGCGAGTGAGCACCTGCGCGACCGTGATCTTGCTGGTGAGCTTGACCAGGTCTGCGAAGCTGAGCTTGCCCAGCCACTCGGAGTTGAAGCGGACATCGGTCTTCTCCCGGTCGAGGATGACGGAGAGCTGCTCGACATAGGTCGCGGCGTTCTCGGCGATCTGCTCGGACGAGAGCATCGGGCGGGTGGCGGAGCGCCCCGATGGGTCCCCGATCAGGGTGGTGTAGTCCCCGATAATAATGGTCACACGGTGGCCCAGGTCCTGAAACTGGCGCATCTTGCGCAGGACCACCGCAAAGCCGAGGTGGATATCGGGCGCAGTGGGATCGAGCCCAAGCTTGACGATGAGGGGCTTACCGGTCTTGGCGGACTTCTCTAGCTTGGCTTTCAGGCCGTTCTCAGGGACGATAAGGCTCGCGCCGCGCGCGAGGAGTTCAACTTGCTCTTCAATGGTCACATCGGACATTCTACCGCGCCAAAACGCCAAGACAAAGGGGAGAGGGAACTTCCAAGGCGGGGCCACGGTACAATAGGCGACGTAGAAAGGAGGTTCGTTTGATGGTACTCAATCGCGTTGTCTTTATCCTCTCCATCTTCGGGCTCGTTGTCGCCGCCTACATGTGGAGCATGCACTCTCATCCTCTTGACATTCCCTGTGGCGAGACCCATGGTGCACCATCGCCCTGTGCGGGTGTCGCGCTGAGCAAGTACTCTCGATTTCCCGTGGGGGACGGCCCCCCGGTGGCGATGTGGGGGACCTTTGGCTATCTCGCCCTCGCCGCGCTCTCGTTCCTGCGGACCGGCACCGACGACCTCAAGCGCAGCCGGCAGATCTTGGGGGTCAGCTTGGCTCTCGCCGTGGGAGCGCTGGGGTTCTCTCTCTGGCTCACCTACATCGAGGTCAATATTCTCCGTCAGATTTGCAAGTGGTGCATGACCAGCCAGGGCATCATTGCGGGTATATTCCTACTACTCTTGACCGACTGGCTTCGGCCCCTTGTCGGTGGAACGACAAAGAAATCATGAAATCAGAGCAAAAACTTTTTGCAATCATGGGAGCCATTGTTGCGCTGGGAGCAGGCTTTCTGGTCTTCAATAAGGATGGCGTCCCGGAGACCCCACCAACCCCCAGCCCGACTCCGGCTCCCTTAGACGAGGCGAAGTTCGATGGTTTGAAGAAGACCACCCAGCACTTCAAGGGCAACCCGGATGCGCGCATAACGATTATCGAGTTTGCGGACTTCCAGTGCCCGTCGTGCCGGTTTGCCTACGACTCCGGGGTTAAGCTCTTTGGAAAAGAGTTTCCCGAGGTGTACTTCGGGTTTCGGCACTACCCGCTCGATGAGCCGCACCCGTTTGCTCGCCCCGCGGCGATGGCTGCAGAGTTCTGTGCAAAGCAGGGGAAGTTCTGGGACGTCTACGCGAACCTGATGAAAGGCCCCAAAGAGGACCTAACCGAGGAGATGATCGTCAAGGCGGTCCAGGCGACCGGAGTGGACATGGCGGCATTTGAGGCTCAGCGCAAGGACGCCGCCCTCAATAAGCTCGTGGATGCGGACAAAGAGGCGGGAATCGCTGCGGGGGTCTCGCAGACCCCGACCTTTATCGTCCATGACAAGCAAACCCATCAGGTCTCGATCATTACGGGCTACCGGCGGCTGGTCGAGGCGCTTAAGGGTGTTGTGAAGCTACCGCCCCCGCCCGACGATGGCTCCAAGCCCGCGCTGATGCCGCCACCACCGTAATGCCCAAGACACTTTTATTGGTGCGGCACGGTGAGACCGACTGGAACGCGCAGAACCGCTGGCAGGGGCAGTGCGATGTCCCGCTCAATGAAACGGGGCGGGCACAAGCACGCTTGCTACGGGACCGCCTCCAGCGGCTCTGGGAGCGGGGAGGGCTCCCACGTCCCGAGCGGTTGGTCGCCTCAGACCTCTCCCGAGCTGTTGAGACGGCGACGCTTCTTGAGACCGGGCTTGCCCTCCAGACCGACTCACGCCTCCGGGAGCGGGGGTTTGGCTCATGGGAGGGCAGGACCCATGCGGAGGTGGGGTATGCCCCTGGGAGCCATGAGCGCGCCGCCGATGCAGAGTCTCAGGAGAGTGTCTGGGAGCGCGTGCTGGACGCCATTGCCCCGCTGGAAAGAGTCGCCCTTGTCGTGGGACACGGTGGCGCACTCCGGGCCATTTTGGCCGCCGCCGCCGGGCACTCGGTGGAGGGAATGCGCTACTTCACCCTGGGAAACACCAGCCTCTCGGTTGTCCAGCTGGGCGAGGGAGACAACCGACTGGTGCGGGTCAACGATACCGCGCACCTTGAGAGCTAAGATGCAAGAAGACAAGAAAAACCTACCTAACTTCGCGGTGGTCGAGCCCGGCATCTGTCGCGGTGCCGCCCCGACCGCCGCGGGTCTCAAGCGGCTCAAAGACCTAGGGGTCAAGCTGGTGATCGACCTGCGGATCGAGAAAAAGGGCCAGGCCGAAGAGGAGGCCGCGGTGAAGGCACTGGGGCTCAAGCGCGTTCGCATCCCGCTGGGGGCCGAGGCACCCACGGAGAAGCAAGTCGCCCAGTTCTTGGCGCTCCTCAAGAACGCGAAGTCTGAGCCAGTCTTTGTCCACTGCCAGCACGGTGCCGACCGAACCGGAGCGATGGTCGGGATCTGGCGGGTGACCCAGAGTAAGTGGGGGTTCGCCCAGACCTACACAGAGATGAGAAAGTACGGCTTTAAGACCTATCTCAAGGACTTGAAGGGCGCTGTTGAGAAGCGAGCGACAAAAAAATAAGACCGGGGCCACGAGGCCCCGGTCTTATTTTGGGCAGCGACTTACTTCTTGCCGCCCAGCTTGAGGGCTTCTTCCTCTTTGATGAACTTGCCATTCAGGCGCCAGCGGTTGGCCTTGGCATCCCAGACAGGCTTGTCACCGGACTTGGCTGCAGGTGCCATCTTCGAGCCACCGGCCATCTTGCCACCGGCCATCTTGGAGCCCGCTTCCGCAGGCTTGCCGGCAGTGTCCGCCTTGACGAACTTGCCATCGGGTCCGCGCTTGGGACCTTCTTTTTTGGTCTCGTCCTTCTTGGCATCTGCCTTGACGAACTTACCGTCTGGGCCGCGCTTTGGGCCTTCTTTCTTGGCAGCAGGTGCCATCTTACCGGCGGGCTTCTTATCACCCGGTTTGGCGTCTTGTGCCAGTGCGGAGAGCGAGAACACACCCAAGGTGCTCATAGCAATCAAGGACGAAATCATACGGAAACGAAGCATGGTTGGCTCCTCTAAACTTCAAAGATCTATGTGTCGGAAGACACAGTTATTTGGGCGTCCGAGGAACCGATTTTGTTCCACGAACGGGTATATTATAACATGCCTTCTTCCCTCCAGAAAACTCAACCGCGCCGATGGTATCTGGATGGTCTCTCTGCGCTCGCTTTCTTGGCTCTGGCCGTTTTATTGCTTCGTCCACTCAAGGCAATCCCTGCCCTCGCTGTTTTCGTCGTGCTATTTTGCCTGGGTATGGCCTATTTATTGGGCCGGAGCGCACTTCGTGGGCTCCTGAGCATTCGGGATGCTAGCCTAAAGTAAATGTGACTTTTTGCCGATAAACCGTGAAGTAGGGGAAACTTTTTGGCCTCTTACGGTGTATATAGGACAGGCACAATGCGGATAGTAACCTCAGAGGGACGATTTATACAGGGACAGCCACTGGAGCTTGTCGCGCAACTCACGGCAGCGGTGCGTACGGGGACGCGGGTTCCTGTCGGTGCTCAGAGCCGCGAGAGCATGCTTCTACAGCTGGAGTGCGACCGGGTGGGACGCTACTCGTCGGAGATTGGTCCGTTGTTTGCTGAGTTTGCTGCCATAAAACTCTTGGAGAGCCTCGAAGAAGACGGCCTCCTTCTCATCCACCGCTAGGGCCTAAGGAGAGCGACGGAGCTCCGCGAGGCACTCCGTTGCCGCCTCACGTACCGACTCGGTGAGGCTGGAGCGCAGAAGAGTCTCCGCGAGGGGAAGGACCGCCACCTCCTGCGCAGAGCCCAAGACCAACAAGGCGCTGGTTGTCAGCTCCGGGCTCCGGTTGTCCTCAATCGCTTGAAGCAAAAACTGCCGGCTACTCTCGGGCAGGAGGGCCCCGTCATCTGCGGAGAGCCGCACCAGAATCTGCGCGATTCGCTGACGGAGCAGCCGCTCCACCTCCGCCTCCCAAGGATGCCGCGCGCCATCGACCAGCTGGGCGGCACTGCACAGTGCCTGCAGGCTCTCTTTTTCGTGAACATCGGTGACAACGCTCCGTAGACCCGTGAGCGCATTGTGGCGAAGCGGTCGGAAGCGTCGCGCTCCGAGGACAGCAGCCACGACGATCAGCAAGGGGCCAAACAGAAGGATTGCCCAGTCGCTTGCGGTCATGTAGCCCCCCGAGCCATTGAGGGCGATCCAAAGGACCAGTCCGATCAGCGAGAGCCCGATGACCAGCCGTTCCTGGCGCTGGCGCTGTGTGCGCTCCTCGGCGAGACAGGCGCTCAGGTAGCCTGCAGCCAGGTCAGGGCTAAGACCAGCCAGGCACCGCAGTACCTCGTCTTGGGGAAGCTGCTGGCCCTTGAGCTTGTCACGGAGCGCGGCGTAGGCAGGGCTATCTCGCTGGGTGGCAAGCATGGGCTAGTCCAGCCTCTGCCAGCGCAGGGACTTCTGCAGGAGCGCCTCGGAGAGCGTCGTGCGCTGGGCAAGCTGCTGGCGTGCCGCTGCGACCCCAAGTCGGCTCGCCTGCGCGAATGCATCAGGGAAAAATCCGCTACAGCTCCCCCAGAGGTAGCCATAGGTCCCACGCCCACGCCCCGTGAGCCCGACCTTGGTGATGAGAAAGTGCTGCTGGAGCTGGACAAGCGGGGGCGTCTGGCTCGTGTTGGGGGGATACGGGAGGCTCTTCTTGGCGCACGGTCCCTGGGCCTCGATGTGCTCACACAAGGTCAGCGCGACTCGGGTGAGGCGGTTCTTCTCGTAAAGATCGCGCGGGTCACAGTCCCCCTGTGCAGCGATGAGGGTGGGGAGGAGCTCTAAAGACACAAAGACCGGAGTCCCCGCGCCCCAGAGCTGGCCGTAGTAGAGCCGCTTCTCGATATGAAGATCGTCTTTCCAGAACCAGGTGTGGAGCATCGCCTGATCGCCCCAGGGAGTGTTCTCGGCCACAGACGGCAGCGGCGTCCCCGGGCTCCACGCACAGAGCCCGACTTCGTTCACAAAGGCCACACACTCTTCGGGAGTCGAGATCATCGCACTCATTATAGCCCGATTTGCACTGTACAATGGGAGCTGTGTATGCCTCGCTGATCGTCAATGTGGAAGTCCCTGACCTTAAGCAGCCCTTGACGTATCGCGTCCCGGAGGACTTGGACGAGCTGACGGTGGGGGACTGCGTGGTCGTGCCGTTTGGCCGCCAAGAGGCGATTGGCTATGTCATCAGCCGGGAGGACGAGCCGCCCAAGGACCTCGACCCGGCGGTTATCAAGCCCATCAAGGCCAAGGTGCTGGGCGATGGCGCGAGCCTGCCGCGGGCGGTGCTCCAGACCGCGCAGTGGATGGCGCGCGAGTACCTAACCGACCTCGCCACCGCCGTCCGCTCCGTGATCCCCGATGCTCAGGCGGCCCACCTCACGCGCCGTGTCCAGCTCTTGTCCGGCTGGGAGGAGCGCCTTCCTGAGCTCACCACGGCATCGCACCGACTCGTGATCGAGACGCTGGCGGGGTGTCCCAGCGAGGCCGCGACCCTGGAGGAGCTGGCAGAGCTCGTCGCGAGCCGTGTGGACTCGCCGGTCAAGCTGCTCCGAGAGCGCGGGCTCCTCCGCGATATCTGGACGGTCGAGCCGCCACGCACGGGGGCACGGCGCGTGAAGGCCGCGCGCCTGCTGGTGGTCTGGGACGATGCCGAGGAGGCAGCGAAGGTGCGCGAGGCCAAGGCACCGGCACAGGCGAAGCTCCTTCGAGCGCTCGCCAGTGCGGGAGGTGCGATCGCGGTCTCGAAGCTGGTCGCGGAGGCGGGAGTCTCGCCCGCTGCGCTCAAGAAGCTAGAGGCCGACGGCCTGATCCAGACCGAGACCATCACCGAGCGCCGTCGCCCCTACTCGCTCAGCACGAGTGCCGTGGTCGCCCCAGAGCTCATGCCCGAGCAGAAAGTCGCGCTCGACGAGATCAAGCGGCGCCTGGACTCCCGCGCCCACAATGTCGCGCTGCTCTATGGGGTCACGGGCTCAGGGAAGACCGAGGTCTACCTGCGGGCGATCGCGGAGACTCGCCGGCGGGGGCGAACGGCGCTGGTGCTGGTGCCGGAGATCGCGCTCACTGCCCAGGTGGTCGATAGCTTTCGCAGCCGCATCGGCGACCGGGTGGCGGTGCTCCACTCCCAGCTCTCGGTGGGGGAGCGGCGTGATGAGTGGCAGCGGATCGCACGCGGCGAGGCGGATGTCGTGGTTGGGGCACGCTCGGCGATCTTTTGTCCCCTGCCCAATGTCGGCCTGATCGTGGTCGATGAGGAGCACGAGGGGAGCTACAAGCAAGACCAGCCCGCGCCCCGCTACCACGCGCGTGAGGTCGCGATCGCTCGTGCCCGTGCCACGGGAGCGACCGTGATTCTCGGGTCCGCGACACCATCGGTGGAGACCTTCTGGCGCGCCGAAAAGGGCGAGTACGGGTTTCTGCCGCTTCGGGAGCGTGCTCTCTCTCGCCCGCTGCCCAGTGTGGAGATCATCGACCTGCGCGAGGGCTTTAAGAAAGGCCAGCCGGCGCTCTTTGCTCCACAGCTCCTCGAAGGGATCACCGAGCGCCTCGCCAAGCGCGAGCAGACCATTCTCTTTCTCAACCGGCGTGGCTTCTCGATGTTCTTGCTCTGTCGCGACTGCGGCTACACCACCCGCTGCCCCAACTGCGAGGTCTCCCTCACCTACCACCAGCGCTCCGCGCGGCTGGTCTGCCACCACTGCAACTACGAGCGTCCCGCCCCCGACATGTGCCCGACCTGTAACGGCAACCGACTCCGACCCTTTGGGATAGGCACCGAGAAGATCGAGACGGAGATCAAGCTGGCGTTTCCCACCGCGCGGGTGATCCGCATGGACCGGGACACGACCATGGAGAAGAACGCCCACATGAAGATGCTCCGGCAGTTTCGCTCCGGCGAGGCCGATATCCTGATCGGAACCCAGATGGTCGCCAAGGGGCTGGACTTTGCGGGGGTGACTCTGGTGGGGGTTATCTCGGCCGATACCGCGCTCAACCTCCCGGATTTTCGTGCCAGCGAGCGGGCCTTTCAGCTCCTGACCCAGGTGGCCGGGCGCGCGGGGCGTGGGCGGAAACCGGGCCATGTGATTCTCCAGAGCTTCAATCCCGAGCACGAGTCGATTGCCGCTGCCGCCGAGCACGACTACGAGCTGTTCTACAAGCGGGAGATTGTCTTTCGGGAGGAGCTGGGCTACCCGCCGTTTGCGCGTCTCGCCAATATCATCGCCCAGGACGAAGACGAGCGCCTGCCGGAGACACGGCTCCGGGTCCTTGCCGAGCGACTGGGGGATGCCGAGGGGCTAAGAGTTCTGGGGCCAGCGCCGTGCCCGCTCTCGCGGCTCCGGGGCAAGTTTCGCTGGCACCTGCTCTTGAAATGCGCCGATGGAGACGCACTCCGCGCCCACGTGCGGCGCGGAATGCTCTCCCTGAACTCATCGGAGCGCTTTGGCTTGACAGTCGACCTCGACCCGATGAGCCTGCTCTAGCCTAGCGGTTCCAGGTGGTCGCCGCCAGGGTTCCCACCGTGTCGCCAACCGCAATCAGCCCGAGGCGCACGGGGTACTTTCCAAGGGTTCCGACATGGCCGACGATCCCCAGCGAGAGCTTCTTGCCCTCCCACTGGGCTGAGGCGACGAGCTTATTCTTCAGGAGCGGGACGGCTGCACCCGCGAGAAGCCGAGGGGCGCTCTCACTGCTGACCTTGGCAACTCCCAGGTAGCCCGACCAGGTGATCGGCCCCATGTCTGAGATCGTGCGCCCCGCTGTGGCGTAGAAAGCGGAGCCCTTGCCCCCAACGCTGCTGTCGTAGTAGCCGATATTCAGCGACGGCGACTCGACCGACTCGGGGGTGAGGGTGTAGTTGACATTCGGGCGCAACGTTGCCTGCTTCTGGAGATGCATCAGCCCCACGGAGAGCTTCTCCGTGACAGCGTAGCGGAGCACCGACTCCGTCTTGCCCCCGATAGCGGAGTTGGTCAGGGTCGAGAAGGCAAAGAGCCCCTTGTTGAGGATCGCCGCCTGTGAACCCACAGGCCCGACACCCGCCTGCTGTGCCGCCCAGCCCGCCGAGGGGGAGAGGGGGCCACCCGGGGCGCTCTGTGCCCAGGCACTCGATGCGCTCAAGAGAGAAACCACTGCGATGGGAAGTACTGTCTTCATAGCAATTATCATAGCAGACCGAGCGGGATATTGGCTAGGGAGAGGTAAACTGACCCTGATGTCCCGTGACCCCTACGCCGCTCTGCGCTCCCCCAACTACCGCCTCTTTGCCCTGGGCGGGTTTGCCTCGGCACTGGGCGGACAGATTTTCTCCATCGCCCTCGGCTGGGAGCTCTACGAGCGAACCCACGATCCGGGCGCACTGGGGCTCCTGGGGCTCCTTCAGGCGGTTCCTGTGGTCGCACTCGCACTGCCCGCAGGCGATCTGGCGGACCGAAAAGACCGGCGGGGGATTCTCCTCTGGACACTGCCGTTTGTCTTTTTCTGTATGCTGGGCCTTGCCTATCTCTCGTGGAGCAATGCGCCGCTCTGGAGCCTCTATGCCCTCCTCTTGGTGGAGGCACTCTTCCAGGCGACCGCCAATCCCGCCCGCTCCGCGCTCCTGCCGCAGCTGGTAGAGCAAGAGGACCTCGCCAATGCGATTGCCTGGAATACATCGCGCTGGCAGCTGGCATCGCTGGGAGGCCCGGCACTCGGTGGGTTCTTGCTCGCCATCTTCCATGTCGCCTGGCCGAGCTACGCCATCGCGGCGGGCGCACTGTTTCTCTTCTGGATCTGTGTGTTTTTCCTTCGCCCCTTGCCAATGGCGGAGCGCGAGGTGACCACGGAGGGAGTGCTGGAGCGCCTTGCCGCAGGTGCGGCGTTTGTGCGGAGCCAGCCCCTGATTCTCGCCGCCATCTCCCTGGACATGCTTGCGGTGCTCTTTGGCGGCGCGACCGCGCTGCTCCCGGTCTTTGCCAAGGACATCCTGGAGGTGGGGCCGACCGGCCTAGGCTACCTGCGTGCCGCGCCGGCGGTCGGAGCGCTGTGTGTCAGCCTGACGATCGCCTACCGCTCGCCGCTCAAGCGCGCTGGGGTTGCGCTCCTCTGGGCCGTGGCGGGCTTCGGTATCGCGACGATTGTCTTTGGGCTCTCCAAGAACTTCTACCTCTCCCTCCTGGCGCTCGCCCTGACAGGAGCCACGGACAATATCAGTGTGGTGGTCCGCCACACCCTGGTCCAGGCCACGACGCCACGCCACATGCAGGGGCGGGTCTCGGCGGTGAACTCGGTGTTTATTGGGATCTCCAATGAGCTGGGAGCCGCGGAGTCGGGCTATGTGGCGCGGTGGCTCGGGGCGGTGCTGTCGGTGCTGACCGGGGGGATTGGGACGGTACTCGTGGTGCTCGGGGTCGCAAAAAAGTGGCCCCAGCTCCAAGAGCTAGGGCCACTAGAGAGCCTTCGACCCGAAAAGGAGAGCTAGTGCGCGCCCTTGGCGGCTTTCTCCTGCTGGACCATCTTGTCCATCTCGGCCTTGATCTCTGCGGGGGTCTTGACCTTGCTGGGGTCGATTCCCGTGACCAGATTGCCCTGGGCATCCCGCTCGACCGAGGGCTCGGTGGATTTTTTCCAGAGCATCAGGCCAATTCCCAGCACCAGTACCGCCACGACCGCGATAATAACGCCCGTGGGAATCTCTTGTTTCATTGGTTCAGCGGCTCCAGCACCAGACGCACGAGATCGAGGAACTTGCCGTTCTTATACTTCGCGTGACCATCGGCAAAGACCGCGAGGGTCGCCCCATTGGCGTTCTCACCCGTGCCGCCAAAGCTGGCAGGGATCACCGCTGCATCCTTGACGGCGGCATGGGCACCGTAGGAGTTACAGAAGATCATCACGACATCGGCGGGACGAGCCACCGCTGCGATAGACTGCCCGGCAATAAAGTGGTTCTGCGGGTTCTGGTCGTTGTAGGGGGCGCCCAGCGACGGCCCTACCAGGCGTAGGAAGAGCTCCAGCGGGGTCATCCGGGGGGAGGGGGCCAGGCCGATGCCTCCCCAGGAGTAGCCGTAGGAGCCGTACTGGTTCATGGGGAGCCCCGACGCATCCAGGACCGGCTTCGACGGCTGGAGAGTGGGGCAGTTGAACAGCCCGAGGTTCTTGACATAGGGCTGAAGGGTGTAGTCGATAAAGAGCCCACGAATGCCATTCAGATTGGGCGTCACCCCCGCATTGGTCATCTGTCGGCTCAGTCCGGTCGCATTGTCGTTGTTGCGGCCGTCTTGCATGAGCCAGGGATAGGTCTCGTCGTAGTCCTGGACATACATGAGCATAGCGGTGCCCATCTGTTTCAGGTTGGAGAGGCAGGTTGTCTTGCGTGCCTGCTCGCGGGCACGGGCAAAGACGGGGAAGAGAATGGCGGCAAGAATGGCGATAATGGCGATAACCACTAAGAGCTCGATGAGGGTGAACCCTCGTTTGGGATGCGGTCGTAGCATCAGTGTTCGTTCCTCCTGGAATCAAGGCACGGAAGCGCTCCCATGCCCGTGGTCTAGGGTTCGACACTCGCCCTCAGAATTCCTTTGTGGCAGGTATAGGTATTCCCTGGTAGACTGAGCCGTGCTCCAAGTGGGTGATGACCTTCACCGACTGGTATTGAACCGACAGCTCTAGTAGATCGCCTGCTTCTCGCTCCCTCTGCTCTTCTGCTCGCTCCCGTGCTGCACTATATTTCCAGGTCAACAGAGGACAGATACTATGCGTATTTTCGTAGGGGGGCTCCCTTATAACACCAACGACGACAGCCTGCGGAAGCTCTTTGAGCAGTCCGGCACGGTCAGCGATGTCCATGTCGTGCAGGATCGTTTCTCGGGCGAGAGCAAGGGCTTTGCCTTTGTGGAGATGCCCAACGACGGCGAGGCACGTGAGGCGATCTCCCGGCTGAATGGCTCCGCTCTCGGTGGCCGCAACCTGACTGTCAACGAGGCTCGTCCTCGTGAAGAGCGCAGCGGTGGCGGCGGCGGCGGTGGACGCAGCGGTGGCGGCGGTGGTTACGGTGGAGGTGGTGGTCGCGGCGGGCGCTACTAGTTGAGTACTGCTCCGTTCTTGGGTGGACGACGAGAGATCGTGATTGTCTGCCCAGCCTGCGAGTTCCGCTCAAGCATCCCTCCGTCCGCTATTAGCCGCAACGCGTACTTCTGTTCGCGTTGCGGTAAAGCCGTGGAGCTCATGTCGCAGATTTCTCGTCAACAGGGACCTTCCCCCGATGGAGCGCCCGCGCCCCGTCGTGACAAGGGCACCTCGCGCTACAAAAGCGCTCGTAAAGGACGTCGTTAGTCCGGTCTTACCACCGGGCAAGCGGCAGAGAGATAGCTTCCTATGCCTGCCCCTGTCCCTATTCCCCCCGGTGCGGCGGCAGGAACGAGCGCCCCGGATCGCAAGCTCTATCTTCCCTACAGTACGTTGCCCGTACTGGTCGGCCCTGGCCGGGGGAAGATAACGTTCCACTGGTTCCGGGTCGACCGCACCGAGCCCATTGGTGACTACGCCCGCCTGATCCTAGGCTACCGTGCCCTCGCCGAGGACGCCGCACGCCGCGCGGAGCGCCTCGTCGATGAGCTCTTTCGTGAGGATGAGTTCCATCTCCTGCGCACTTACCTGGAGTCTCGCCACGGGGTCGAGGTGCGGACCGGAATGCTCACCACGCCCCTTACCTCCGTCAAGCCCGATACCTCCACACGCCTGGGGACACTACGCCCCTGGCACATGGAAGGTGCCGAAGAAGCATCGGAGATCCTCCTGCACCGGCTCACCGACGATGAAAACTACGGCTTGCCGTTTGCGGTCTGGGGAGCCTACCTCAGCACGACCCGTCCCAGCCGCGCCGTATAGTATAGTAAGAGGGTGAACCCAACCCTCCTGCTTGCCACGGTCTGTGGCGCTCTGTTCTTGCTCGTGATCGCCCTCGCCCGCCGCATCCGCCAGCTCTCCGAGCGCCTCGATGCCGCCGACTTTCAGCAGCGCTCCCTCTCCACAACCTACGGCCGCATCACCGAGCAGTGGTTTCCCCTCATGGACCAGTACCCCTACGACCCGCAGGGCTTTCGCTTCCTTGGCACGCCCATCGACGGTGTGCAGTTCGAGGACGACCGCATTGTCTTTGTGGAGTTCAAGACAAACAAAAGCCAGCTCTCGAAGCTGCAGAAGCACTACCGAGAGCTGGTCGAGGCGGGCGAGGTCTACTTCGAGGAGTTTCGTTTCACCGACAACGGCTGAGCGTCCCTAGCCAAACCGCCCATTGATGTAGTCGTCGGTCTCTTTCTGGCTGGGAGAGCTGAAGATCTTCTGTGTGGTGGTGAACTCTTTGAGCTCACCCTTGAGGAAGAAGCCCGTGTACTCGGAGACACGCGCCGCTTGCTGCATGTTGTGGGTCACGATCACGATCGTGTAGTCCTTGCGTAGCTCGTTGATGAGCAGCTCTATCCGGTGGGTGGAGTTCGGGTCGAGCGCGGAGCAGGGCTCGTCCATGAGGAGCACCTCGGGCGAGACCGCTAAGGCGCGGGCGATACAGAGCCGCTGCTGCTGACCGCCCGAGAGCGCGAGTGCGGACTGCTTCAGCTTGTCTTTGACCTCGTCCCAGAGCGCGGAGTGGTGCAGGCACTTCTCTACCAGCTCATCGAGCTCCTTGCGCCCCCGGTGGGTTCCGTGAATCCGCGGTCCATAGGCAATGTTATCGTAGATACTCATCGGGAAGGGATTCGGCTTCTGGAAGACCATCCCGACCTTCTTGCGTAGGAGCACCACATCGACACGGGGATCGTAGAGGTTCTCGCCGTCGAGAGTCAGCTTGCCCGTCAGCCGCGTGCCATCGATCAGGTCGTTCATCCGGTTGATGGTGCGCAAGAACGTGGACTTGCCACAGCCCGACGGTCCAATAAACGCGGTGACACTCTTGCGGGCAATCGGGAGTGTGATCCCCTTGAGTGCCTGGAAGCTCCCGTAGTAAAAGTCAATATTCTCCGCCGCGATACAGATGTCCTGAGGGAACTCGGGGAGGTCATGTGCATCGATCGATGCGATCACGCTCGGGAGAATCTCTTCGTCTTTACTGTTGTTTACGTTCATCTTCAGCTCTATTTATCTTCCTGCATGCGGTTTCTCGTGCTTAGGCGCGCGATAATGCTCAGACAGAGCACCATCAGGATCAGCACCAGCGCAGCCGCCCAAGCGATCTGGTGGTGTGTCTCATCAACATCAGTGGCGTACTTGAAGAGGCGCAGCGGGAGTGCGTCCATCTGCCCATCCATCTTGCCCATAAACTCATTGCCCAGGATCGTGAAGATCAGCGGCGCGGTCTCTCCCGCCACACGGGCCACGGCGAGCAAAATTCCTGTGAGGATCCCCCCACGCGCCGCCGGCAAGACTACCGAGACCATCGTGCGCCACCGAGTCGCGCCCAAGCCTAGCGAGGCCTCGGATAGCGCGCTAGGGACGAGCCGCAGCATCTCTTCGGTCGTGCGCATGATCAGCGGGAGCATCATGATCGCCAGCGCGACACCGCCCGCCCAGCCACTGTAGCCCTTGCCGGGAAACGCCTGGGAGATCGGGAGCACGAGCGCGGCGTAGACAAAGATACCAATGACGATCGAGGGAATCCCATTGAGCACATCGGTGAGGAAGCGGACCGTGTTGGCGAACGTCCCCTTGGACTCCTGCTGGTAGATGCCGCCCATGATCCCAAGCGGCACCGCGACTGCACACGCCACCGCCAGGATCTGTAGGGTTCCGCGCAGGCTCTGTGCGAACCCATCCCCATCCCCCGAGGCGACCGTGAAGAGCTTGAGGTTGAGGTGCCCCAGGCCACGCTGGGCGAGGAAGAACAGCACGAGACCCAAGACGAAGATTCCGACAAGGGCGGCGAGGCTACACAGAGTCAGCATGAAGAGGCTCTGCGCGCGGCGGAGCTTGACCCGACCATCTGCTGCGTAGAGGCTCATTTATTGACGCTCTTTCCGGTGTAGCGCACCAGCAGGCGGGCACAGGTATTGACCAGAACCGCCACCACGAAGAGCACGAGGCCGATCTCGATCAGCGCGGCGGTGCTCAGGCCGGGCTGCGCCTCGTTGAACTTATTGGCAAGCGCGCTGGACATCGTGTAGCCCGGCTCGAAGAGGTTGAAGCTGATCCCCGAGTCGGTCTGGGCGGCTTGGTTGCCGATGAGCATAGTCACTGCCATGGTCTCCCCAAACGCGCGCCCCAGCCCGAGCATGATGGCACCGATAATTCCGGAGCGGGAGTAGGGAAGCACGACCCGCGAGATGGTCTCCCACTTGGTTCCGCCGAGGCCATACGATGCCTCGCGCTGTGCCTTGGGGATCGCCTGCAAGATATCGCGGCTCACGGCGGTGATAAACGGGAGGATCATGATCGCGAGGATCACGCCGGCGGCCAGCATCGACGGCCCATAGCCCGCGCCTTGGAGGAGGGGAATGTGCTTGTCGGCCAGCGGGGTCATGAGGCGATCACGCAGAAAGGGAATGAGCAGAAAGATCCCCCAGAGGCCGTAGACCACCGATGGAATCGCGGCGAGGAGCTCGATCAAGAACGTGATCGGAGTACGGAGCCACTTGGGGCAGAGCTCCGCCAGGAAGATCGCTGCGCCGAGACTGACAGGAACGGCCAGAAGCAGGGCGATCAGCGACGAGTACAGGGTACCAAAGAGAAACGGCCAGATCCCGTAGGTTCCCGCCGCATCGTCCCAGACCGACCCCGTGACAAACTTAAAGCCCGTTGCCTGGATGCTCAGCCGGGACTGCCAGGCCAGAGTGGCGGCAATCCCGACGATAAGCAAGAAGAGGATGAGCGCGGAGAGGCTGAGCACACCCAGGTAGACCCGGTCACCCAGGCGGCTCTTGCTCTGGGCGTTGTGTATACTGGGTGTGTTCATCGTGCCTTTCGAGAAGGACAGCGCCACGAGGGGCTAGCCTCCGATCTTCGCCAGTGCTGCCAGAGCGCGCTGCTGAACCGGTGCGGGAAGCGGGGCATAGTCGTACTTGGTGGCCGACTTCTGACCCGTGGTGAGACACCAGCGGAGAAACTTCTTGACCTCAGGCTTGGCATCGGGGTAGACCAGGATCCAGGTGAAGCCGGAGATGGCGTAGCCCTCAGCATCGCTGGTGTTGGTGATCATGGCACGGAAGTCGGAGGGGAGGCGCACACTGGTGGCCGCCTCAGTGACCGACTTCAGGCTGGCCTTGATAAACGCCCCCTTGGCGTTCTGGACACTGGCGTAGCTGATCTGGTTCTTGTCCGCAAACGCGGCCTCGATATAGCCAAAGGCTCCCGGAGTCTGCTTGACCAGCGCCGCCACACCCTGGGTCCCCTTACCGGCGATACCGGGCTTGGGCCAGTTGACTGCCTTCCCCTCACCGACACCGCTCTCAAACGCGGGGCTGACCTTGCAGAGGTAGTTGGTGAAGATCGCGGTGGTTCCCGAGCTATCGGCGCGGCTGACCGTCACGATGCGGGTCGGGGGGAGCTTGACACCCGGGTTGAGTGCGGCGATCTTGGGGTCGTTCCAGGTGTTGATCTTGTGCAGGTAGATATCGGCGATCACGGCCCCCGTGAGCTTGAGCTCGGTGACTCCTTGGATATTGAAGGCGGGGACAACCCCACCGATACACATCGGGAGGTGCAGGATTCCCGGAGCGCCCTGGAGCTCCGCGGGGCTCATGGGGCCATCGCTCGCCCCAAAGTCGACGGTCTTGGCCGTGATGGCCTTGATCCCACCGCCAGAGCCGATTCCCTGGTAGTTCACGGCTGAACCGCCGGCCGCCTTGTACTCCTTGGCCCAGTTGTTGTAGAGAAGCTCAGGGAAGGTCGCGCCGGCACCAGAGATCTGGGCCTGGGCAACTCCCGCAATGGCAAGCAGTCCGCAGACTGCGAGGGATGCTGTGGTTTTCTTGTTCATGTTGTTATCTTACGTTTCGTCTGCACGCGTTTTGTTAACTCAGGGTTAAAACTTGACCTGAACCTCAAAGGTGTAGAAGGGAGTGTGGTTCTGGAAGTCCGGCTTGCCGGGGAGTGCCGGGTTATGGATGGGGTCTTCGTACCAGAGGCGCAGACGGGTCACGGCATCGACTTGGTAGAGCAGACCGGCATGGATACGGGACTCCTCAAACATACTCTTGCTCACTCCCTGGATATTCGGAGCGGCTGCCGTCCCTAGGTTGATCTGGCTGAATGCGCCGGTCTTGGCGGGGTTGGCATTGCGGTTGTAGTACTCGTAGGCGGTGACGACCTTGAGCTTGGGCAGAGTCGGCTTACCCGGCTCGACCACAACTGTCCCGAAGTGGCGGTTCATCTCCACATACCAGCCCTCGACCTCAGCGTTGTCCACATAGGCATAGAACTCTTTGGGGACGACGGTCTGGTTGCTCCCGACCTGTCCACCATGGCCCTTGACATACTCAAACTTCAGCTCCGACGAGCTCCCGACAGCGTACTGGGTGTCGAAGCCAAAGAGGTGGCGCCGGCGCTCCCGGGTACTCAGGACCACCGGGTTGTTGCTTGCATTGAGCTTGGTACCGTCAGATGCCGTGGTGGGGGTCTCGGTTCCCACTAAGCCGATGTAGCCATTTGCCGCCACCTCTGTCCCAAAGGTCGAGCCATCACCGTCGTAGGCGGAGACCCCGACGCGCCAACCAGGGGTGACTTGCTTGCCGATCTGCCCGATAAAGTCCTTCTTGCGGCCTAAGTCGTTGCTAACCACGCCATTTCCATTGAAGAGCCCCATGTGGAACTCGTAGGCATTGAAGAGCTTCCCCTTGAGCGATGCGCCTTTGTCGTAGTCCTGGTTCACAAAGAGACCAGGGCCGGCATCGGAGAAGGCGATGTAGCGCTCCGGGGCGGAGCGATCACTGGACGAGTACGGGAGGTAGTGACCAAAGGGGGTGACGCCCTGCCCTAGCCACATGTCGGCCTGAAACCAAGGCGTGACCCCCGGATTCTTGAGCTGGAAGGGGAAGTTTTTGACGATCACATAGGCCTCTTTGACCGTCAGCTCCTGCGCGCCTGCGGTCGGGGCCGTACGGGCATCGAGCTGGATGCGGTAGCCACCACGCGTGGGCTGGCCCTGGGCATTGACCAGATCGCCGCGGAAGTTCAGACGTGCACGCCGCACATGGAACGTATCGCGGTCGCCGCCATTTCCTCGGGTGGTATCCTGCGCGACATTCTCGGGGGCGCGGAGCGGGTCCTCAGTGCCACGGCGGGAGTAGCGCGCCTGGATATAGCCATCCGCCTTCTTGGCATTGAGGATATTCAGCTGAGCTTGGTGCGCGGCCCCAAGGATCTTCATGTCCTTGATGTCCTGCTCAAAGTCCACCATCTTGGTGTCGAGCGCATCGAACTTGTCTTGTAGGGCCTTGAAGTTGGTGTTCATCACCAGTAGCTCCGGCAAGAACTCTTTGATCAGCTTGCGCAGCTCCGCCACTTCGTCCGACGAGAGCTGGACTTCTTTGAGAGCGTCTACAGAGAGCTTCAGGGCATCCACTTCCGCCTTGGTTGCGGTAGGGGCCTTGGGCGTGGTCGGCTTGGGAGCGGCGACCTTAGGCGGGTTCACCTTGGGCGCTTCGATGACCTTGACCTGAGTCTTGGCAAGGTAGTCCAGCATGCGCTTAACCAGTGATGCCATCTCGTAGCGCGTCAAGGTGCGTTCCCCTAGGTACTTGCCATTGGGGAAGTTCTGGATCAGGCCCTTGGAGATCAGGTCTTGGACCGCGGGGTAGGCCCAGTGGGTTGCAGGGACATCGTCGGGAGCCTGCTGTGCAAAGCCAGCAGCGGGCAGGGCGAGCAACGCGGCGAGCCCTACCATCCTATTAAGAGAGTTTTTCATTCCAGTGGGAGTTTAAGAGCACATCCACTCGTCCGTGTTAAGTACAGATTAACCCACGAAAGCTTAACAATTCATGTCCTTTTGGCTGATTTATTAACAAATAAATAACAAATCGCCGTTGAGGAGCTCCTCAACGGCGATGAAGGCATTGGTGCGGGGGGTTAAAACTCGACCTGTAGCTCCCCGATCACTTGCCCAAGCTTCTTGCGTGCGGCAGTGCCTGCGGCCGCCGATGGGTCGTAGGGAGTGAGGCCCTGAACATACCAGAGGCGCAGGCGGGTTCCGGGGGCGAGCTGGTGGAGGACGCCGCCTTGGAGGGTCTTGCGCCGGTACTCGCCCGGTGTCAGGCCCGCGACGGTCTGGTTGGTCGGATCGAAGACATCGTAGGTGAGAGAGGCGACCGTGTGCGGGGCGATAGGCTGACGCACGGTGGCATACCAGGCATGAATGTTGTTTCCCGCAAGATAGAGAGAGCGATCGGGGGTGACATCGTAGCGACCATCGATTCGCTCGTAGCGTAGCTCGGTGCCATTCTTGCCCACCCAGCGGGTTTCGAGGGCCGTCACCCGGCGGGCGGCGTTCTTAAAATCGGCGACCGTGGTGCCGACCGGCGCGGCGGCACGGGCGGGCCACTGGCCATCGTAGCGCGAGCCTCCCACAAAGACATCTCCCTTCGCGGCAGGAATGCGCTGCTCGACTCGCCCCATGAACGTCAGGTTGCCATTGATGGGCCTCTGCCCGTTGTTGTCGCGGCCCTCGCCGTTGTAGAGACCAAAGTAGCTGGTCGCACGCTTGGCCTTGTAGCTAAACATCGCCCCCTGATCGCGGTCCTGGTTCAGCAGAAAGGGAATCACCGTCCCCGCCGTGACCGTCCCCCCGGTCGCTGAGACCGTGTCTTTAAAGATGAAGTTGGCGTTGCTGCTGTCCGAGAAGCCTAGAGCGCGCTCGGGCGACTCTCGCACACGGCTACTCGACGGCAAAATGTAGGTGAACTGGGGCGGAAACTGCCCAACGCGTAGCTGCCAGTTGTGGGGCAGACCACTCTTAATATCGGCGTACATATCGCGGAGGTGAAGCGGGCCGACTGAGCCAAAGTCGAACTGGAAGGTAAAGGCATCTTTGGGATTGAGTGCGCCATCAACCTTGAAGCGCCCTCGTCGCAAGATAAACCCTTGCGATGCACCGCCCACATGGGGCGCCCCGACGGTCGGCCGTGGTCCTGTGCCGCCTGCACCCTGGTTCTTAAAGAGGGCTGCATCTCCGAGGAGAGCATCGTAGCGAAGCTGGAGGTAGCCACTGAACTTCAGCTTGGAGAGCAGATCGAGTGCCTTGACCTGCTCTGCGGTGAGGGCGGGTGGCGCACTGTTCTTGGTCTGGGCCGCGGCAGGGTGGGCACCGAGAAGGGCAAGGGCAAAGAGAGGAGCTGTATTAAGAATCGTCTTCATTTCGGCAAGTAGTTTAAGAGGCGAATAAGAACGCTCTGTTAAGAGTGAGTTAAATATCGGTCTCTTAATCTAAATCGCCCCATCATCAGGAAAGGTTAACATTTGCTTAACAGAGTCCGGTAAGGGAGATGGCATGATAGGGAAAAGGAGTCAGATAGAAATAGATTTATGGACATCGCAACAATTGGCCTGCTGGGGCTCTGCCTGGTGATCGCGCTGGGCTTTGAGTTTGTTAATGGATTTCACGATACCGCCAACGCGGTCGCGACCGTGATCTACACACGCTCCCTGAAGCCGACCGTCGCGGTACTCTGGTCCGGGCTGGTCAACCTGCTTGGGGTCCTGAGTGTCTTTGGCGCAGGAGCCGGAGTCGCCTTCAAAATCGTGGGCCTGCTTCCCACCGACCTGTTGGTGGGGGCGAGTGGCGCGATGGGGATCTGGATGCTCCTCTCGATCCTGATTACTGCAGTGCTCTGGAACCTGGCTACCTGGTTTGTCGGGCTTCCTGCATCCAGCTCGCACACGCTGATAGGCTCTATCACCGGAGTGGGGATCACGTGGGGCATGCTGGCGCACAAAGATGTCAACCTGGAGAAGTTCTACGACACACTAAAAGGCCTGGCTCTCGCGCCCCTGGTCGGGTTTGGGGTAGCGGCCTTGATCTTCCTGGCGATGAAGCTGATTGTCAAGCGCCCCGAGCTCTTCCAGTCGCCTGAGGATGTCGATAACATGGCCCCGCCGCCCTGGCCGATTCGTTTGATGCTGATTGGGACCTGTACCGGGGTGAGCTATGCCCACGGCTCCAACGATGGCCAGAAGGGGATTGGCCTGATGATGCTGATCCTGATCGCCCTGCTCCCCGGCCAGTTTACGGTCAACCCTAACTTCGGTGCGGAGAAGATCGCCAGCACGGTCGCGGTGGTAAAGCAGGTAGAGACCCTGGTCGAGAGCCCCGCGCTGGCCTCCGTGGAGAAGGCTGCTGAGGCCGACAAGCGTCTCAAGAAGATCGAGTCGCTCCTCGCCAACCGTGCGAGCCTGAGCGAGCTTCCCGCCGCCGATCAGGCAGAGCTCCGCAAAGAGGCACTCAAGGCCGCCTCCGCCCTCAAGAAAGTGGCAAAAGAGAAGGGGCTCAGCGCCGACGACAAGGACCTCTTGGAGAAGGGGCAGAAAGAGATCAAGGGCACGGTGGAGTTTGTCGCACCCTGGGTGACAGTCGCTGTGGCGCTGGCGCTGGGAGTGGGGACGATGTTTGGCTGGAAGCGGATCGTGGTGACGGTCGGGGAGAAGATCGGGAAGGCCCACCTCACCTACGGCCAAGGTGCCGCCGCGGAGCTCACCGCGATGCTGACGATCATGGTCGCCGATAAGCTCGCCGCTCCCGTCTCCACGACGCACATTCTCTCGTCGGGAATCGCGGGGACGATGGCGGCCAATAAATCGGGGCTTCAGCCCAAGACGATCCGAAATATCCTGATCGCCTGGGTGCTTACCCTGCCCGTTACCATGGTGGTCTCCGGCTTGCTGTTCTGGCTCACTGCGGGGCGGTTTATCGGCGGGCATTAGTCGCGGGCATTAAAATACCCGCCTGATGAAAATAGAGCGTCCCGTGGACGCAGGAGAGTTAGGTTTCCTGCGTCCACGGGACGCTCTTGTCTTGAGCCGGGGTCTTCAGCCCCCAGCAATCCCCAGCAGCTAGTCCCGGTCTTCGCGGTCTTTGGCGGCCTTGCGGCAGATGATCTTGAGGGGGGTCCCTTCCAGGCCATAGGTCTTGCGGAGCTGGTTCTCTAGGTAGCGCTGGTAGGAGAAGTGCATCAGCTCTGGGTCGTTGACAAAGAGGACAATGGTCGGAGGCTGAACCGCCGCCATGGTCGCGTACTTGACCTTGAGGTTTCGTCCCTTGGTCGTGTACGGGCGGGAGTCGACGGCATCGCGGATGAGCCGGTTGAGCTCGCCCGTGGGGATGCGCATCGAGTGGTTCTCTGCGGCATGGATCGCGGTCTCTAGAAACGCACCAATCCCCGTGCCCTTGAGTGCGGAGCAGAAGGCGACCGGCGCATAGCTACAGAACGGCAGCTCATCGCGGAGGGTCTGGGTGAGGATGCGCATGGGGTTCTTGCCCGCGTTCTCCTCCAAGACTCCCTTGCGGCCCTCGTCCCACTTATTCACACAGATCACACTTGCCTTGCCGGCTTCGTGTGCCATCCCCAGGACGCGCTTATCGCCATCGCGGAGGCCTTCGATGCTATCGATCACCGTGACCGCGACATCGCAGCGCTCGATCGCGCGCTGGGCACGGAGCACGGAGTAGTACTCGACCGTCCCCTGGATCTTCCCGGAGCGCCGGATGCCTGCGGTGTCGATCAGCAAGATGCGCTTGCCCTCGAACTCAAAGTAGGTGTCGATGGCATCGCGCGTGGTTCCGGCAACCGGGGAGACAATCGTGCGCTCCTCACCAAGAATGGCATTGACCATCGACGATTTCCCGACATTCGGGCGGCCGACCAGCGCGATCCGCACGGTCTCATCCTCGTTGTCCTCTTCGGTCTCGGGGGGGAACGAGGCGACGACCTCATCGAGAAGGTCTCCCACACCGCGGCTGGAGATGGCCGAGACCGGGTAGATCTCGCCCAGCCCGAGGCTGTAGAACTCCATCGCGTCTTGGTCGCGGTTGGGGTTGTCGGACTTATTGACCACCACAAACAGCGGGACATCCACGACACCACGGAGCTCATCGGCTAGCTCGATATCGTTGGGCGTGATTCCCTGCGATGCATCGCAGAGCATGAGGATAACATCTGCCTCCTCCATCGCAATCTCCGCTTGGATACGTACCTGGGCCTGCATGGGATCGTCCTCGTCCATGCTGATTCCCCCCGTATCGATCAGGGTGTAGTTTCGTCCGTTCCACTCGCCCTCGGCATAGAGCCGATCACGCGTAATTCCTGGGGTGTCCTCGACAATGGCAATTCGCTTGCCGGTGAGGCGGTTGAAGAGGGTGGACTTGCCGACGTTGGGGCGTCCAACGATGGCGACAATCGGTTTAGGCATAAAACGCCGCCTCCTTTCTGACAGAGTTAGGGCCGCCTGGCAAAGCGCCACGGCGGCCCATCGTGACAGTATATCATGCCCGTGGCCGCCGCCCCACTCGCTCCTGACGCCACGCCAGAATCATCGCGAGGCCGACAACGACGAGCATGCCTGTCGAGGGCTCTGGGACCGTGGCGAGCTGGAAGTTGTCAAACTGGACGGTCTGGTTGGTGGCGGTATTGTAGTTCCAGAGAAAGCCAAAGTGGGTGAGCGGTGTCGCGGTGTAGGCCGTATCGAATGCCGTTCCTACCGAGGTGCTCACGGTCTGCGGATCGCCCCACGCACTTGTGCCATCGTCGCGCACCAAGAGCTGCCAGTCGTTGGTGTTTGGGTTGTAGAGCACTCTCACACTAAAGTAGTCGTTCACCGCGGCGAGGTCCGATGCGCCACTGGAGATCAGGGTGGTCAAGTTCGCATCGGCGTCCAGCCCGCCGGTGAAGCGCACAAGCCGGATCGGGTCGGGAGCGCCCGCGTTGCCGTAGGCGATGGCGTACCCGTTGGCGGTCGTGAGGTCACTACTGGTGGCCCCAAGAATGACCGCCATACTATAGAGGTTCGCATCGAAGCCACCGGGGTTCGTCGTGCGGTTGTAACGGGCATTGAAGCTCCAGCTCAAGGCTCCCGCGTTGCTACTGAGCGTGGGGCTGAAGCCCGAAAAGCTCATGGTCTGCCCGGCCACCCAGACGCGGCCGCTCGCGTTCGCCGCGGCCGTACCATCGTTGGTGAGCTGGAGGAAACTTCCGCCCACAATGCTGGCGTCGCCGTCGCCGCTGGTCACGGTGGTGGTGTAGGTTGTCGGGGCGCCGACCGTTAGCGCGGCGCGGTTGAAGTCATCGCGAAAGAGCACCTGAGCAAGGGCGTCGTAACGGCAGAAAGCGATGAGGAGCAAGGCAAGAAGAGAGCGAGTGTAAGCGTTCATAAAAACTCCGGTTTCCCATCTGGGTTGTCGCCCCTATAACGGGTGGGAGGTGCCAAATCTGATAAAACCGGACAAGTTTTTTTTCGGTACAATACGGGGCATGGACCCACTGGCAGTGACGCGACGGCATTTTTTGAAGAACTCGACTCTTGGGTTGGGGGTGCTGGGGCTAGGAAGCCTCGAAACGGGAGCATTTGCGGCCCCGCACTTTGCACCCAAGGCCAAGCGGGTGATCTATCTGTTCCAGAGCGGCGGCCCCGCAGCGCAGGACCTCTTTGACAACAAGCCATTGCTCCGCGAGAAACACGGCCAGCCCCTGCCGGACTTTATCCGCCGCGGCCAGCGCCTGACCGGGATGAGCGCCAACCAAGCGGAGCTACCGCTGGCGGGCTCGGCGTTTAACTTTGTGCGGGCGGGCAAGTGCGGGATGGAGCTCTCCGAGATCATGCCAGAGACCGCTAAGATCGCCGATGAGCTGTGTCTGGTGCGCTCGATGTGGACTGAGGCGATCAACCACGACCCCGCGATTACGTTCTTCCAGACCGGGAGCCAGATCGCGGGCCGCCCGTGCCTCGGCGCGTGGGTGAGCTACGGCCTGGGCTCGATGAACGAGAACCTGCCCAGCTTTGTGGTCTTGGTGACGGCCAATCAAGGCGACCAGCCGCTCTACTCGCGTTTGTGGGGCAGTGGCTTCCTCGATGCACGCTACCAAGGGACACAGTTCCGCGCGGGCAAGAGTCCCGTGCTCTATCTCACCAACCCGGAGGGCGTCTCGAACCAGAGCCGCCGTGCGCTCTTGGACACGCTCGGACAGTTAAGCAAGCTACAATCCCAAGCGACACTCGATCCCGCGATTGAGAGCCGCATGGCGCAGTACGAGCTCGCCTACCGCATGCAGACCAGTGTCCCCGAGGTCACCGACACGTCCACGGAGCCCGACGAAACGTTCGCCCTCTACGGCGAGGACGCCCGAAAACCGGGGACGTTTGCCGCCAACTGCCTGCTCGCGCGCCGCCTCGCCGAAAAAGGGGTGCGTTTTATCCAGCTCTACCACCAGGGCTGGGATCACCACGGCGGGCTTCCCGGCGCGATGCGCGGCCAAGCAAAGCTCACGGATAAAGCGTCCGCCGCACTCGTTCTCGATCTCAAGCGGCGTGGGATGCTCGACGACACGCTGATTATCTGGGGCGGGGAGTTCGGGCGGACGAGCTACTCGCAGGGGAAGCTGGAGAAAAACAACTACGGCCGTGACCACCACCCGCGTAGCTTTTCTCTCTGGATGGCAGGCGGGGGAGTCAAGCCCGGCTTCACCTACGGCCGCACCGACGACTACGGCTACAATATCGCCGACGCGCAGGGCAACCCCATCACCCCCAACAAAGCCGAGTTCACCCCCGGCGTCGTGCACGTCCACGATCTCCAGGCGACTATCTTGCACCTGCTCGGATTTGACCACACCCGCCTAAGCTACCGCTACCAAGGCCGAGATTTCCGATTAACGGACGTGCACGGGCACGTCGTAAAGGATTTGTTAGCATAATAATTTGAATTTTTAGACGGTGAGTAAGTTATGCACGACTCCAGAATATTTGGAGGATATATTGATATTATTGAATCAGCATTAATCGCTCCTTGGTGTGATGATGATCAAGCGGATTTGATTCGTTTGCTGAATGATATATTTGTCACGAAATTTACTACTCTGAAGGAGTGGAGGGATTACTTGATTCGTAAAGAATCTATCTTGGAGGAAATGGAATATTGTCAATTTCGTAAAAGCTACGATGCGCTATTTGTTAATCACTCTAGGTGTGAAATGTAAAAAATGGATAGAGAGAATCTTATAAAGCGTTATTGTGGTGTTGAATCGGTTACTTTTGTTTCTTCTGATGAGTTTGATTCACTCGTACTGCATCAAGCATTTCATCATCTTTGTGACACACAAGAGACGTCATTTTTAGTGATTCGTCAACCGAGAACTGAACGATTCAGTAATGAACTAGAAGATAAATTGATTCAAAAATTTAAAATAAAGCATCCTCCATTTTTTGAATCAGACTTTAAAAAAGGGAAGATCGAGATCGAATCTAATAGTGGTGTGATTTATACTATGTTTCAAGATGGCAAAAGAAAAGATTTCCTGGAGGAGATAATGAAGATGAAATGTGTTTCTTTGTATCATGTAAAATTTCAATATTGCAGTCGTGAGTTCCAGAAAATTATCATCAAAATATTTCTGAACAAATTAAATACAGTGCAAATTCCTAGTGATGTCATGGAAAGATTTTACTCAATTTGAGTGAATGATTTTGCTGGTTCATTGTTGTTCGAAATAAAGGCTGGTAGTTCGATAATTTAAATATAGTGGGATGGACGTAAAACAGATCCATCCCACTACCTGTTTTAATGTAAAATGTCTATACAGTGACGGGCCAAGAATAAAAGTAAACCTTAACTAGAAGATTTTTTAGTTCTAGGTTTTCTTTCACTCAACGGTGTTCCACCTGCTTGTTTGTACTGAGCAGAATCAGCTCCATACGTGAACTTAATGCCACTTCGTGCCCGAACGGCTAGATCATTTCCACGTGATGCTTTATCATCGCGGCGATCAATCATTCCGGTAAGCTTGGTACGCTGAACTTCGATATCTTCATTATCGCTGATAATCTCGGACGGCTTTGTTGCACAATGGTCTAGCCAGTAGTTTTTCCAGGTAGTCACGGGCACGATTCTGGCAGTCCAGTAATCTGTGAAAAAAACAAAACCTCAGTACCGCACCCGCAACTGGAAACAGTATAACACCGCTCTGGTCAACCGTGGCAGGGTCACCCTCTGGATCAATCAAGAAGTCGTCAAAGACTTGTTGGCATAGGCAACAGCATTTGCTCGCCGATTTAAAATCGGTAACAATCTAATATTAAGAATGTTTATTGAGATAATTTTGAATGGTTTTTGGATCAATATACTTGGAAAGAGCAGTGATATCTATCTTTTCTCCTTTGAGTATGTCAGGATCAATGTAGCGGCTAATTACACTAATTCTAAGATTGATCTCTTCGATTTGATTACATAATGAAAGAAGTAAGTTATGACGGTTTGTCCTGCAACAAAAATCACAGGTTGCTTCTATTGCGTAATCTTTTTCTAAGCTACTCTCCATAGAATCAAGAATAGAGATCTCTCTCATAAAATACAAATCCGATTTATCAAGATTCTTTTCTTCAAAAAAATGAACACTCAGACTAGAATTTAAGTAAAGTAGATCCCATTTTGATGTCACATATTGAAAATATTTATCCGATTCTGGATGATCTGATTTTACGAGTAGAAGGCATAGCTCTAAGTATACAGTTTGCATTGCTGCTTTTTGAAGATCAAATAAATTAAGGAAAGTCAAACTATCGTCTAAGTTATTTGTCGATACAATGTATTCTAATACCCGAAAGGACATCGGCATGAATATCTCATTCACAAAATCATATTTATCTATGAATGAGACACCATGTGTTCGATAAGAGTTAATTAACTCCTCGTACTGAAGTATATACCGATGATTACTTCGCATAAATCTAAGTACGTCTACATTGAGCTTGATCTTCGTACACGGGGTTTTCGTTCACTCAACGGCGTTCCACCTGCTTGTTTGTACTGAGCAGAATCAGCTCCATACGTGAACTTAATGCCACTTCGTGCCCGAACGGCTAGATCATTTCCACGTGATGCTTTATCATCGCGGCGATCAATCATTCCGGTAAGCTTGGTACGCTGAACTTCGATATCTTCATTATCGCTGATAATCTCGGACCGAAGTTGTTCTAGTTGCTGCCGTGTCGTTCCATCGGGGAGCGAAAAATCAGGGTTCTCTCCCCAGGTGTTAATGATCTTCTCCAGATCGTCAATGACTTTTGATACTGCTACTTTCGATGCCATGAGAGTTGCCTCACTTCCTCATAACGCTGAGATTTTTTGTGTATACCATAGACATGGTTTATCTTGCAAGGGCATTACCAAAAAACGTCAGATAACGCTTATCTTTCAAGATTTTGAATCAAATCTGTCTGCCTAGAACGACAATTTTGAATTTTAATTTTAGGCTCGATTCCGAAGTATTAGGATAAAAAATTTGACTTTAGGATTGGTGCCGATGATCTAGGAATCATTCCCATGATCTTGATTTCGATATTTCGTTCTGATCTTGCCTGATGTCAATTTCAGAGAGAGCGGGACGGGCTCGAACCGACAAGCTCCCCTATGCTATTTGTCATACCTATCTCACGGGAAACGACGTTGCCATCGAAGCACGCGTGATCCAGTACACCCTGGGCATTCTTCCATTTTGAACTACTACTCTCTACGGTCATTCTAAGCAACGCGAAAAGCCCGTGCCACCTCGCACCGGGAGCCCGTACGAAGCAAAAATCGGTCAAAGTGGCGTGAACGAAGGACTGCAATCGGCACGAGGAGCAACGCAAGGCAGCATCCCATTGCGAGGGTGGGGTTGGTCTTCTTCAGGGCGATGCAGACAACGAAAAGAAGTACCCCACAGAGAATTGCGATCACGGATTTGAGCAGCTCGCCAAGGGTCACGGGATTAGCTCAAAAGCTGCGCGATCGAGAGACTCGCTTGTGGAGCAGCGAGGGGGGCGATATGCTCTGTCTCCCCAAGGTTCTGGATTGCTCCCCATCCCGACGCATTAGGGTTACGGTGAACGTAGAGGCGACGATTTTCCAGATCGAGAACCCAGTACTCTGGGATTCCCGCCTGAGCGTAGAGCGCGGCTTTCACGCTAAGATCATCACGGAGCGTTGTCGAGGACACCTCTACGAGAAGTCGAATATCTTCTGCGCCAGGTTGTTGGCTAGCATAGTCGGCGACGGTGCCTGCCGTGACGACAATATCCGGTTCAGGTTCATTGAGTGGACCAAGAACGATGGGCAGCTGCGTGCGGACGAACTCAAGCCCGAAAATAGGAACGAGCGCGAGGACGAGGCGCATGATACCGGTAGAGTGGGTGGGGCTTTGTGGCATGACTTCGACGATCTCTCCCTGAATCAGCTCCCAGCGCAAGGTGCCCAGCCAGCCCTGCTCCGCGAGGCGGTGGTACTCGTCGCGGTTCCAGCGTTTACGGCGGGGAGAAGGGGTGGGGGCAGGAGCGGTCAGGGGGGTCATAGCGCTATTTTATCACTGCACCTAAGAACAGAAAAGCCCGCCCCAAGCTCCCCAATTAGGAGCCCGGCACGGGCTTTGCGGCGGCCCCGAAGGGGGCATTTGAACGGCGCTTCGCGCCCGCCACTGCTGACGCCCAATTCTATTGGGCGAACTACATCCCCAGCGCTTTTTTCACCAGCCCCGGAATGTCGGCGGTGGTGTCGGCGACGGGGGCTCCGGCGGCGTTGAGGGCGGCGATCTTGCTGTCCGCACTGCCACTGGTGGCGGAGACGATAGCACCGGCGTGGCCCATTCGTTTTCCGGGAGGGGCGCTGCGGCCGCCGATAAAGCCGACCACGGGCTTGGTCATGCGCTTGATGACCTCCGCCCCGGCCTCTTCGTCTGCGCCGCCGATCTCACCGACCATGACGACTGCTTTGGTCTCCGGGTCGTTCTCAAAGAGCTCCAGCACATCGGCGAAGCGCATCCCAAGAATGGGGTCGCCGCCGATTCCGACCGCGGTGGTCTGGCCGAGGCCTGCGCGGGTGAGCGCGTCCACGATCTCGTAGGTGAGGGTGCCCGAGCGCGAGACCAGCCCAACCGGGCCTTCAAGGAAGATATTCTGGGGAATGATCCCGATCTTCGCCTTGCCCACCGAGAGCAGGCCAGGGCAGTTAGTGCCGATCAGCCGGGTCTTCTTGACGCGCTTGACATAGTCGGTGGCTGTGATCATGTCCTGCTGGCTCAGACCGTCGGTGATGCAGACAATCAGCTCACAGCCGGCGTCCGCGCCCTCGATGATCGAGTCGGCGGCGAACTTGGGCGGAACCACCACAAAGTGCGCATTGGCACCCGTCTTCTCGACCGCCTCGGCGACTGTGTTGAAGACCGGAACCGTGTACTTTCCATCATCGCTGGTCCAGGTCTGACCACCCTTGCCGGGAGTCACACCGGCGACGACCTGGGTGCCGTAGGCGAGCATCTGCCCGCTATGGAAGGTGCCTTCTCGGCCGGTGATGCCGGAGACGACAACCTTGGTTGTTTCATCAATCAGAATTGCCATAGTTTTATAGGTTCCCCGTGATCGCTCCCGTGAGAGGGGAGCGTCAACGAGCGTCGCAGGCTCCGCTAGGAAGGCCTTCGGCCATAAACTAGCCCGATGGCCGAAGGCCTTTCCAGCCGAGAAACGAGGCTCGTCGACGCCCCGCTCCAACCGGGGCGATGCGCGAGGGGGTTATTTCGCTCGCTTGAGGTAGTAGGTCGCCACTTCCTCGACGTACTCGTCGCCTTCTTCGCTCTCGGCGTTCTCTTCGACGTAGGTCACTTCGCTGATCTGCACCGAGATAAGCTCCCAGCCCTCAGCACCGAGCTCATTGAGCATCGTCTCATCGTCGGTGTCCTCTGCGGAGGTGATAATTTTATATTCCCAGGCCATGGTAGGTTTTCTTTCTTGTGGCTGTTAGAGCAGCGCGACAACTTTCTGAGCAGCTTCCTGCATCGTGGCGGCAGGGACCAGGTTGGCATCCTTGAGAAGCGCAAGGCCCTCCTCCGAGTTTGTCCCCGCAAGGCGCACGACCAGCGGAACTTGGATGTCCATCGTGCTTGTCGCCTCGATAATCCCCTTGGCGACTTCATCGCCGCGGGTGATACCGCCGAAGATATTGATGAGGATCGCTTTCACGTCTTTATCGAGCAGGATCAGCTCCAGCGAGGAGCGCACCAGCTCGGCCTTTGCGCCGCCGCCGATATCGAGGAAGTTTGCCGGCTGGCCGCCCGCACGCTTGACCTCGTCCATCGTGCCCATGACGAGCCCGGCGCCGTTGCAGATGATGCCGACATTGCCGCCGAGGTGAACGTAGTTATTGATCCCGCGCCGACGTGCTTCTTTCTCGAAGTCGTTGAGCTCGTCGGAGTCCTCGCCGTGGGCGGCGAGCTCTGGGTGGCGGTAGAGCGTGTTGTCGTCGATATTGATCTTCGCATCGCCCGCGATAAAGTTCCCATCCGCGAGCACAACCAGCGGGTTGATCTCCGCGAGGGTGGCATCGGACTTGAGGCAGGCGTTGTAGAGGTTCTTGACAAACGGGGCCAGCTTGCCCAGCTCGGAGTCCGGGATGCCGCCCTTGCGGGCCAGCTCACGGATGTGGAAGTCCTTGACCCCAATGGCCGGATCGACCGGGTGGCGTCCGATGGCATCGGGGTGGGAGTGGGCCACTTCCTCGATATCCATCCCGCCCTGCGACGAGAGAATCAGCACGTTGCGCTGGGTGTCGCGGTCGACCACCATGCCCAGATAGTACTCTTTGGCGATGGGGAGGAGCTCCTCGACAAGAAGCGTGTTGATCGCGAGCTCTTCCTTGGCCTGCTCAAAGTAGAGCTTCTTGCCCAGGATCGAGCCCGCAAAGTCCGCGCACGCCTCGGCGGTCTTGGCGACCTTGACGGCACCGGCCTTGCCTCGCCCGCCAGCGAGAACCTGTGCTTTGACAACAGCTCCGCCCCCGAGCGACTCGGCAGCAGCCTTGACTTCATCGGGAGTGGTACAAACAATTCCCTTGGGCGTCGGCACTCCAAACTGCGCCAGGAGAGCTTTGGCCTGATATTCCTGCATTTTCATAACGCAGGCATTGTACCCGACGATTAGAGAAAGCGTTATTAAACCGATGCCCTGCGTACAAAGCGGCTGGGGGCCTGCTCTTCCCCAAAGCGGTCTACCCCATCGGCGAGGTCACAGGCAAGGTCCAGGAGAAAGCGTAGGCGCTCGGGGCGGACGGTGTCGCAGGAGATCTGGAGGGTCTTGTCGCGGAGCTGGATGTGCCAGCGGTCCCAGACTCTCTGGGCGAAGGCAAGCGTGCTGAGCTGCATCGCCGCGAGCTCGCTGATCCAGGGCAGGGCAGGGACAGGGGTGTCGCTACTGAGCTCATCGAAGAGGCGCGCTTCGTTGCGTGTACGAATCGAGATCGAGACGAGACTACCCTTGCGTGTCACTTGGATCGCGCGGCCTCGGTAGATCCCCGCTCCCTTGCACCCCAGTCCCAGAACTTTGAGGCTCCGCTCCCACCGGGTCTTGGGAAAGCTGGACAACATCAGTCCCCCCACGAGGGCGATACTCAGTACCGCTCCGTAGGTTGTCCAGAGTGCAATATCTCCATTCATAGTTCCAGGAATCATGTCTTACAAACGACTCCACCTGGTGTGTTGTTCCCTGCTGTGAGCAATTGCATTCACACCACCCCACAATCGTCGGGGAGGCGACGTTTAGTTGGGCAGTCGGGAAAAAATCCTAGGGAACGGGGGGGAGATCGTGGCCCATGCGGGTGCGCTTGGTCTCGAGATAGCGGGCGTTGTGGGGGTTTGCCGTGATGGGGAGGGGGACCCGCTCCGTGACAACGAGATCAAAGCCCTGGAGACCGTCGCGCTTGCCGGGGTTGTTGGTCATCAGCCGTAGCTTTCGCAGGCCGAGATCCACGAGAATCTGCGCCCCGATCCCGTAGTCGCGCGAGTCTGCCTTGAAGCCCAGCATGGTGTTGGCATCGAGCGTGTCGGCACCTTGGTCCTGGAGGGCGTAGGCGCGCATCTTATTGACCAGCCCGATCCCACGTCCTTCTTGCTCGATATAGAGCAGCACGCCACGCCCCTCCGCCGCGATCTTCTCCAGCGCGAGCTGGAGCTGGTCGCCACAGTCGCAGCGGAGGGAGCCCAGGAGGTCGCCCGTCACGCAGGAGCTATGGATCCGGCAGAGAATGGCATCGTCGGGAGCGATCTCACCCAACACTAGCGCGAGGTACTCGTTGTTGTCCACCTCGCTGAGGTAGGCGTGGGCGGCAAAGGTTCCAAAGCGCGTCGGTAGGTCCGCGACCGCGAGCTTCTTGACGAGCTTCTCCGTGCGGCGACGGTAGCGGATCAGGTCGGCGATGGTGCAGAGCTTCAGGCCAAGCTCTTTGGCAAGCTCGACAAGGCCCGGCAGGCGCAGCATCTCGCCATCGTCGCCCATGATCTCACAGATCACCCCGACCGGCTGGAGCCCCGCGAGACGCATCAGATCTACCGCTGCCTCGGTGTGCCCGGGGCGCTTGAGGACGCCCCCGTTGCGCGCCATGAGCGGGCTGACATGGCCGGGGCGGTTGAAATCCGCGGGAACAGCGCTAGGGTCGGCGAGCTTTTGGATAGTGAGCACACGGTCTTGGGCGCTGGAGCCGCTGGTGGTCCCAAAGCGGGCGTCGACCGCGACATGAAACGCCGTGCGCATCGCCTCGGTGTTGTCCTGGACCTGGGCGGGGATATTGAGCTCGTCGAGGCGCTCGGCCATCATCGGGACCGTGATGATCCCACTGGCGCGCCGGTTCATGAGGGTGATGATCTCGGGCGTCACAAACTCGGCGGCCATGACAAAGTCGCCCTCGTTCTCCCGGTCTTCGTCGTCAACGAGGATGATCAGCTTTCCCGCCCGAAGGTCCTCGATAGCGTCTTCGATCCGGTCGAAGTGAAACTCAGGCTCGTGTGTGGTGCTCATAAACTCTCTCGTGCTTCCCAGAACCGCCCGATCTCGCGCAGGGTCGGCAGGGGGTCTTGCCAGAGCCAGGCGGTCTGAAGGGTCAGACCCGGAACGGCGCGGCTGGTGTAGGTTCCGTCTTGCGGAAGGATTCGGCGGTAGCGCCCGTTGTCCGCAAGGCGGTAGAAAAAGATCGCATGGTCGTCGGGATCGACAATCCAGTACTCCGAGATCCCCGCAGCCTCGTACTCCTGAAACTTATCGTTGAAGTCCCGGTCGGCGCTCTCCGGGCTGACGATCTCGATACAGAGGGCAGGAGCAGTGTCTAAGTAGGTGTCGTTGAGCAAGGGAAGCTGTTCCGGGCTCACGTAAAAAACATCGGGCTCCCTACCCGAGGGGCGTGACGAGAGGCGAACCGCAAACTCAGGGCCGAGCACCTCACCCCCAAGTGCGTTTTCTTCGAGCCAGGAGACGAGTAAACGTGAGAGGAAGAGCTGTAGCTTTTGATGGATGCGACGAACCGACACGAGGCTTTCTCCCTGGTGATTTGTGAGCACGATCAACTTCCCCGCAACCCACTCGGCGCGGGCTTCGTGCTGGAGTGCCCAGTCGTGGAAGGCTTCAAAGGTCTCAAACTGGAGCTTCTCAGAGGACTCTACCATCGTCGCGATGCCTCAGGCTCGGGCTGGGGCTCGATGTAGCCGCTCCGTGCCAGCAGGTCCATGGTCACACCACGCCCGCCGCCCGGAGCCCAGCCGCCCATGAG
Organism: Armatimonas rosea; assembly: GCF_014202505.1. Classification (NCBI taxonomy): domain Bacteria; kingdom Bacillati; phylum Armatimonadota; class Armatimonadia; order Armatimonadales; family Armatimonadaceae; genus Armatimonas; species Armatimonas rosea. The sequence goes on along the minus strand of NZ_JACHGW010000004.1, from coordinate 65,381 downwards.
CTTCTCCACATACTTACCCACAATATCGGTCTCCAGGTTCACTTGGTCGCCCGCCCGCCGGTCCTTGAGGGTCGTGTTGTCCCAGGTGTGGGGAATGATCGAGAGCGAGAAGGCTTTATCGTCGGCGTCCATCACCGTGAGCGAGATGCCATCGACACAGATGCTTCCCTTGGTGACGACATAGCGCAGGAGCTCGCGGGACGCCTCAATATAGACAAACCAGGAATCCCCGACCGGGCGAATCGAGGCGATGCGGCCGGTGCCGTCGATATGCCCCTGGACAATATGGCCGCCAAAGCGCCCGTCGGCCTTGAGGGCGCGCTCTAGGTTCACGGGATCGCCGACCCGGAGTGAGCCCAGTGTCGTGCGGCGCAGGGTCTCGTAGACCGCCTCGAAGGTGAGCTGTGGGGCCGCGATCTCCACGACCGTCAGGCAGACCCCGTTGATCGCCACGGAGTCTCCGATCGCGACATCCTCGGCCACACGCCCCGCTGCCGCGGTCAGCCGCACCGAGTCTCGCCCCGAGTCCAGCGCGACCACTTTTCCCACTGCCTCTACGATTCCTGTAAACATGGTTTATTGTACCGCGCCAGCGGGGTTGTCGTCGGTGAGGGCCTTTCCGTATAATGCGCCATGGCTCCGTCACGTGTTTCCCGTCTGTCACTTGCGCTCTCCTGCTCGCTTCTCTTTCTCTCCGCCGCCTACGCCCAGCAGCCGCTCCCGGCGCGGGTGAACGGCGGGGGGACGATCAACCAGCTCCAGCCGGCCTCCACTACCCCGGTTGCAACAAAGCGTCCGCTTCAGCACTACGACTACGAGCTCTGGAAGAGTATCCAGCTCCCGCAGCTCTCGCGTGATGGCAAGTGGGCGGCCTACGTCATCGCACCGACAGAGGGCGATGGGACGCTCTTTATTCGGAGCACCAACAGCCCGACCGAGTACAAGATCCCCCGTGGCCGTGCGCCCCAGCTCACCCCCGACAGCCGCTTTGTGATCTTCACGATCGGCGCGCCGTTTGCCGAGAGCGAGAAGGCACGTAAAGAAAAGAAACCGCCCCTTCCGTCGGCGCTGGGCATTCTAGACCTGACCACGGGCAAGACCGAGACGATTGAGAAAGTCCGGCGATTTACTCTGGCGAGCGAGGGGAGCCGCTGGCTGGCCTACCAGCTGGAGAAAGCCGCCCCCCCCGCCCCCACAGGTGGGGGCGGGGGGGGCAAAGATCAGCCGCCCGCGGGGCGACAAGGGCGACGACCTCAAGGTGCTCCGCTCCCAGGAGGGGCAGACGGGCCGGCGGGCGGCGCACCGAATCAGCCGACAGGTGCGGAGCTGACGGTGCGGGATCTAAGTACGGGGCAGAGCACAACCATTTCAGACGTGGTTGAGTTTGTATGGAACAAGGCGGGTACCCGGCTGGCCTACTCGGTGGATAGCAAAGACGACACCAAAGACGGGCTCTTTGTCCGAGAGCTGGGCAAGGTCGGCGATGTGGCGGTGAGCGCAGGGCCGTCGGAGCTGCGGGGGATCGCCTGGGACGATGCCGGGGAGCAGCTGGTCTTTGTCCGAACGCCAAAGGCTCCTGCCGCCGCCGCACCGACGCCCGCCTCAACCGGCGCACCTGCGCCACAGCCGCCCGCGGCGGCTCCGACGATCCCTCCCGCTCCGGTGCGCGAACGAGTAAGTAGCCTCTGGCACTGGCGAGTGGGGGAGGGCAAGGCCACGGAGCTGCTGACCGAGAGGTCGCCCGGTGTGCCTGCGGGCTGGCAGCTCGCCGACGGTAGCAGCGCGCGGTTCTCCAAGGACGGGAGCCGCTTGAGCCTCTCGCTGGCACCAAAGCCCGCGCCGAAGCCCAAGGACCCGGTCGAGCCGCTGGCCGTGGATATCTGGTCGTCGGGGGACGGCCTGCTCCAGACCATGCAGAAGCTCCGCGCGGGGGCACGCCCCAGCTACCCGGCACTGCTGAGCTTGAAGAGTAAGAAGCTCACCGTGCTCTCGGGGCCAGACCTACCGACCGTGTTTGTGGGCGATGAGACCAAGCGCTGGACACTCGGGCGGGATGCCAAGCCCTACCAGCAGCTGACGTCGTGGGACCAGAGCTACGACGATGTCTACCTCGTGGATATCGAGTCTGGGGAGCGCAAGAAAGTGCTCACCAAGGCTGGGGGCGCGGTGCTGCTCTCGCCGACCGAGAAGTATCTTGTCTGGTGGGACCAAGCGCGGCGAACCTGGCTCTGCCGGGGGGTGAACAGCGAGAAGGTCGTCAATCTGGGCGAGAAGGTTCCGCAGGCGCTCTGGGACGAAGACGACGACCATCCGGCCCCGCCTCCGCCGTACGGGTCGGCAGGTTGGACCGAGGGCGATAAGTCGATCCTGGTCTACGATAAGTTCGATCTCTGGGAGGTGAACCCGGAGAATGGCGACGCGCGTCAAGTAACCGGTGGTCGAAAAGCAGGGCTTGTCTTCCGCATGAGCCGTGTTGGGTTTGATCCCGAGAAGCCCGCCGTTCCCACCGACAAGCCCATCCTCTTCACCGTCAACGACCTCGCCAGCCGGGCCGAGGGCTACTGGCAGCTCCCTTCGCTCCGAAGTGGGCGCCCCAGCAAGCTCCTGATGGACGACTGCTCGTTTGGGCCACCGACAAAGGCGCGCGATGCCGAGACCGTGCTCTTCACCCGCGAGCGCTTCGACCAGTTCCCCGATCTCTGGCTCGCGCCCAGCGTGGCCAAGATTCCCCAGGCGGAGCGCATCACCGATGCCAACCCGCAGCAAAAAGACTTTGTCTGGGGCAAGAGCGATCTGATTACCTACACCACCGGTGATGGGCAGAAGCTCCCGGCGGTTCTCACGCTCCCGGACAACTTCGACCCCAATAAAAAGTACCCCCTGATGGTCTATATCTACGAGCGCATGGCCGACCAGCTTCATAACTATGTCCGTCCCGGAGTTGGCACCAATATCAATGTTAGCCGCTATGTCAGCAACGGCTATATCGTCCTGCGCCCCGATATCACCTACCGCACGGGCTACCCCGGCGAGTCCGCGATGAAGTGTGTCGTGCCCGCGGTGCAGGAAGTGCTGCGGCGTGGCTATATCGACGAGAAGCGCATCGGGATTCAGGGACACAGCTGGGGCGCCTATGAGATCACCTACATGATCACCCGAACCAACCTCTTCCGCGCGGTCGAGGCGGGGGCGGCGGTCTCCAACATGGTGAGTGCCTACGGCGGGATTCGCTACGAGAGTGGCATGAGCCGCGCCTTCCAGTACGAGCGCACCCAGAGCCGTATCGGTGGGCCGCCCTGGACCGACCCGCTCAAGTACATCGAGAACTCCCCGATCTTCTGGGTGGATAAGGTCCAGACCCCGTATCTCTCGATGCACAACGATGCCGATGGCGCGGTGCCGTGGACCCAGGGAATCGAGTTTTTCTCCGCCATGCGCCGCCTCGGTAAGGAAGCCTTCATGTTCAACTACAACGGCGAGGGCCACGGCCTGACCAACCGGGACATGATGAAGCACTGGACCGTCCACCTGGCCGAGTTCTTCGACCACTATCTCCTAAACGCACCCCGCCCCGACTGGATGAAGACCGGCGTCCCGTACACCGAGCGCGGTGCCCGTGATCTGCGCCCCTTCTACACCCGCCCGGAAAGTAAGACCCCATGAACTACCCTCTGACAGTTTCGTTTAAGCTGCTTGCGCTTCTTAGCCAGCTCACGGTCACGGATGCGTCTGGCAACACCGTGTGCTATCTCAAGCGCAAGTTCTCCTGGAAAGAGAAGATCACGATCTTCACCGACTCCGGACAGACCGAGCCGCTCTATCATATTGAGTCCAACAAGGCGATCGCTCTCTCCCCGGTCTACACCTTCGTGGAAGCCGCGACAAACAAAGAGCTGGGAACCGTGACCTGTAACGGCTGGAAGTCGATCTGGAACATCGACTACCAGATTCGCCCCGTGGGAATGGAGAACGCGACCCTTGCCATCGACGAAGAAAACCCGTGGATCAAGGTGATCGACCATGTTGTCGGGGAGATTCCTATCATTGGCCTCGCAACCGCCTTTCTCTTTCACCCCGCCTATCTAGTCAAGCGCGGCGATACCAAGGTCCTGCGCCTGGTGAAGAAGCCGTCGCTCTTTGAGAGCAAGTTCGAGCTGGAAAAGCACGCGGACCTCTCGCCCGACGAAGAAAAACTCGCGCTTCTGGGCCTGATGGTCATGGTGTTGGCAGCACGTAGCCGGGGGTAGTATAATAGCCCCTAGCGTATGCAGTACTTCTCTCGCTGTGGCGGAATCGCCCAGATTATCCAGCGCTCCTGAGCAACACACGGTTCGGGACGGGCAGTGTCGCTCGTCCCAGGGTTCGGCGAATCGTGGTGTTTGCTTCCAGGGGCGCTGTTGTTTTGTCTCCGCCGCCGACCCCGTGACCGTTTCGTTATTTCAAGACTATGGACTACTCAAAGACACTTAACCTGCCGCAGACGGAGTTCCCGATGCGCGCCGACCTCCCGAGCCGCGAGCCACTCTTTCAGGCACGCTGGAAGTCACTCGACCTCTACCAGAAATCGCTCGACAAGCCCGCACCGAAGGGGCAGTTCTTGCTCCACGACGGCCCCCCGTACTCCAATGGCAATATCCACCTTGGGCATGCGCTAAATAAAACCCTCAAGGATATCGTCACCCGCTACAAGACCATGGCGGGCTACCAGTCGCCCTATGTGCCGGGCTGGGACAACCATGGGCTGCCGATCGAGGTGCAGGTGATGAAGGAGTTCCGGGAGAAGAAAGAGTCCTGGACCCCCGACACGCTCCGGGCACGCTGCCGCACCTACGCCGCCGAGTGGGTGGCGACACAAAAGACGCAGTTTCAGCGCCTGGGAATCCGTGGCGACTGGGACAATCCCTACCTCACCATGGCCCCCGCGTTCGAGGCGAAGATCGTCGAGACGTTTCTGGAGATGGCGCGCAAGGGCTATGTCTACCGCGGCCTCAAGCCCGTGCTCTGGGACAGCGCCAACGAGACCGCGCTCGCCAACACCGAGGCGGAGTACAAGGACCACGTGAGCCCGGCGATCTATGTGGGCTTTGAGAGCCTCGCCGAGCCGGGCCTGCGCGCCGTGATCTGGACCACGACTCCGTGGACCATCCCTGCCAACCTAGCCCTGGCGTTCCACCCGGACTTTGACTATGTCGTGGTGGAGACCGAGAACGCGGGCAAGCTGGTGCTCTTGGGCGAGCTACTGGAGGCCACGGCGACGGCCTGTAATCTCGGCGCAGTCACGGTGCTGGAGACCCGCAAGGGCGCGAGCTTCGAAGGGGCACGCTTCCGTCACCCGCTTCCTGAGCTGGACCGAGACTCTGTGGGCGTGCTGGCGACCTATGTCACCACCGACACCGGAACCGGTATCGTCCACACCGCGCCCGGCCACGGTGCCGATGACTATGTCACAGGAATGAAGTACGGCCTGCCGGTGCTCTCGCCCGTGGATGGCCGGGGGCGCTACACCGACGAAGCAGGGCCGTTTGTGGGCCTGAGCACCGATGAGGCCAACAAGGCGATCCCGGAGCGCCTAGCCGAGGTAGGGGCGCTGCTGGGGAGCTACAACTTCACCCACAGCTACCCGCACTCGCCGCGCGCGCCCTACAAGCCGCTTTTGTTCCGCGCGACAGTCCAGTGGTTTGTCTCGGTGGAGCACGATGGGCTGCGCCAAAAAGCGCTCGATGGGATCAAGAACGTGGCGTGGTACCCGGCGCAAGCGGAGAACCGCATCACGGCGGCGGTCGCCGGTCGGCCGGACTGGACAGTCTCCCGCCAGCGCCACTGGGGCGTCCCCATCGCGCTGTTCTATGCCAACGGCGAGGCAGTGATGGACGAGGTGGCGTTCGATGCGGCCGTCGCGGTGATCCGTAAGGACGGTGTCGAGGGGTGGTACAACACGGCTCCTGAGGCGATCTTGCCCGAAGGCTTCACCTACAACGGGGTCGCGGCCAAGGACTTTGAGAAAGAGAAAGATGTCCTGGATGTCTGGTTCGACTCGGGCTCGACCAGCTTTGCCGTGCTGGACTCCGGTGTCTGGCCCGGCCTGCGCTGGCCGGCGGACCTCTACCTGGAGGGCAGCGACCAGCACCGCGGGTGGTTTAACTCATCGCTGATGATCGCCTCCGCGCTCCGGGGGACACCGCCCTACAAGGCGGTGGTGACCAACGGCTTCACGGTCGATGAGCGTGGGATCAAGATGAGCAAGTCCAAGGGCAACACGGTCGACCCGCTCGGGGTGATCGATGAGCTAGGCGCGGACGTGCTCCGGCTCTGGGTGGGCTCGATCGACTTCACCGAGGACACGCGCCTGGGCAAGGGAATCCTGGAGCAGCTCGCCGATAGCTACCGCAAGCTGCGCAACACCCTGCGCTTCCTCCTGGGCAACCTCGCGGACTTCAACCCCGACACCGACCGTGTCGCCGCCGATGCGCTTGACCCACTCGATGCCTGGATTCTCTCCAAGCTCTCGGGTGTGGTGACCGACGTGACGGCGGCCTACGACGAGTACGCATTCTACAAGGCGACTCAGGCACTGATCGGCTTCTGCAACACGGAGCTCTCGGGCTTCTACTTGGATGTCCTCAAGGACCGCCTCTACACGCTCCTCCCCGAGGACCCCAAGCGCCGCTCGTCGCAGACCGCGATGCTCGAAGTCGCCACGGCACTGATCACCATGCTCGCGCCGGTGCTGGTACACACCGCCGACGAAGCCTGGGAGTTTCTGCCGAGCTGGGAAGGCAAGGCCGAGAGCGTCCACCTCGCCGACTGGCCCACGCCGGGCACGGCGGAGGCTGCTCTTGAGGCACGCTTCGAGGCGATTCTTGCCGTGCGCGATGCCTTCAACCTCAAGCTGGAGCCGTTCCGTGAGGCGCTGGCCGCCGCCCGCAAGGCCAAGGAATCGACCGAGGGCCTGATCTCCAAGTCCACCGAGGCCCACGCCGAGGTGACGCTGGATGCCAACCTGGCGGCGCTCTTGGCGGGCGACGATGCGCTTGTGGCGGAGTGCCTCATGGTCGCCAAGCTCACTCTGACATCGGGTGATGCGCTCTCGGTGACGGTCTCACCTGCTCCGGGCAAGAAGTGCATGCGCTCCTGGTTTATCCGGGAGGATGTCGGCAGCGACCCGGAGTTTCCGGAGATCTCCGCCCCGCAGGCGGCCATCGTTCGGGAGCTAGTGCGCCGCGGAACGATCACGCCCGACGGAACGGTATAATAACGCGTTATGCCAAAACGCCTCGCGCCTGCCTGGTTCTATCTCCTGGCAGGCGCTATTGCCGTCGCCGATCAAGCCGTTAAAGCGGTTGTCAAGGCACAGATCCCCCTCCACACCACCGTGCCCCTCTGGCCGGGGGTCTTTCACCTGACCCATGTCCAGAACGATGGGATCGCCTTCTCGATGCTGGAGAAGAAAACCTGGCTCATCATCTTCGCTTCGGTGATTATCATGGCGGGGATTGTGGTGACGGAGCGGCGGGCAAAAGGCGGGCTAGATCGCTTCAGTGGGATCGCGTTGGCACTGCCCCTAGGTGGCGCGCTCGGCAACCTCATTGATCGGCTCCGCACGGGCCTCGTAACCGACTTTCTCGACTTTCGCGCTATCAACTTTGCGATCTTCAATGTCGCCGATATGGCTATCACGATTGGAATCTGCCTCCTCGCCGTGCGTAGCTTCCTGCTGAGCGAGCCGACGGCGACGCCAACACCATCACCTGCGGCTCCTGTCGGGGAGGAGAGCTAATGCTTCCTGTTCTTTTTCATATCGGGAGCTTCCCCCTGCGCTCGTGGGGCCTGCTCCTGATGATCGCCTTCCTCATGGCCGCGTGGCGCGCCGCGAGTGTCGCCCCGCGCTACGGCCTCAAGTCTGAGGACTACTGGGACGCGTCGCTGGCCGGCCTCTTTGGCGGCGTCTTAGGCGGGCGGCTTGGCTATATCCTCCAGAATCTTGATACCTACAAGAGTGATCTCCTGAGTATTGGGGCGGTCTGGCAGGGGGGAATGACCAGCTTCGGCGGCCTGATCGGGGGCGTCCTGGTGGGCATCCTGGTCTGCAAGAAAAAAGGCATGAACCCCTGGGATGCCATCGACACCGCGGCACCGTCGCTGGCGATTGGGATGTTCTTTGGGCGTATCGGCTGCCTCCTCAACGGCTGCTGCTACGGCCACAAGTGCGACCTGCCCTGGAAGATGAACTTCTACCCCGACGAGCACACGCAGATTATCGGAGTGCATCCCACCCAGATCTACGAAGCCATTGGAGTCGCGATTGCGTTTGGTATCTTGGTCTTGCTGGAGAAGCACCGCACGTTCCGGGGGCAGATCATCTGCGCCTTCATGGTCCTCTATGGCATCGTGCGGTTTATTGTCGAGGTCTGGCGCGAGCAGTCTGGCACGGAGTCGGTGAAGGCTGGCCTCTCGACCGGTCAGTGGGCCAGTCTCTTCGTCTCGCTCGTCGGCATCGTGCTTGGTCTGGTGCTGGCAAAGAAGAACGCACTTAAGGGGGCGTAACCCAGTGCCCAAGAGCCGTGGTACCGGGTTTGTGCCGCCACGAACACGCGACGAGTACCACGCCCAGCGGGTTACGATTCCGGCGGGTGCGTTTCTGCGTGGGGACGATACCCGTGACGATCAGGCCCCTCGGCAAACGATCACGCTTGCGGAGTTTCAGATCGGAAAAACGCCGGTGACTGTGGCGATGTACCAGGAGTTTGTGCGCGAGAATCCCAATTTTCAGTCGTCGCAAGCCAGCCAGCCTGGGGAGATGCCCAAGCCTCCTGGGGGGTTCGGTTGGGGGGGGAAGTGGGACGGGAAAGAAGGGCACCCTATGGTAAAGGTCAACCACCGGGATGCGCTTGCCTACTGCTCTTGGGCGGGGCTCCTGCTCCCAACCGAGGCCCAGTGGGAAAAAGCGGCGCGTGGTGAGACAGGCCAGCGGTTTCCTTGGGGGGACAGCTTTATCCCCACGGCGCTGCGTTTTAGCACGCACGGCTTTGGAAGGGGCAACGGAACCGTCCCTGTTGGTTCGTACCCCACTGGGGCGTCTCCCTACGGTGTTTTAGACATGGCAGGATTGGTGTGGGAGTGGTGCCAGGACTGGTACGAGGCAGGATACTACCAGCACTGCAAGGCAAGCAACCCGCATGGGCCAGAGGACGGCACCCACCGTGTCGCGCGGGGAGGGGCCTGGGATACGTCGGGGGAAGACTGGTTCCACTGCGCCCATCGTAGCCGATTCTTGCCGCACTCGACCTTTACCAACCTCGGATTTCGCGGGGTATTTCTTCCGGATTCGCCTCTTGAAAGGGCATTATGATTGAGTTAGTGGTTGCAGAAGCGGGGGGACGACTCGATGCGTTTCTCGCCGCACATCTTCCTGAGGTCTCACGGGCACAGGCGGCGCGCTGGATCGACGAGGGCGCGGTGCTGGTCAATGGGAAAGCGGTTAAGGTTTCCTACAAGACCCAAGTCGGGGACACGATTGCCGTGACCCCGCCGCCGGTCAAGCCCACGGAGCTGGTTCCTGAGGCGATTCCGCTGACGATTGTCTACGAGGACGACGATCTCTTGGTCGTCAACAAGGCCAAGGGAATGGTGGTGCATCCTGCGCCCGGCGCGCGCACAGGGACACTCGTGCATGCGCTACTCGCTCACTGCAAAGGGAAGCTCTCTGGGATCGGGGGGGAGGAGCGTCCGGGAATAGTCCACCGACTGGACAAGGACACATCGGGCCTGCTCGTGGTCGCCAAGAACGATGTCGCGCACCGCAAGCTCCAGGAGCAGATCCAGGACCGGAGCGCCAAGCGGACCTATGTGGCCCTCGTCTGGGGGAGTCCCCACTTCGACGATGCCGTGATCGAAGCGCCCATCGACCGCCACCCCGGCGACCGGCACAAGATGGCGATCAGCGAGCCCGGCGAGGGCCGGGATGCCGCCACGGAGGTCCATGTGCTAGAGCGGCTGGGGCCGATGACCCTGATCCAGTGCCGGCTACGGACCGGGCGCACGCACCAGATTCGTGTCCACTGCCAGTTTGCGGGCTATCCGGTTGTGGGTGACTCGGTCTACGGTGGCCTACGCAAGCTCGATATCGAGACCAAGGGCCAGGCGCTCCATGCCTGCAAGCTGGAGTTCACCCACCCCCGCACGGGCGAGGAGCTCTCGTTTGAGGCACCGCTTCCCGGCTACATGCGCGGAATCCTCGCCGCCTACCGCCGCAACCATCCCAGCTGATCGCCCCGGTTAGAGCGGGGCGTCAACGGGCGTCGCAGGCTCCGCCGCAAAGGCCTTCGGCCATAAGTGAGCCCTATGGGTGAAGCCCTTCCCAGCCGCAGGCTCGTTGACGCTCCCGGGTACCCTCTGGGTGAACGGGAGCGCCCCTAACCGCGGGACAAAACGGTATAATCCTGGCATGCAACGACTTGCCGGAATTCTTGCCGCACTGGGGCTGGCTGCGACCGCGCTCCTGCCCGCACTCTCCCAGGACAAGGCCAAACCCGCCCCCGCCAGCCCTGAGGTCGTCCAGCTCTTTGAGACCCAGGTCCGCCCGACTTTTGTGGCGTCGTGCCTCGGTTGTCATAGCAAGGACAACGCGCTCGGCGGCCTGCGGCTCGATGCTCCCGTCACGCCCGCTATGGCCGCGGAGATCGTCAAACGTGTCAAGGGCGAGGGGGGGAAGCCGCGCATGCCGCAGGGCAACGCGGTGCTCGCACCGGAGAAGATCTCGGCGATCGAGGGCTGGGCCAAGGCCGGCGCACCCTGGCCGGAGCTCAAGGGAATGGTAGGCGGAAAGCTCTGGTCGCTGGAGCCACTCAAGAAGCCTACGCCACCGGCAGTCGTACTTAAGGCCTGGCCGCGAAACAGCATCGATAACTTCGTCCTTGCGCGGCTGGAAGGGGCGAAGCAGAAACCCACTGCCTACGCCGACCGACGAACCCTCTTGCGCCGGGCGAGCTACGAGCTCACGGGCCTGCCGCCCAGCGCCGATGAGATCGCCACTTTCGTGGCCGATAAGGCACCCGATGCTTGGGGGCAGGCAGTAGACCGACTCCTGGCATCGCCCCGCTACGGGGAGCGGATGGCGCGCTTCTGGATGGATATCGCCCGGTACTCCGATACCAAGGGCTATGTCTTCACCGACGACCGCAACTACTACCATGCCTACACCTACCGTGACTGGCTGATCCAGTCGTTCAACGAGGACCTGCCCTACGATCAGTTCTTGCAGTACCAGCTCGCGGCGGACCGGTTGGTGCAGGGCGACGACCGGCATCATCTGGCGGCACTGGGGTATCTGACCCTTGGGCGGCGCTTTATCAATAACCTCCACGACATCATCGACGACCGGATTGATGTGACGATGCGTGGGATGCAGGCCATGACGGTCGCCTGTGCGCGCTGCCACGACCATAAGTTCGATCCCATCCCCGCCAAGGACTACTACGGGCTCTACGCGATCTTTGCCTCTAGCGACGAGTACGAGCCAGCGATCTCCCCCAAGGCGGTCCGCGAACCGTACGAGCAGCACGATGGAAAGTTCCAAGCGGCCAAGAACGAGCGAGAGGCGACCCTTCGTAGCGAGGTCAAGCGCCTGCGGGAGACCGTGAAGGCAGGGACCGCGACACCGGAGCTACAGAAAACTCTCCAGGGCTTCCGGGAGAATGAGCTCCCCAACGACGCGCAGCGCACGGCTCTCTTACCGTCGTTCGATCCCGCCAAGAGAGACCGGCTGGCGGAGCTTGACAAGACCATGGAGACGCTCAAGGGGAGCTATCCCCCCAAGCCTGAGTTTGCCCATGCCCTGCGTGAGGGAAACCCGCGGCCGGGCGTGGTCTTCAAGCGAGGAAATCCTGGCAGTCCCGGCGATCCCGCCCCACGCCACTTCCTGACTTGTGTCGCGGGGGACAACCAGCCCGAGTTCCCCACGGGGGGGAGGCTGGAGCTCGCCAAAGCGATCACGGACAAGAACAACCCCCTCACTGCCCGTGTGATCGCAAACCGTATCTGGCTCCTGCACTTTGGCACCGGGATCGTACGGACGCCGTCGGACTTTGGACGTCAAGGGGAGAAACCCACCCACCCGGAGCTGCTGGACTGGCTAGCGTCTAGCCTGATGGAAGAGGGCTGGAGCCTCAAGAAGCTCCATAAGAAGATCCTGCTCTCGGCGACTTGGATGCAGAGCAGCGATGCCACCGAGGCCGCGTTTCTCAAAGACCCAGAGAACCGGCTCTACGGGCGACAGAACCGGCGGCGCTTGGAGATGGAGCAGCTGCGCGATAGCCTGCTCTTGGCGGCAGGGACGCTGGACATGAGTAAGGTGGGCGGCAAGAGTGAGGAGCTCTGGACGGGAAGCTACACCAAGCGCCGTGCGGTCTACGGCTTTATCGAGCGCCAGAACCTCCCCGGAATCTTCAAGACCCTGGACTTTGCCACGCCCGATCAGAGCAGCCCCCAGCGCTTCAAGACCATCGTGCCCCAGCAAGCGCTCTTCCTGATGAACTCGCCGCTCGCCGCCGATCAGGCACGCGCCTTGGCAAGCGCGGTGACGGGCAAGGACGAGACCGAGAAGGTGGTGGTTCTCTACAAGCGGCTCCTGGGCCGGACTCCCACCAAGGCGGAGCTGGATCTGGCGCTTTCGTATCTCATCGCCCCCGACAAGGCCGCGCTCAAGGCGGACTCGCAGAGTGGTGGAGCATGGCGCTACGGCTGGGGGCTGGTCGATGATGCCCAAGGACGGACCGCGGCGTTTCATGAGTTCAAGGCCTTTATCGACGGCCAGTGGCGAGTGGGGACAAAGCTCCCGGACCCTGTCGATGGCTGGGTGTTCCTGAGCCGCGAGGGCGGACACCCCGGCGACCCGAAGCACCAGGTGATCCGCCGCTGGGTGAGCCCGCTCGAGGGCACGGTGAATGTGAGTGGGACCCTCAACCACCCTGGAGCCGTGGGTGATGGGGTGCGGGGGCGGATTGTGCACTCGCGCAACGGCGTGCTGGGGGAGTGGATCGCCCAGAAGAGCCAGGCGGAGACAAAGCTCACCGCGGTCGAGGTCAAGCGGGGCGACACGCTCGATTTTGTGGTGGACTGCCGCACCAACGAGAACACCGACGGGTTTGCCTGGGCACCTGCGGTCACCCTCACGGGGGCCAAGCGCCAGGCCTGGCGCGCCGAACGCGACTTTGGCGGGCCGCCTCCCGCTCCCCCGGTGCCTCTGAGCAAGTGGGAGCGCTATGCCCAAGCGCTCCTGATGACCAACGAGTTCCTCTATATCGACTGAGGCTCCGGTAGGTGGGGAGTGCCCGTGCAGACGGCCACTCCCTCACCCCCGAAGATCTGCCCCGAGATTCCGGCAAAGATGCGCCCCGTATCGCTCCAGAACCGCGCGGGAGAGACACCGGTCGCTTTTAAGATGGCGCGGTGGTCGAGCAGGACCGCAAGGCAGGCGGCCCGGTAGAAGCCCCACCACAGGAGCCAGATCATGAGGCACGCGGGGGCTGACCATGGCCGAAAGGCCTCGGTGAGGTAGGCTGTATGAAACGCGAGATGCCCCTCCTCATCGAGACAGATCTGCGCGAAGAGCCGCTGGCACTCTTCGTCGGGGATCCCAGCGCGGAGGGCGGCGTAGTAGCGCTTGGCGATCATCTCCGCTACCAGTAACACACAGAGCTCCGTCTTGAGCCCCATCCGCCGCCGCAACCAAACAAAGAGGGCATCGCTCCAGTGCCAGGTTAGCGGGGAGACATTGAGGGTCGCGAGTAGCTCTCCAAGCCACCGTGCGTGGTCTTGCTCCTCCTGGATAAAGAGAGCGATCGCTTGTTCATAGGCGGGCTCCCCAAGGGCGGCGGCATGCGCCTTGAGGCGGTTGCCATCACCGGACTCCCCAAGCTCAAAGCGGCGCAGCGAGTGCACGAGCGCCTGCTCGGTCATGCGAGAGAGCGCCGGTGGCGTAAACGAAAAGTGGGGGCGGGTCGCACGTCGTGCCTGGAAGTAGTCGAGCCAGTCTTGCATTTTTAACAGCCTTAATCAAAGTACTTTGTTTTGCAAAGTTTATCGAAAGACAGACGCGCTGTCAAGGCAAGACGAAAAAATGGGCGCATGTCCTACAAGCGGTGGGGCGAACGAAGGCGAGGGATTTTCAACCCCTCGCACTGCCCGAAAAAAACGGGCTATTTTACAATTGCGGCTTTGTCGTGGGCCGAGTCCTCGGGCCAGAGGACACCGATGGTGAGGAGGAGATTGGCGTAGGGCTGCTGCTCGCCGGTCGCGATCAGGAGTGCGACATCGGGGGCGAGGGCGGCGGTATAGAACGCGGGGAGGGGGCGCTCGGTGAGGGCGAGCTCGGGGAGCAGGGCGCAAAACCCCGACCAGATCGGGGGCTCGGTGCCATCTTCGGACTGCATCACCTCGGCACTCTCAATGGGGATGACACTCGTAAGGGCCGCGAGCACCTCGGTGACCTTTACCGTTCCCGGTGCGAGGTTCAGAAAGACCCGCGTCGCGGCGGGGTTGGACTTCGTGCTGTGCGGGTAGTTACCGTCGGTGATGAGCACCTTCGCACGGTGGCCCGCCATCGCCAGGGCACGGAGGATCTCGGGGTGGAGGAGGCGTGTGCTGAGCATTGGCTAGTCCCGAGACTCCAGCAGAGCGACCTGTCGCTCGTACTTTTCGTAGGCGGTGAGGCACGCCGTGAGCCAGGGAACCGCCGCGGCGTAGCCTGCCAGGACATCGCTGGGGTAGTGGACTCCCAGGTAGACACGGCTCGCTCCGATCAGGGCGATAAACTTGGTCGCCAGGGTCGCGATCCAGAGCCGCTGCTTGAGAGGCTTGCCCTTCATCCACCAGTAGGCCAGGGTTCCGTAGAAGCACAGCGCGATAAACGAGTGGCCCGACGGAAACGAGAAGGTCTCCTCGACCGCGAGCGCCTCGACCAGGTTGGGACGCTGCCGCCCGACCCGGTACTTGATCGTCCCGATAATCGCACCGCCGCCCGAGAGCACCACCGCCATCAAGACCGCCTCGTTGCGCCACTTCTTGCTCCGCCAGGCGATAATCATGCTCGCGGCCCCGAGGGCAGACATAATATCCGGGCGCGCAAGATCCGATACCGTCCGCATCAGCGCCGTTCGTTCGGGGGTGCGCAGGGACTCCGCTAGGTTGAGACCATCGTGGTCGAAGCGCCAGACCCCATCCTGCCCCCGGATATCGTCGGCGATATTAAAGAACAGGGCCACCGCCCCCGCCGAGACCGCCGCCCCCAGCGCCACGGGCGTGATCGCGACCTCGACCAGGGGCAGGAGCTTACGTGCGGCTTTTCTTCCGAGAAACGCTGCCGCAGTCGCCCCGGCCGCTGCGGCAAGCCGCCTAGCCAGACTCATTCTTGCTCATCCTTGTAGCCTGAGTTTCGGAACATCTCGGCGATTTTCTTATCCCTCTCCTGGCGCTCGCGCTCCTCACGTGCCTTCTTAAACGGGTTGTTGGTAGGGCGGGCCCCACGGATGTCCTTGTCTAGGTCCGCAAAGCGCAGGTTCGGGGTATTTTTGTGCTTGCCAAAGCGCTTCTCCGCCCACTCCTGCCCGCCGCGCACCCACCACCACGCTGCCGCGCACCCGCTCAGGCCCGCGAAGCCGGCAAAGGGATTGCCCAGCGCCGATGCTGTCCCAAAGAACACAAAGGCCGCGGTCAGGGCCGCGATCCAGAGCGCCGGGATGGGAAAGATAAAGTTAAAGAGAATCGTCTCCCGCCGGTTGATCCAGCACCAGGCCAGCGCCACTGGGGAGAAGCCGATACTGAGTCCGGCAAAGACAGCCCCCCGCGTGCCCAGCAGGAGGAGCACCGGCAGTACCGTCAGGCTGGTCACCAGGGTCGTGGCGAGGAAGAACTTGAGCAGGCGCTCGGTGCCCCAGGCGCGCTCCATGCTTCCGCCCAGGGTCCAGACCCACAGCCCCGTGAAGATCGTCCCCAAGAGCCCCGTTCCCAGCAGCGGCCACGTCACCACGGTCCAGGGAAAGTGGAGGCTCTCGGCAGTCAGGGCGAGGCCACGAATCAGCCAGTCGCCGCGCAGAAAGAAGTCCAGCAGAAAAGTGAGGGCACTGGCTCCGATGAGGATGATCGTGAGGGGGGTGTCGCGTGAGCTGAGGCGCGGAAGCTGGGGCCGAGACTGCTGATTGTACATCAGGCCTATTTTACCAGAAGCGGAAAACTGGTAATCAGGTCAGGGCCAATCCTGGTAAATGCGCGGTGGAATGGGCCTTGGGTCGGGCCGAAGATTTCTGTACACCATGAAGACCCTATTTTTACTGTCTCTCACCTGTCTCTTGGGGCTAACCGCCTCTGTCGCCAATGCAGAGGCACAGGCGCTCCAACAAGAGGTGCGTGTGCTCAGTGGGGCGACAGTGCATGTGGTTCGGGTCAGCCTGGACTCCGATCGCGTGCTCGTCCAGCCGATGCTCGCTCAAGGCGGCGTAGGACGCTCCGAGAGCCTGGCGTCGATGGCGACACGGGGCGCTCGTGTGGTGCTCACGGGGGCATTTTTCGATACCAAGAGCCTCCAACCGATGGGGGATATCGTCATTGGCAAGAAGCTGGTCCACTTTGGGGGGCGTGGTGCGGCGCTCTGTCTGCGCCACGTGAAGAAGGGCGAGGGCTGGGTGGCGTCGATCCGCAGCAACGATGGGATCGACCGGCACACCGACTGGGGCAAGAGCGATATCGTCTTGGCGGGGGGGATTGCTCTGCTCAAAGACGGCAAGAGCGTGGTCAATCCGCGCAAGTCTGGCTTTAGCCCGCTCCTGGAGAGACCCGACCCCCGTGCCGGTGTGGGCGTCCTCAAGAACGGCGATCTTATCCTCTGTGCCACCAAGACTCCTGTCACGCTGACCGAGTGGGCAAAGGTGCTCAAGGCCGCAGGGGCGGTGGAGGCGCTCAACTACGACGGCGGCTCCTCGACCGGGCTCTACCTCGACGGCAAGGCGCTCGTGGCTCCGGGGCGCAAGCTCACCAATGCGCTGGCGGTCTATGTGGAGCGGCCGGTGGCGCTTGCGATGCGCAAGAAGCCGATCACGGTGGCGAAGCGGGACTAGGCTCCCAATACGGGGTAAGATACCCCTTGTGCGTACACGTGTCTGGGCGGAGGTCTCTCTGGAGGCCATCGCCCTTAACTTTCGTCTCCTGACAGCCCGCTACGGCGATGTCGCTGCGGTGGTCAAGGCCAATGCCTACGGCCATGGGCTCGTCCCTGTGGCCCGTGCGTGTGTCGCGGCGGGCGCGCAGCGGCTGTGTGTGGCGACCCTCGACGAGGGACTGAGCCTGCGCAAGGCAGGGATTACCGAGGCGATCTACCCGCTCAGCGCCCTGCTCCCGGAAGAGGCGGAGGACTGCCTGCGTGCCCACCTCACTCCCTTTATCTCCAGCCCCGCGTTCTTTCAGGCCTTCGCCACCGCGGCACAGGGCGCGCCCCTTCCCGCGCCCTGCTTTCTGGTCCACGACTCCGGGATGGGGCGGGAGGGCATGGACAGCGAGACCCTCGCCCAGCTACGCGCGTCTTGCCCGCCCCAGGTGGAGATTGTCGGTGTTGCGACCCACTTTGCCAGCGCCGATGAGCCGGAGCTCGCACCGACAATCGCACAGTGTGCGGCCTTTGCCGAGGCGACCCGCACCTGGCAGGGCGAGCGTTCCCTGAGCAACTCGCCGGGGATGTTACGGGTGCCCGGCGAGGGCTTTCCCCGAGCAGGGGCTATTCTCTACGGGATCGCGCCCTATCCGGGTGCTCTGGAGCAGTGCCCGGTCGTTCCGGCCATGACCGTGAAGGCGCGCCTGACCCTGGTAAAGCCACTCCCGGCGGGGGCGACCGTGGGCTATGGACGGACCCACACCCTCGAGCGAGACTCCGTGATTGCGACTGTCCCGGCGGGCTACGGTGACGGCTGGCTCCGGCGGCTGGGAAACCAAGGCTTTGTGAGTGTCCGGGGCGTGCGCTGCCCGATCGTGGGGCGGGTCTCGATGGACCAGTGCCAGATTGACGTGACCGATGTTCCGGGTGTTGAGGTGGGCGAGACGGTGACCCTGATCGGGGAGGGGATCACGGCGGAGGAGGTGGCGCAGTGGGCGGAGACCACGGCGCACGAGCCAACCACCCTGCTCAATAGCCGCGTGCCCCGCTACTATGTCACGGGGTAATCACGGAGAGAAAGCGCTCTAGGGCACGGCTCGGGGTGCGGCCCTTGGGCAGGAGAACCCCGGTCGGGCGCGTCAGCTCTCCATCGGCGAGGGGGCGGACGATAATCGTGCCATCGCGGGCCTCGCGCTCGACGGTCGGCTCGGGGAGGATGCTGACCCCCAGTCCAATCTCGACCACGCGCTTGATGGTCTCGATATTGTCGAAGGCCTGGGTGATGCGCACCGAGACATTGTGCTCGGCGAGGAAGCTGTCGATCAGGAGCCGCGTGGGGATGTCGGCGTCGAAGGCCACAAAGGGCCGGTCGGCGAGGTCACTGGCGTGGATGACTTTCTCCTTTGCCAGGATATGCCCCGCCGGGAGAGCGACCACCATGCGCTCGGAGTGCAGGGGCAGGACCGTGATTCCCACCCGCTCCCGCGGGCAGGCGACAATTCCGCAGTCAATGGTCCCCGCCAGCAGCGCCTCGTAGATGCGGTCGGTGCGCAGGTACTCCAGGTGCAGGTTCACCGTGGGAAACTGCCGCAGAAAGTCCGAGACCGACGGGGTGAGTGCGTGCAGCCCGATGGAGTAGACCGTCGCCACATTGAGCGCACCGCCAATCTCACTCCCGAGGTCTATCAGCTCACGCTTGAGGGCATCGGCGCGACCCAGGATCTCCCGTGCATAGCTAAGGGTGCGCTCGCCCGCCTCGGTGAAGTGCGCGCCGGGACGGCCTTTCCCGCGCTCTACCAGCCGGTGACCAAGCTCTTTTTCAAGGGAGCGCACCCGCTGGCTCACGGCGGACTGGGAGACGAAGTGTTTTCCTGCGGTTTTGGAGAAGGAGCGTGTCTCTGCAAGATCAACAAAGAGGCGAAGGGCATCGAGATCCACGCACGGATTCTACCGTCCTTAGAGAAAACTGTCCAAGGTACCGCTATATATAGTGTTTGCAGAACCTATCAGCAAGATCGGCGAGCGCTCGTCGCCATCCCAGCGAACCTGCACGGTGCCGCCCTTCGACGTGACCTCCACGGGGAAAACGGGGCTGGCCTTCCCCTCCACAATGGCGAGCACGGCGGCCGCGCAGGCTCCCGTCCCACAGCCGAGCGTCTCCCCAACCCCGCGCTCCCAGATACGGAGTTTCAGCGCATTGCTCCCCGAGACCGTGGCCCACATCAGGCTGGTCTTCTCGGGAAATGCCGGGCTATTCTCCACCCGCGGCGACCACGAGAGAAACTCCTCGTCACTGGGCAAGTTGCTACGAAACGTGACACTGTGGGTGGAGCCCGTGTTGACCGCGCTAAGCGCAAACGAGCCCCCGGCGACGGGAACCGGCATCAGGTTTCGTCCATCGAACAGGGTCCGAAAGCGTTCCCCCCAGGCTATAAGGTCAAGAGGAATGCTATCACAGTCGAAGCGCGGTGGGGGAAGCGTGAGGGTGATCTGTGTACCGTCGATAGCGTAGGGAACCTCCCCCGATGCCGTCTGGGCGATCCCGGTCAAGGGAACCTGCCCTCGCTCCGTGGCCAGCCGCACGACACAGCGTAGCCCGTTGCCGCACATCGTGTCCTCGGAGCCATCGGCGTTGAAGATACGGAAGCGGAACCCACCCCAGCCCTCCCTTGCCGCAAGGGAGGGTGCCTCGGAGAGAGGGACGAACGGAGAGGCGGGTGGGTTCGCTTTGTAAGTCAGCATGCCATCGGCCCCGATCCCAAAGCGCCGATCACAGACCTTGGCGGCGAGCGCGGAGAGGTCGATGTTTTCCGGCTCCTCGATCACGACAAAGTCGTTGCCGATCGCCTGCATCTTGGTGAAGGCGATCACACCAGCTCTTCGAGCCGTAGCTCTGCGGTATCGGCGACTTGGTTGAACCAGCGGCCGCTGGGATCGACCTGGGGGAACCACCACGCGGAGGGGCGCTTCTCGGTGTGAGGGAGCCCGTGGACCGTCTGGAGTGCGTTCTTAGCGAGGCGTGCCTTGGCGATCTCCGCCTCGGCCTCGATCCGGCGCAGGGTGGTGCGGGCGGCGAGGGCGCGGGGGGAGCGCTCGATAATCACCCGCTCGCGGTGAAGCTGCTTGGCCTGGAGAAGAAGCTGGCGGACCCGGCGGCGATTCTGGGCGAGCGGCAGATCGAAGCGCTCACGGCGCTCCTGCACGGCGGCATCGTCAAGGACCGAGCCACGGGCACGGAAGTCGTCCCCCTTGGCATGCTCGAGTGCGTTCGATGTTGCGCGGAGCTGGCGGACCTCGGTGAGTACAGAGCGCTCGTGGTCGCGCAGGGTTCGGGCCTGCTCCCAGAGGAGCTGGAGGGTGTTGTTGGCGCGGGCGTACTCCGCAGCGCTCATCAGCAGGCAGTGCCGCTCCAGGTAGGCCAGCAGCGACTTGGGCGAGCGCAGACCGGCTAGCTCGGTGAGGCGGCGGCTCTCCCACTCGCTGCCCCGTCGCCAGCACGCGGCAAAGTCATCGGCATCGAGTGTCTGGCGTCCGAGTGCTTGGGTAAGGTGCTCGGGGAGGGTGAGGCGGACACCGGGCGCGGCGCTGAGGCTGTCCCAGGTGTGGTAGGTGATGCGCAGGATCGGGCGAAGCGTCGGGTGCGAGACCCGCAGGCGGCGCAGCTCCGCCATCAGCCGCGCCGAGCGCCAGGAGTAGCCGCTCGCTCCCTCGTGGAAGACCAGAACCCACTCCGCCGTCAGCATCGGCAAGAGCGCGACTGCCTTGCCAATCAGCACACAGTCCGGCCCGAGCGCACTCTCTATCCGCTCGGCAAGCTGCCGGACGCTCGTGATGACCTTCTCGCCAGGCAGGTGGATCGGGTCGGGCGTATCGATCCAGACCGAGCCATCGGCGCGGACACGGAGCGTGCCACGGCCACGGCCGGGGACGACCAGATCAAAGGGGCGGGCACCGGGGCCGAACTGGTCCAGGGTGTACTGCTCGCCGCCCTCGACCGCCAGATCGTAGGCCTCACGGGCTTGGGCGCGGGTGGCAGGATCGAGGAAGGCTTGCACCAGCCAGAAGCGGGGGTGGGAGCAGGTCTCGGTGTTGAAGCGTAGGAGGGTAGTCGTGCGCGTGGTGGCGAAGTTCTGGGGTAGGGCTCCCAAGAGCTGCTCGTAGAGGCGTGGCAGGAGGTACTGGTAGAGACAGGGAAGGAGGGCATCGGGGTGCGCGGCGGAGAACTCCTCGACCCAGCCGATCAGGGTCTGGCCCACCGCACTTCCCTCGGTCGCCCAGCGAATCTGCTCCGTGAGGGTAGGGAGGATCTCGGCCAGCTTCACCTCTGCGGAGATCTGGCGCTCCCAGCCCGCATGGAGAATGCCCGTCCAGCCCCACGCCATGGTCAGTTCCGAGAGGAGTGCATCGGGATCGTCGGCGAAGGCCAGTGCTTTCTTGAGGGAGACCCCTGCCTCGCGGAGCAAGAGATCACGCGTCGGCACGTCCTCGGAGCCAAAGAGCTGACTCATCTCCCCAGCGGCCGACCAGAGCGCACGGGTCTTGTGATCGTCGTGGCCGACCAGCGCAAACGCCTCGCCGCCGGGCTGGTGGAAGCCATGGAGCTTGGCGAAGTAGTCGGTGTCGTGGACCCCCGCCAGGATGCTCGCCTCGGGCCAGAAGTGGTCGAGGCGGCGGCGCAGGGTTGCCTTGGTCGGCTCATCCCAGAGCGCGGTCTGCCCGAGCGCCAGGAAGGTGGTGTTCGGGAAGCGAGTGCGAAGGGCGCAGAGAGCGTCCTCCCGACAGTCTCCTTCGAGGGGGGCGGTTTCGGTCATGGCAGGGTTTAGTATATCAAAGATACTAATAAGGATACAAACGCCTGTTTAAGAAGTTCCGCTTAATTTCCGTCCACCTTGTCGCCGACAAGCGCGTGTGCCGCGGCGCGCCACGTCGGGAAGGTGAAGGTAAAGCCCGCCTTGGTGAGCCTGCCCGGAACCACACGGCGGCTCTTGAGAAGAAGCTCGGTCTCGGTCTGGCGGAGGTAGGCACCGAGCTCCAGCATCCAGCGCGCCGACGGTAGCCCGATAGGCATCTTGAGGGCACGGCGCAGCTCAGTGAGGAACACGCGGTTGGTCACCGGCTCGGGAGCGGCGAGGTTGACGGCACCAGAGAGCTCCTCGTGCTCGATCAGGAAGGCGATTGCGCGGCAAAAATCTGTAGCATGAATCCAGCTCACAAACTGTCCACCGCCTGCCATCGGCCCACCCAACCCAAGCTTGGTCAGCCCCAGAAACGCGCCGAAGACACCGTCGCTCCCTGGCCCCATCACCATCGCCGCACGCAGCGCCACTTTCCGGGTATGCGGTATTGGCGCATCCGCGAGCGCTTGCTCCCAGCGGGTAGCCACATCGACGGAGAAGCCTTTTCCCACCTCGCCCGTTGCCTCGTCCATCTCTCTGTCCTGTGCATCGCGGTAGATGGTCGCCGTGGACGCGTTGAGCCAGACCCGTGGCGGATTCGGGCACGCCGCAATCGCCTCGCCCACCGCCCGCGTCGTGTCCAAGCGCGAGGCATAGATCGCCGCGCAGTTGTCCGCCGTGTAGCGGCAGTTCACCGAGCGCCCCGCCAGATTGATCACCACATCGGCCCCGTTAAAGAGCTCCGCGAGCCGCGCCCAGCCCCCGTTTTGCCGCGAGACCACCACGACCTGGTCGCCACGCTCCGTAAAGAACGCCGTCAGAAGTTTGCCGCAGTACCCCGAGCCGCCCGTGATGATGAGTTTCATAGTCGTTACCGGTAGCGGCTGACGTTTTTTGTGGCAGCGTAGCAGGCAGTCCCCCCCGTGATCGCGCCCGTAAGAGCATCGAGCAGGAAGAACAGATTAACTTCCTTCCACGCACCAGTAACTGCAAGGAGGGCTGCTACCAACAAGCCACCCGCCGCTGCTCCCAAGGGGAGGGCAAAGCGTGCCTGCCAGAGGAAACTTTCTCGAGGCAGAAAGAGATAGAGTGGCAGGAGCACAAGGAGCCAGAGGGGAAGGATCACAAAGCCCATGTAGAAGAAGGCAATGGGTGCCCACACCAGCCAACAAGCCGCGCCGACACTCCAGCCGATCAGGGTTGCCAGAAAACTTCCTCCTACAGCGCGTAGCATTGGCCTCAAATTCATCCTCGAAACATTTTTGAACACGTTCAATTTTAATATATCCGTGGCAATCAACTCTGTCAAGAGGTAAAATGAACAAAGTTCAAAAAACAATCCAAAAACTTCCGTAGGCGCATTTGTGGGTCCTGCTGATCACCCAGCGTCCCTCCCGAATGCGCCCGAAAACAACCATGAGTGAGATAGCCACCACAGTTAACGAGAAGGTTTCCAAAGGGGAGCGCACCCGCGAGCGGATCTTAGCCGCGGCGCTGGAGCTCTTTGCCGAGCAGGGATTCGAGGGCGCGACCATGCGCGGGATCGCCGAGCGCGCCGAGTGCTCGCTGGGGCTTGCGTACCGCTACTTCCGCACGAAAGAGGAGATGGTCCTCGCCCTCTACGAGCGGCTGGTGGAGGAGCTGGCGACCGAGGCGAAGCGGTTGCCGCCCGGCTCGCTGGCGAGCCGCTGGGCGGCGATCGAGCGGGCGGATATCGCGCTGCTCCTGCCGCACCGTGCCACTCTCACCGCGCTCTTTGGGGCCGGGCTCACTCCCGGTAGCCCGACCCAAGTGCTCGGGGAGGGGGCGGCGCACTGGCGACGGCGGATCCATGGGGTCTTTCAGGAGGTGGTGGCGGGGGCAAACGATGTCCCCAAGGGCCCGATCCGTCAGCAGCTCCCGACCCTGCTCTACACGGGGCATCTCCTGTTGGTTCTTTTTTGGGCACAGGACCCAACCCCCAACCAGAAAGCGACCGCGGACTTACTTGCCTTTGGCGAGGAGATGCTCGGGCGAATGTGGCTTGCGCTGCGGCTCCCGTGGGCGGCGCAGTCGGCGGCGCGCCTCGGGGCGATTTTAGAGCCGCTCTTTGGCAACCCCGCCCTGCCGCCTCAAGAGGGAAGCAGCACGACCCCGCCCGAGTGAAGCGTAAACCCGAGCCGCTCGACTCCCTCCGCTTGCTTGCCCCAGTCGGCGAGGCGGTCGTTGGTGAGCAGGGGCGCTTGGTGCGCGTGGGCCTCGGTGAGGAGAAGCTCATCGGCGCTGGTTCCGGAGAGGGTCTCACGGACAATGTGCCGCTCGACAAGGGAGTCGTAGCGGGCCTTCTCGGTGACAATGTGCCGCAGGTTGGCATCGGCGATCAGCAAGACCGGAAAGAAGCCATGCCGTAGCAGAAAATCCCGGACCTGGAGCAGCTGTGCCGCGGAGCCGGTCGGTTTTTTCTTGGCGTTCATAAACGCCGCCATGGGATCGGCGACATGGCGTGCAACATTCGACGCGTCCACGACAATGGGACGAATCCGCTTGGCGGTCAAGACCGTGAGGGCGGGCTCGGAGAGGGCACCAACTGCGTTGTGGAGCGCGTCGGCAAGGGGCGGGTTGGTGCCGCGGAGCTCCTGAAGCCCGGCGCGGACCCGCGTAATCAGCACCACCTCGCCTTCGTCGATTGCCTTGACCAACTGACGCGCCGTCACACTGGCCGCGCGCTTCGACGCCGTGGGGAGCGCGACCGGCTCATCGGGGGAGAGCTTGGTGACACTCGGGCTGGGCAAGAGGTTCGGGTAGCGCCCCCCGACTGTCTCCAGCGCGGTAAGCAGGCACCGGTAGCCCGTCGGCTCGGTGAGGCGCTGGCGAGCCAGGCTCCGGCCCAGTGCCTCCAGCTCGCCGCGCCGCTCTGCTAGGGCGAGGAGCCGCTGGAGCAGGGCGCGCTCCGCAGTGCTTGGCTTGGGGCGAGGAAAGGCGCGGAGCAGGGTCTCGGCGGCATCGAGCACACGCCCGGCACTCAGATACGCCTCCGTGGCGACCCGAAACTGCTCCGGTGCATCGGTAGCCCCTAAACTCCCCAGCGCCATGGCATAGACTCCCTGCACACCGGCACGCGCCGCAACCGGGAGGTCCTTATCCGAGAGAAGCTCCCGGCAGAGCCCCAAGACGCTCGCATCGTGGCCGCGCAGCAGCAGGCGGTTGAGGGCATCAGGCATCCACTCAGCCTTGTCGTCCGGTGGGACGATTGGTGGTGGTGTGGGTGGTGTGGGTGGCGCGACAACCACGGCAGCGACCGGCTCGGGGGCCTTGCGCCGCAGTTCCCGCTCCAAGCGCACCTCGACAGCCTCCCGTGCCCTACGCTCGCTGTCACGCTCCGTGAGGGCGGCATCGCGCTCTTTCTCCAGTTGCGCGAGTCGAAGCGCCTGCTCGGCAAGGAGCGCTTCCTTGGCCTTGAGCGCAGCACGCTGCTCTTTTAGCTTCGTCTGCAGCTTCTCCGACGGCTCCACGCTCGGCTCGGCCTTGGCTTGCGTCGGTGGCGGCAGGGGTTTCGGCTTGGCTTCGACCGGCTCTGGTGCCTCCTGGCTCTGGAGTGCCTCGGCGAGCTTGGGGTTCTTGGGAAGCGCCTCGGCGAGCCGGCGCAGGACGACCGGGTTCTTGAGGGTCTCCGGGCCAGGCCGGAAGCCCGTGCTGATCTGCGCGGTCAGGCCTGGCTCGGACTTGAGCAGGCGATTTATCTCTTTGGTAGGGAGAGTGGCGAGCTTCTCACGCCACTCATCGGCGGTCATGCGGCCTGCTCCGGGTCTGAGATCACGTCGGCGACCGGGGTCTGGAAGAGAGGAAGCGGGCGCATGGCGGAGCCGGGCTTGAGGGCGGAGCGCTTGAGCTGCCCACACGCCGCAGCGATCCGGTGGCCCTTTTCGTAGCGCTGGGTGATGGTAACCCCGTACGATGCCACGATCTCTCGGAAGAGCCGCGCTGCCTCGGGGGTGGGGCGCTGGTAGCGGGCGGCGACATCGGTGGAGTTGTAGGGAATGGTGTTCACGGCGCAGAGCGGCTGGCGCTTGAGGAGCTCGCCGAGCTCGTGGGCCTCCTTCTCCGTGTCGTTGATGCCGGCCATGAGGACATACTCAAACGTGATGCGCCGCTTGGTGGTGTTCACATAGTCGCGGCAAGCCTCCATCAGACGACCAATCGGGTACTTCTCATTGAGCGGCACGAGCTCGGAGCGCAGGGCGTTGTTGGGCGCGTGGAGCGAGACCGCAAGCGTGATAGGCAGGTCCTCTTGGGCGAGCTTCTCCATCCCCGGCACCACCCCGACTGTCGAGACCGTCATGTTTCGGTACGAGAGCCCGACCTCGTCGTGGAGCACCTTGAGGGCCTTGAGGACATTGGGGAGGTTGATGAGCGGCTCGCCCATGCCCATGAGCACGAGGTGCGAGATGCGCTGCTCGGGGTGCTTGGCCTGCATGAAGAGGAGCTGATCGACAATCTCCCCTGCGGTCAGGTTGCGTGCCAGCCCCTCGGTGCCGGTGGCGCAGAACGAGCAGGCCATCGGGCAGCCCACCTGCGACGAAACACACACCGACGTCCGATCATCGTAGGGGAGATAGACCGCCTCGATCACCTCACTATCTTGCAGGTTCAGGAGATACTTCTCCGTGCCGTCCGGGGCGCTCTGTACACTGCGCTCGGTGCAGGGTCCGATAACGGTCTCCGCTGCCAGCTGCTCGCGCAGAGCCTTGGGCAGGTCGGTGAAGGCATCGAAGTCGCGGGCGAAGCGGGTGTAGATGCCCTTGGCAAGCTGCTTGCCCCGGTAGCCCGGAAGTCCTTTTTGAGTGAGGAGAGCGGTGAGTTCTGCGGTGTCGAGTCCGACAAGGGTGGGAGTCATGCCCTTAGATTATCATGCCGGAGTAGATCATCCGGTAAGCCAGGACGGAGATCGTCCGGCTATAGGGCGCTTCGCGCCGCCTCGCTCCGCTCGGAATTTTACCGACGAGGGACGAGGAGGCGGCGCGAAGCGCCCCATAGCCCCGAGGTTTACCGTCGGGGGCGAGGTATTTATAGTGTAGGCTGGCCTTCCTTCGAGAGGAAGTAACCATTGGAGAGGTCATCTTCCCGGATCATGAGGATCTTCTTATCATCAAAATACCCTCGGTTCATGTAGTGGATGGTGAGGGGCTGGTACTTCTCGAACGTTGCAGACACCTGAGGGTACTTTCCCTCGCAAGACCAATAGACTCCCTCAGAGACCTCGACCCCATCCATGCCGTCACCTTGCCCGGTGAAAATCATCCAATGGGAAGAGCTTTTGTAGAGAGATTTCCCATCGCGAGTGAACTCCTGAACCAACGTCCCATCGCCCTTGAAGGTAAACGTCTCATTGCCGCCAAAGTACGAACCTTGCCAAACGCCGATAATGTCTTCAGGTTTTAAGTGCTCAGGCTCCTGTTTGAGGCTGTAGTTACAGCGAAGGACAAGAGCCGTAACGGCGAGAAGGACAAGGAAGCGTTTTCGCATGACTACGCTAGATCATGGCCCAAACCCCTACTTGCCTGTAGGAGCCGCGCTGGCGCTGTCACTTGGGACTGGGACGAAGAACTGTGCGACCGCGCTGATTTGATCGGTGCGGGGGCAGGGGGGCAGGGCGTCGAGGAGCTTGCGGCCGTACGCCTTGCTCCAGAGCCGGGCGTCTAGGATCGCGACCACGCCGCGGTCGGTGGTGGTGCGCAGGAGGCGCCCGAAGCCCTGCTTGAGGCGCAGCTCGGTGACGGGCATACTGAACTCATTGAAGGCATCGCCACCGGACTTCTTGATGCGCTCCTCCCGCGCCCGCAGCGGCGGCGAGTCCGGGGTGGGGAAGGGGAGCTTGTCCATAATCACCAGCGAGAGCGCCTCACCGGGGACATCGACTCCTTCCCAGAAGCTACTCGTCCCGAGCAAGACCCCGTTTCCTGCTTGCGTAAAGCTCTCCACGAGGCGGGCATTGGGTGCCTCTCCTTGGGCAAAGACGGGATAGCCGAGGCTGGCCTTGAGCTGCTCCTTGGCCACCGTGAGCATCCGGTGCGACGTAAACAAGACAAACGTCCGGCCCTTGGCGAGGCTGATCAGTGCCTGCACCTCCAGGAGCATCCGGTCCGCGTACTCGTCGGTGCTGGCGGGGGGACCGAGGTGGCGAGGGACATAGAGCAGGCCGTTGCGCTCGTAGTCAAACGGCGATCCTTGGATACTCTGGAGAGCGTGGATGGTCACTGGCATCCCCCCGCTCGCACCGCTCGCGACCCCCTTCGCCTGAAACCCTCCTTCGTCGGGGCGAAGGGGGTGACTGCTGGAGGCTAAGGGTGTTGGCGTGAGAAAGTCGTCTTCGTCGTCCACAGGCTTTACTTGCTCGGTGGGGGCGACGGGGCTGGGGGCGCTTACTAGGCCGAGGCGCTTGGCGGCGCTCTCAAAACCGCCGCCCGTGGCGAGGGTGGCGGAGACAAAGCTGACCCGCTCGATCCGGGAGTAGAGCGACTCTTCCAGGGCCGGAGCGATCTCGTAGGGGGTGCGTACTAGGGTGGTGAGGATACCGCCGCCGCGGAGCTGGCGGTTGTGGTACCAGAGGAAATAGGAGTCGTCCTGCGGCTCGGTGTGGAAGGCGGAGAGCTCAGTGGAGAGGCGCGTGGCGGTCTTGGCAAGTCCGACCGCTTTCTCTTTCTCTTGGGTCTTGGTGGTGGTCTCGGCGATATTGACGAGGTCCTTGGCCAGCGCGTCCAGCGCCGTGCAGACCGCGTCACGCAGCTCCCGAAACTGGGGGGCCTCTACCTCGTGCATAAAGCCTTCGTACTTGGCCGCGCCCAGATACGGATCGAGCAGGCGCTGGTGGATCGCCTCGATCGCGGCGAGGTGCTGGCTCTTGAGCTGCGGCAGGCGCTTGCACCGGGCCAGCAAGATCGGCACCCGGCGTGAGCCCCACTCCAGCCCAAAGGCGCGGGTGGCGACATCATCCACATGGTGGGCTTCGTCGAAGACCACGGCATCGTAGGTGGGAATCAGAGTGGGGCCGCCCGGTGCCTGGCGCTGGAGCCGCAGGTCGGCGAAGAAGAGGGCGTGATTGACCACAAGGAGCTGGCACTTCTCGGCGTTGCGGCGGGCCTTGTAGTAAAAACACTTGTCGTAGTGGCGGCACTCCCGGTGGCGGCAGGTGTCGGGGTGGGCGGCGATATCGCTCCAGCCGGGGTACGAAAAGTCTAGCTCCGCCACATCGCCCGAGTCGCTCTCATTGGCCCAGCGCTGGATATTTTTAAAGACGGGATCGCCAAAGGTCCAGAGCTCGGTCGAGGCGATCTCCAGCTCCTGCCAGCAGAGGAAGTTCTGGCGCCCCTTGAGCACGCCCGCCTCAATCGGGGACTCCAGCGCGGCCAGCACCGCCGGGATATCGCGCTCGATCAACTGCCCCTGGAGTCCGAGCGTGTGGGTCGAGATCACCGCGCGGCCGTCGGTCTTCTCCAGCCAGCGCAGGAGGGGGACGAGATAGGCAAGGCTCTTTCCCACACCCGTTCCGGCCTCGGCGAGACACGGGCGGCTCTCCGAGAGCCCGGTTGCAATCGCCTCCGCGAGTGCGGTCTGCTCCGCTCGAGGCGCAAATCCCGGAAGCCGCTTGGCCAGCGGGCCATTTTTACCAAAGACACGTGTGAGGGAACCAGACAAGGCCTATTGTGTCCAGTCCTCAAATTTAAGTCCGGATATCTCCGAAAAGTGGCGTTGGTTGCGTGTGATAACCGTTGCGTTGTTTTGAAGAGCGATCGCCGCGATCTGACAATCACCGCGTCCAAGCCGCCGGATTCGGGCTGGGAATTCTTGAAAGCGTAACTCAGCCTCAGAATCGTAAGGAAGAATGGCGAACGTCTGGAGTGCCTGGAAATACTCGACAAGCAACTTATAGCCTAAGGATTCTTGATCTCTGGGCTGGAGCCTGCGTATCAATGCTAATGCTCCTTCCATTACCTCTCCAACCGTAATGGCACTGATGTAGATATCATCTCCAGGTGTTTGGCGAATTCGTTGGACAAGATCAGGATAGTTCTCTGGAGTTCTCAGTAGGAGTGAGACAGTGTCTGTGTCTAGGAGGATCACGTTTTCGTGGGAACCCGCTTTGGCGACGAACGTGTCTTCGGTTGCGAGGAGACACGGGAAGCGCGCTCGCGGCCCTTGCGGATTTCTTCCATCAGGTCGTCCCAGAGTGGCTCGTCCTTGAAAATCCCTATAATCTCATCTAAAGGGTGGTGCTCAGGGATGGTTACGGACGGTGTTTTCTGTGTTTGATCTGGAGAGTCAGGCATGGCGATTTTCCTGCCCAGAGTATACCGCGTCGTGGTTAGGGGCGCACAATCGTTTGTGCTACCGAGTAGATGTAGTCGTCGCCGTTGGGGTCGGTGGTGAACGGTGGGCTCGCATCGCTGGTGGCGCGAGCGCCGATTCGGCAGTAGACCGTGCTCCCTGGCGTGCTGTCGGCGGGCCAAGGGATGGTGATGAGGCCCTCTCCGCTGGTGACCAGCACAGGACCGCGGACGGTCTTACTGCGAAAATCGGGGTAGGCGGAGAGCTCAGCTTGGTACTGGTTTGCGCCGTCGAGCTTGGGGAATCGGAGGAGGGCCTCGCTCGCCTGGGGGGTCGCGCTGGAGAGAGCCGGGCGCACGAGTGCCGTCGTGGCCACTCCCGGCTCATTGAGCGTGGTCTCGGCGTAGCTCGTGGCCCCACTGGTCTCGATACGCTGGAAGAGCACCCGTACCTGGTAGCGGACACGCTTGCCGGGCCGGATCGCGCTATGGTTGCCCGTGCGCGGTGTCAGGGCGGTGCCACTGGCCTCCTGGTAGGAAAACGCCCCCTCTGCGGTCGTGTCTCGGAAGCTTCTGCCGTCTCTATCGACCGCGCCCACCCGGTTGCCATCGCGGAAGACATGGTACTCAACAATGCGCTGCGCGGAGATATCCAGCGGTGCAGCCCACTGGACCAGCACCTCGGGCGCGGAGTCGGCGGCAAGGGTTGCCCGCGCCGCCACAACCGAGCTTGCCCCGGGATCGTCGCTGCCACCACCCCCGCCGCAGCCGGCAAGGAGGAGCAGGAATAAGAAAAACGGACCTCGGGGCAAGCGCATGGTGAACTACTCCATTCCGGTGAGCATTCCTAGGATGTGGTACCCACTGTCCACATACAACGTCTCCCCCGTGATCCCGCGTGACAGGTGGGAGCAGAGAAACGCCGCCGTATCGCCGACCTCGTCGATATCGGTCGCCTTCCGCAGCGGGGCAACCTCTGCAACCGACTTGTACATCCCGGTAAAGCCTGAGATTCCACGCGCCGAGAGGGTCATCACGGGGCCGGCGGAGATCGCATTGACCCGGATCTTCTTGGGGCCGAGCTCATGGGCCAGGTACCGCACCGACGACTCCAAGGCGGCCTTGGCGACTCCCATGACGTTGTAGTTTGGGATTACACGATCGGCACCGATGTAGGTCAGAGTGAGGATGCTTCCGCCCTCAGTCATGAGCGGCTCGGCGGCGCGCGCCGCGGTCACGAGGGTATAGGCGGAGACATTGAGGGCAAGGCCAAAGCCTTCCACGGACGTCTCGAGAAAGGGATTGGTCAGGTCTTCTTTCTTGGCAAAGGCAACTGCGTGGATCACGAAGTCCAGCTGGCCCAGGCTCTCCTTGATCGCGGCGTGGAGCGACTCCACCTGCTCCGGCTGGGTGAGATCGCAGCCGTGGATCAGCTTGACCGCATCACCTAGCTCAGGGGAGAGCTTCTTGACATCCTGCTCCTCACGCTCCCCGAGAAAGGTCAGTGCCAGCTCCGCGCCCTCACGCGCCAGCGACTGCGCACAGCCCCATGCAATGGAGCGCTGGTTGCGCACTCCATAGATCAGCCCCTTCTTACCTTCCAGAAAACCCATTCAAAACCTCACAGTTCCTGTCAAGGAGTTGCTCCCTTGATCACAACCTCATAGTATATCGTCGCTTTTCCGTCTGGTCCGAGAACCGAGAGCGGCAGGCTCAGCTCGGTGCCAGTGAGCTTTGCCGCGAGGGGCGCGACACGCTTGCCCGTGGTGTCGAGCCGCCAGGCCTCCACCTTCCCCGGAAGTTTTCTCGTCAGGGTCAGGTTTGCCAAGCCGCGCTGGACTAGGTGCGGGAGGGTGCCCCAGCTCTCCAGCACTTGCCGATCGGGGGCACTGTAGCGCAACCCCGTGTTTTGGACATCGGTGATATGTGCCACAAGGAGCCGCCCACTCTCCGCCACCGGCTTGCCGTCTAGCGACGACACATAGACGGCGGCCTTGGCACCCTCGATATCGATACGGAGGGGGCCACACTTGATCGCATCGCCCTCAGGGCAGATCCCCCCCAGGGTCCGTGGTGTCACCACGCGGAGCGAGCCAAACTGGCCATTGACAAAGACCTCGTTGGTCTCCGACTGCCGCTCTTGGGTGTCGAAGTTGGTGCGGTTCGTCTCAGGAAGCCGACGGGTCTGAAAGAGCTGCGCGAGAGCGTCCTTGGAGTCTCCCTTGGTTAGGCGGAGCTCGGCGGGCCGGGGGGGAGCCAGCGGGCCGCTTGCATCCTCGACCCAGCTACCGACGCGCGTGACAAGCGCAAGCTCGCCGAAGCCGGGCGTCGGTGTCAGCTCAGGCTTGGTCAGGAGCTCGTCGCGGCGCAGGTAGCGGCTGATCGCGCCCGGTGCGGGGCGGACATCGCCACGGACAAAGAGCAGAACGGCCGCCCGGTCGCTGAGGAGCCCGGCGGGATCGCTGGCGAGGTCGAAGTAGCTCAGGGGGCTCGCCGCGAGGGTGGCCTCTCGGGAGTGGGCGTAGGCAAAGCGCCAGACCGCGTCCCAGTCCTGCA
Source organism: Armatimonas rosea (assembly GCF_014202505.1). Lineage (NCBI taxonomy): Bacteria > Bacillati > Armatimonadota > Armatimonadia > Armatimonadales > Armatimonadaceae > Armatimonas > Armatimonas rosea. Next base: position 32,493 of record NZ_JACHGW010000004.1, on the reverse strand, counting down.
CCGCGGCGGCGGCCCCGACCAGCAAGCCCCCCTCGACCCGGTAGTTATTGGGCGCAGAATAGTTAAACTCGCTCACCGTAAAGGGCTTGCCAAAGAGTCGGCTCATCGCAACCTCGCCCGGCCCCGCACCACCACTCCCCAGCGCCGAGGCACCTTCTTGGAGACCCGCAGAGGGGAGCTTCCAGTCGCTCTCCAGAAAACGCGGATGGTCCCAGTAGAAGTGGGTGTCGATAAAGTCGAGGCTCGTGCGGGCCGCCATGAACGCGGGGGACTCGGACCAGCCATTCAGGTCGGTCAGGAGTGCCTTGCAGCCGAGCTCCCGAATCGCAGCCTTCATCTTGGCGTAGCCTCGCTCATGGAGAATCGCGAGAAACGCCCCCACCTCGCGCCCCGCTCGATCGTTGCCCACCTGCCGAGGCAGGGCTGCAGGAGCGAGGCTCCGGCTCTTGCGCCAGGCTTGCCACTCTTTCTCGAACAGGGCGTAGAGCTCGGGCTTGAAGGTCGCAAACCCATTGGTCAGATTGGGCTCATTCACGACGCTCAGCCAGCCAATCGCGGGCTCGTCCTTCCAGGCGAGCTGGGTGTAGGGATTGACATGGGTCAGGAGCGTGCGGGTGAAGTCTCTCCAGTTTGCAAAGGCGGGCTCGGAGACCAGCACGGCTGCCTTGAAGTCTCCCAGCGCGATCGTATCGGGGATCTGTCGGGAGACAAAGAGATCGGTCTTGATGTAGATGCCCTGCTTCTTGAGCGCGGCGATCAGGTAGTCCAGCTTGTCGAGCTGCGCGGGCACGAGAACCTCGCCATCGAAGTGGTGGATGCGGACGGTGTTGTAGCCGAGGCGTGCGAGGCGTGTGGCGAGGGCATCGGCCTCGGGCTTCTCGAGGTAGTTGGCCCCGAAGCAGAGGTTCACCCCCCAGAAACGCTGGGGCTTGGTGCCACGCTCAAACCCAAAGTGCCCGCCCGTGGAGACAACACGTCCGTACTTTCCGGCGGGGGCATCCAGGAGGGTGGAGAAGTCCAGCGCGCTCCCTGGAGTGATCTCCAAGCTCGGCTCGTCCAGCGGGATCCAGTCCTCACCCGCCGTGATGGTCACCGGCTCCTCGCGAATCAGCGATGTGGGAGAGGGAAGGTTTATCAGGAGCTCAAAGGTCTCGGTCTCGCCCGCTTTCCAGACACGGCCTGTGGTCTCGGGGGTTTGCTTGCCAAAGCGAAGCTCCAGCTCCTTGGCGTTGAAGGGGCGGTTATCTTGGAGCAGGGCGGGCTGGTCCTTGGCCTCGGCAGCGAGGCGCGCCCCGCGTCGTGTCAGAACCAGTGTCCCGGTCCCGGAGAGCCGGGTCGCGGACTTGGGGGCCGTCTCCTCGATGAGCGCCTCGCTCTCGGCCAGCACGCCCCTGCCTTCTGTCCACTCATCGGTAGGGGTCAAGAGAGCGACATGGACACTATTTACCTTAATCTCTTTGTCGGGGGTGAGGGTGTAGCGGAGCTTGAGGTTGCGGTCGGAGGTCGCCTCCAGGCTGGCGTCAAAGGTCACTGCGACTGTCGCCCCGGCGGTGCGTGCACGCAGTCGGGCGGTTCCGGGCTGTGCTCCTGCAACCGCGGTGCGGAACTGCCAGGGTGCCTCAAAGATTCCTGGGCGGATGGTCGCGTAGACCCGCTGGCTCGCTGCCACCCGGATAGTGACCGTCCCTGCCCGGTCCACGGTCGCTGTCAAGCGGGCCGGCGGCTGGGCGTCTGCGGCACGAACCACAAGTAAAAGAGTGCACAAGAAGCACAGGAAAACACGGCCGACGTGCATAAATTGCTAATCCTCTGGTACACTTCGTTCGACATAATGCGTGCAAAAACCTTTTAAGCACGTCACCCAACTAGGAAATTTAGGGTGATGCTACCCCAGGGTATCGTCCGATGATGAAACGGGGTAAGCTAGCTCCTGTTTCCCAGAGAGGGAACCAATCGCAGTAACTCTTTCGTAATCACGGTAATGTGTTCGAAACAGCGAAGAAAGTCAGGAAGTAAGTCACTATGAAGCAATGGATGGTGCGGCTGGTTGCCGCTCTCTCACTAGCGGTAACGGTCAGTCTGGTTGCACCAGCGCATGCCCAGAAGCCAGCGGCAGGAAAGGCTCCCGCCGGGGGTCAGAAGCCTGCCGGACCTGGCGCGATGTCCGAGGCGGACAAGAAGGCCTACCAGGACTTCACCACGAAGGCACAGGCGATTCAAGCCAAGTACATGCCGCAGATTCAGGCCATTCAGAAGAAGTACCAGCCGCAGATCCAGGCCGCTCAGACCAAGAACAAGGCCACGACCGATAAGCTCCAGGCCAAGTACAAGGCCGAGGCCGAGGCTCTTCAAAAAGAGGGCCAGGCCATCAAGCCTGAGGAGCAGCAGGGACCGAAGGGCCAGGCCTTCATCAAGAAGATGCAGGCCTTTCAGGCGAAGATGAAGTCCGATCCAGATGCCAAGAAGCTCGAGGGAGAGATCAAGCCGATCCAGACCAAGATGCTTGCCGAGATCAAGCCCATCGCCAAGAAGATCGGCGACGAGGTCCTGGCGGCGGCTCCGGAGAAGTTCAAGCCGATGATCAAGCAGCAGATCGACCAGCAGATGAAGATGATGGGCGGCTAGGCGCGAGCCTGCACCCAGCCAGCAGACCGGGGGTTATCCCCCGGTCTGTTTTGCTTTTAGCGCGGCCTCAACCAGCCCGGCAAAGAGCGGCTGTGCGCGGTTGGGACGGCTCTTGAACTCGGGGTGGAACTGGACTCCCACAAAGTAGGGGTGGCCAGGAAGCTCGACAATCTCGACCAAGTTCTTCTCTTTGTTGATCCCTGAGCACACGAGGCCCGCATCGACAAGCCGCTCGCGGTAGTCGTTGTTGAACTCGTAGCGGTGGCGATGGCGCTCCTGGATAAAGGTCGTGCCGTAGACCCGTGCAGCAAGGCTCCCCTCGCTCAGGTGGCAGTCCCAGAGCCCAAGACGCATGGTCGCGCCCTTGTCCTCGATCCGGTACTGGTCGTGCATGAGGTGGATCACGGGGTGGGGTGTCTTCTCGTCCATCTCGGTGGAGTTGGCTCCGGTAAGCCCACAGACCGTCCGCGCGTACTCGATCACCGCCATCTGCATCCCCAGGCAGATCCCAAAGTAGGGAATCCGGTTCTCACGGGCGTAGCGCACCGCCTGGATCTTGCCCTCGATCCCGCGCGCCCCAAAGCCCGGGCAGACCACGATGGCATCGTTGCCCTGGAGCCGCCCGACCACATCGAAGCCCTCGTTCTCGAGCTCCTCGGAGTCTACCCAGTCCAGCTCCACGCGGCAGTTGTGGGCGATCCCCGCGTGGCGCAGGCCCTCCGCGATCGAGATATAGGCATCGCCGTTCTGGACATACTTGCCCACCACCGCCACTTTGATCGCATGGGCGGGGTGTAGGACGCGCTCGACAATGGTCTTCCACTCCTCTAAATGCGCATCGCTATCGGGGAGATTGAGGCGCTTGACCACGAGCTCGGCAAAGCCCTCTTCCTCGTAAATCACGGGGATCTCGTAGATGGAGGCGACATCGCGGGCCGGGATCACCGCCTCGGCATCGACATCGCAGAAGAGCGCGATCTTCTCCCGGTGCTCGGCGGAGAGGCCCTCCTTGACGCGGCAGACCAGCACATCCGGGGCGATCCCGACCTCGCGGAGCTTCACCACCGAGTGCTGGGTGGGCTTGGTCTTGATCTCCCCCCAGGGCCCAACGGTCGGGATCAAGGTGACATGGACAAAGAGCACATTGCCCGGGCCGGCATCGCGCTTCATCTGGCGGATCGCCTCCAGAAACGGGAGTCCCTCGATATCGCCTACCGTGCCGCCCACCTCCGCGAGGACCACGTCCGCGCCCGTGGACTTGCCCAGCCCGACAATGCGCTCCTTGATCTCGTTGGTGACATGGGGGATCACCTGAACCGTCCCCCCCAGGTAGTCTCCCCGGCGCTCCTTGGCGATCACTGCGCCGTAGACCGTCCCCGTGGTCACGCTCGCGGAGCGGCTGAGGTTGATGTCCACAAAGCGCTCGTAGTGCCCCAGGTCCAGGTCCGTCTCCGCGCCGTCGTCGGTGACAAAGACCTCGCCGTGCTGAAAGGGGTTCATGGTTCCCGCATCGACATTAATATAGGGATCAAGCTTGACCATCGCGACCTTGAAGCCACGGTTACGGAGCAGGCGTCCCAGGGCAGCGGAGGTGATCCCCTTCCCGATAGAGCTGACGACTCCGCCGGTGACGAAGATATACTTGGTGGATTTTTGTGGGTTTGTTTGGGTGGGCATGGCAATAAAAAAACGGACCGCAAGGGTGCGGCCCGTGCCGTAGTATATCATCAAAGGTTAAATCTGTCATACTAGCCCTATGATGCTCACACAAGAGGCAAGCAAGCCACTCTTTGACCTGACCACCCCCACAGGCCGTGATGGCTGGGTTGGTGCCCACGATGTCGCTGCCCTGTCGAGCTCGCCGGAGGGGCTGGTGATCGCTGCCACCGGGGACGATCCCTATGTCCATAGCCCGCTGGCAAAGGCCCCCGCAGGGAAGCCACTCTGGCTCCGCGTGCGCCTGAAGGCAACCCAGAGCGGGATGGCCCAGGTCTTTTTTTTCTCGCCTCCTGCCTATGCCACGGAAGAGAGCTCCGTGCGGTTTCCCGTGAAGGCGGCGCGCTGGGAGGACGTTCGGATCGCGATTCCGGCCCTCACGGGCGAGCAGGTCCACTTTCGCTTCGATCCTCCCGGAACAAAGGGCGCTGTCACGACTCTGGCAAGCCTCACCCTGGAGCCCCGCACTCCTCTGACGGAGCCGACATGGCGGGAGCCGGTCGCCCCGCCCGCGCTCACGGCCTTTGAGGTGGTCAGCGGTCGGCTGAAGGTTCGCCATGCACTGGGGATCGGCTCGTTCGAGGTGCTCTGGGACGGCACCGGGCTGGCGCTGGGGTACTCACAGCTTCTCCTCGGCTACCAGACCGCGCCCGACAAGCCGCTCCAGTGGGTGAGCTGGTCCGAGAAGGCCACTCCCACCGTGATCGGCAGTGCGATCCGTGCCGCCGCCGCGGACCCCGATGGGGGCGTCTGGACCCTTGAGCAGCGCTTCCAGGCCGAGAAGGGCGATCGGATCCAAGTGGTCACCACCCTGCTGTGCGACCAGCCTCGCTACCTGGCCCATGTCCCGGCGCTCTTGCTTTTGGTGGGGGAGCGCCGCCAGGCATTGCTGAGTGGAGTCGAGTACCTGGACGAGCACGACACTAGTAGCAGTGAGGCAGACCTGCGTGGCCCGCAGGCACTTCGCCATGTCCCCGACTCCCACCTGCTCACCCTGCCCTTGATGGCGATGCAGCAAAAATCTGGCACCTGGCTCGCGCTTGCCTGGGAGAAGTCGCCGCACTGCGCTCCGGTCTTTGACTCGCCCAACCGGCGCATGGGGACACAGGGGGGGCATGTCATGGGCCTGCTCTTCCCGGGAAGCCCACGCCCCAATGGGAGTGTCTTACCCCATGCAGGAGTGCTGCTCAAACCCGGCCAGCCTCTGGTCATCAAGGCGTCGCTCTACGGGGGAGTGGGGGGCTCGGTGCTTCCCGCAGTCGAGGCGTGGCTCCGGGACAACCCGCTTCCGCCCGTGCCAAAGCCCAAGTGGGACGCGCTCACGGGGGGGGGCTGGCTCGACTCGGGGTGTGGTGCGCGTGGGGAGTTCCGCCATGCGCTACCAGGGACCTTTCCCCCACAGCCTGCCGCGGATGCCGCCATGCTCCTGGAGGCTCTCGGGCTACGCCGCCGCGAGCCACGCCTGCGCGCCGCCGCCGCAGAGGCAGCCGCACGGGTGGGGAAGGGGGAGACGGGGGGCGTCGGGCATGTCCAGACGCTCGGGCCGGCACTGGCTCGGGGGGGAGGACAGGAGCTGATCGCCAAGGCCAGGGCACAGGCAGAGCAGGCACTCGCTCGGTTTGCGCCGGATGGGACCGTGTCCTACGTGCCCGGAAAAGTGGACTACGGCGCGACACACTTTGAAAAGAGCGCCACGGGCCTTGTCGCGCCGATCTTGGCCTCCGCGCTGGAGCAGGCGATGCTCTCTGGAGACAAGGCGCTGCTGCGGGCGGCGCTGGAGCGCACCAAGCAAGCCCACGAGCGCTGGAGGAACACCGTGCCGCGCGGTGCTCAGACCTGGGAGGTCCCCCTCCACACGCCGGATATCCTCGCATCGGCCTACCTTGTCAAGGCAGGGACTCTGGCCTTTGAGCTCTCGGGCGAGCCGTACTTTCTGGAGATGGCAAACCACTGGGCCTGGACCGGCGTCCCCTTCACGTACCTGGTGCATCCCAATCCGGGGGAGGAGGTGGGGCTCTACGCCACGACTCCTGTCCTAGGGGCGACCGGCTGGGTGGCCCCCAACTGGATCGGGCTACCGGTGCAGTGGTGCGGCTTGGTCTACGCCGACGCGCTCTTGGACCTCGCACGCCACCTGCCTTCCTCCGCGCCCTGGAAGACTCTCGCGGAGGGGATTGTCGCCAGCGGTGCCCAGCAGTCCTACCCACCCGGCTCGGACAAAGAGCGCCAGGGCCTGCTCCCGGACTCGTTTAATGTCGTAGCCCAGCTTCGCAACGACCCGGCGATCAACCCGGCGACCGTTCAGATTCCGCTGTTGCGGGTCTCGGGGACGCCCCTCTACAGCCGGGAGCTTCTGGCACCAGGGCTCTTGGTGCACGCGCCGGGCCGGGTTACCAAGACAGGGCCGCGGAAGGCGCGTTTGGAGGGCTGGCCCGAGGGAGCGTACTCGATTCTTGTCACCGGACTTTCGGAGGAACCGGAAGAAATTCGGGGCAAGGCGAAAAAAGTCGGCTACAATAACGGCGTACTCGTTCTAGAGGCCACAGCGACTGTGGTGCTAGAGATTTGAGGAAAGGAATGGATGAAGAGATGGCAGGCGTGACAAAAGCGTCGTTTGGTAAGCTCAGGAGTGGTGAGCCGGTAGATATCTACACCCTCACCAACAAGAATGGGCTCTCGGCAAAGATTATCACCTACGGGGCTACCCTAACCTCCGTGATGGCACCGGATAAGTCGGGCAAGCTCGGCGAGGTCTGTCTGGGTTTTGACAATATCGCGGCCTACGAGTTCAATGGCAAGCCTGCACAACCCTACATGGGTGCGACCGTCGGGCGCTACGCCAACCGGATTGGCAAGGGGCGCTTTACCATTGGCGGCAAGACCTACAAGCTGGCGACCAACAACCCACCCAACCACCTGCACGGCGGCGAGAGCAAGGCCCTGTGCTGGGTTAACTGGAAGGCACAGATCGTCCCGCGCCCCGATGGCCCCGCGGTGCAGTTCACCTACCTGAGCAAAGACGGCGACGAAGGCTACCCGGGCAATGTCAATGCATCGGTGATCTTCACGCTGACCGAGGCCAACACGGTGAAGATGGAGTACGCGGCAACAACCGACAAGCCCTGTCCGATCAACCTGACCAACCACGCGTACTTCAACCTCAAGGGCTCGGGGACGATCCTCGACCATGAGCTGTATATCGCGGGGAAGAGCTACACGGAGGGCGACGACGATCTCCTGCCCACCGGCAAGATCCTGCCCGTCACCGACACGCCCTACGACTTCTTCACCCAGCCCGCGATCATCGGGGATCGGATCAATGCTGCGGGGGGGAAAGAGCCGGCGATCGGCTACGACCTGAACTATGTCCTGCTGCCGGGGGCCAAGGGCTACGCGACAGTCGCACGGGTCCACGACCACAACACAGGCCGCCTCCTTGAGGTGCGCACCGACCAGCCAGGGATCCAGTTCTACACCGGAAACTTCCTCGATGGCACGCTTGTCGGGCGGGGCGGCTGGAAGTATGTCCAGTACTCGGGCTTCTGCCTGGAGACCCAGCACTTCCCGGACTCCCCGAACCAGAAGAGCTTCCCCAACACGATCCTGCAGCCTGGTCAGACCTACCGCACCAAGACCGAGTATGCCTTTCTCGTGAAGTAGGCTCACAGCCGCTCGTTCTTCTTTTCGCCCCTCCCGGCATTTCGGTGTCAGGAGGGGTAAAATTTGCCTATGGAAACCATCTCTTCGCTCATGACCCGGGAGGTCGTGACGATTCCCAGTACGCTGACCCTCCGCGAGGCCGCGGTGATTCTCTCCGAGAAGGGGATCAGCGGTGCCCCTGTCGTCGATGCCACCGGAGCGCTCGTCGGGGTGCTCTCCGAGTCCGACCTGCTCAACGAGGCCCGCAAGCGCGCCGCCCTTCCCCGCACGGCAGTCTTTGGGCTCCTGCTGGTGTCGGAGGACACTCTCCAGCGGCTCTACCACTTCGGAGCCGATCTCCCGGTCTCCGAGGTGATGACCAAGAATGTGCTCACCATCACGGAGAGAACAAGCCTGCACGAGGCCTCCCAGCTACTCGTCCAGAAAAAGATCAACCGCCTCCCGGTTGTCGACGACTCTGGAGCGCTGGTGGGGATTGTGACGCGTGAGGACCTGCTAAAGGCAGTCTTTGCCCTATGAGTGTCGCGGAGATCTTTGAGACCATGGACTACGGCCCCGCGCCGGAGAGTGCGGCCCCGGCGCTTGCTTGGCTTTCCCAGCACCAGAGCCGCTTTGGGCACTTTATCGGGGGAGCCTGGACAGCTCCCACCGCGACCTTCCCCACGAACAATCCCGCCACGGGCACCGAGCTCGCCCAGCTCAGCCAGGGGAGCGCGGAGGATATTGCGGCGGCTGTCGCGGCGGCACGCACGGCCCTGCCTGCCTGGAGAGCCCTCGGCGGCGCGGGACGGGCACGCTATCTCTACGCCCTGGCACGCCAGGTCCAGAAGCACGCGCGCCTCTTTGCCGTCCTAGAGACCCTCGACAATGGCAAGCCGATCCGTGAGACCCGCGATATCGATATTCCCTTGGTCGCGCGCCACTTCTACCACCACGCGGGCTGGGCAACCCTTCTGGAGAGCGAGTTTCCGGGCTATGAGGGGGTCGGGGTTTGCGGGCAGATCATCCCTTGGAACTTTCCGCTGCTGATGCTCGCCTGGAAGATCGCGCCCGCCCTCGCGACCGGCTCGACTGTCGTACTCAAGCCGGCAGAGTTCACCTCGCTCACGGCGCTACTCTTTGCTGAGATCTGCCAGGAGGTCGGCCTGCCCGACGGAGTCGTGAATATCGTCACCGGCGATGGCACCACCGGCGCGGCTCTGGTCGCGCACCCCGAGATCGACAAGCTTGCCTTTACCGGCTCCACCGAAGTGGGGCGCTTGATTCGCAAGGCGACCGCGGGCTCGGGCAAGAAGCTGACCCTGGAGCTGGGAGGCAAGTCTCCGTTTCTGGTCTTTGAGGATGCGGACCTCGACGCCGCCGTGGAAGGGGTCGTGGACGCGATCTGGTTCAACCAAGGCCAAGTCTGCTGCGCGGGAAGCCGCTTGTTGGTGCAAGAGAGTATCGAGGCTCGCTTTATCGAGAAGCTCAAGCGCCGCATGGAGACCCTGCGTGTCGGGGACCCGATGGATAAAGTCGCGGATATCGGGGCGATTGTCGCGCCCGTCCAGCTAGCGCGGATCAGCGAGCTTGTCCAAGCCGGGGTGGAGGAGGGGGCGACTCTCTACCAGACGACCCAAGCGTGCCCGACCAACGGCTGCTTCTACCCACCGACCCTCCTCACTGGAGTGGCCCCTGCCTCCGTCGTCGCACAGCAAGAGATTTTCGGCCCCGTGCTCGTCGCGATGAGTTTTCGGACACCTGCTGAGGCCGTGGCGCTCGCCAACAACACGCCCTATGGCCTCGCCGCCTCGCTCTGGTCGGAGAGCCTGAATCAGTGCTTGGAGCTCGCGCCGAAGCTGAAGGCGGGGACGATCTGGATCAACGGGACCAACCTCTTCGATGCGGCAGCGGGCTTTGGTGGCTACCGTGAGTCCGGCTTTGGCCGCGAGGGCGGTCGCGAGGGCCTCTGGGAGTATCTCGTCGAGAGCACGCCTGTCGTGGTTCCGAGCTCCCAAGCCAGTGCTTCTGCAACGAAAGAAGCCCCCACACTCGACCAGACCGCGAAGCTCTATATCGGCGGAAAGCAAGCGCGCCCGGACTCGGGCTACAGCCGGCGCGTTCTGGGGCCAGACGGCACGTCTATTGGCTTAGTGGGGGAGGGCAGTCGTAAGGACCTGCGGAATGCTGTCGAGGCGGCACGAGCAGCGTCCGCAGGCTGGGGCACTACCAGTGGCCATAACCGAGCTCAGATTCTCTACTACCTCGCCGAGAACCTAAACTACCGCTCCACCGAGTTCGCCGCCCGAATCGCCCAGCAGACGGGACTAGATGGCACCGCGGAGGTGGATGCTGCGCTCCAGTCCCTCTTTGTCTGGGCGGCGTGGGCAGACAAAAACGACGGTGCCGTCCACCGGACCGTGCAAAAAAGTGTGGTCCTCGCGATGCCCGAGCCGCTTGGCGTCCTCGGAATCGCCTGTCCCAGCGCACAGCCGCTACTCGGCTTGATCAACACCGTCGCCCCAGCGATCGCGCTGGGAAATGCCGTGATCGCCGTTCCCTCCGAAGCACACCCGCTCTCGGCGACCGACTTCTACCAGGTTCTGGAGACCAGCGATGTTCCGAGTGGCGTCGTGAATATCGTCACCGGCGAGCGTGACGCGCTCCTAAAGACCCTGGCGGAACACGATGATGTCGATGGTGTCTGGTACTTTGGGGAGAACCCTGCACTTGTCGAGGCCGCGTCGGTGGGGAATCTCAAGCGGACCTGGTGCCCCAAGCCCGGCACGCTTCCCCGCCCCGATGCGTTTCTCCGGGCCGCGACCCAGGTCAAGAATATCTGGCTTCCCTACACCGATGAGCTTCCTTGGTAATAGATAGATGGCAAATACGCTCACGGTTTCTTACTACGGTCATGACTTCAAGAAGATTCGTGCTCTTCTTATAGCTATAGCAAGAAACCTTCCAATAGAGTGGGATTTTGTCTATGACGGAAATCCACTGGATATTATCGGTGAGAATTTTGTCGTCACCAATATCATTATCTATGATGTCTCTACTACCAGCGATAGCGATTGCTCGCGTATTTTTGAATTCCTATTGAGTACGGGAGTGATGGGGAAGTCGAGAGTCTTTGCAAACATCAGCGGCAATAAATTTGCAGAAAAGTACTGTGCTGTGAATCACAACGTCCCTTACGAGATCCCTTTTGATGAAGGAACACATTATCTGCTTTGGTACGATATGATCCGAAGACTTTATTCGTTATAGTGAACACGTGAGCCCTTAGGCCAGCCTAGGGGCTCACGCTTTGTCCAGCCTAGGGGCTCACGCTTTGTCCGGTTCAGGATTATCCCGGCTTGACTTTGGACAGAGCGGCCTGGGCAACAAAGGCCGTGTCCTCGCTGGCGGACTTAGTGAGCGCCTCAAGCGCAGAAGCGGCTTTCGGGTCGCGGATCTCGCCGAGGGTGATCGCGGCCCAGCGGGCGGCGGGGTTTCCCTCGGTTGCCAGTGGCAGGAGACCGGGGACGGCATCCCGGCCGACTGTTGCGAGGGCCTTGGACGCATAGTACGCCAGGGTATCGTCTCCGCTTCCTAACTTTGCCTTGAGCGCCTCGACCGCGACAGTTCCCAGTCTGCCCAGTGCGATTGCTGCGGCCTCGGAGGCACCTTCTTTATCGCTCAGCGCGGTGATCAGGGGCAGAAACTCGGTGGGCTGGGCGAGCGCGGGGGCGAGGCTCGGGGCCGAGAGAGCGGCGATCTTCTTGTCCCAGGGGGCTTTTTTCTTGTCGTCTTTCTCGGCATCGCGCTTGGCGGTGTAGTAGGCGATCAGGCTGGTCTTTGCTGCAGGTGGTGCGCCCACGGCGTTGGTTTCCTGCTCTGCGCCAAAGCGGATCAGGTCGGTCACAGCGGCATCCCGGGCCTTGTCGTCCGCAGCGCTTGCAAGGGCGGCGAGTGCCTGACGAATCCCGGCGGCGCGGAACAGGACATCCCCAAGGGCAGCCGCGGCCTTGGCACGGACGGCGGGATCGCTGTCGGTGAGGGCCTTGGTGGCGAGGGTCGCGGTGCGCTGACCACCCGCCGCCTCTGCCGCGAGGCTCCGTACCCAAGGGCTGGGGTCGGTGAGGGCTTGGGCGAGCTGGGTCGTGGCTGAGCCACCCGCACGGCGCAGACCCGCCGCCGCCGCGACCCCCACAAACGTGTCGTAGTCGCTGAGGGCCTTGAGCATCGCCGCATTGGCCTCGGGCGTCCCGATTCCTCCCAGCGCCCCTGCGGCAGCCGCACGCGCGGAGGCGTCGGTGTCTGGGCTCGAGAGTGCCTGGATCAGCACGGGAGCGCCCACGGGGTCCCCAATATTGGCGAGGCTTGTGATCACCGCACGGCGCACATTGGGGTCTTTGTCGTCGATAAAGGGCAGCAGGGGAGTGGCCGCCTCCGCCACCTTGAACTTGCCGAGCGTCTCGATCAGCGTGATCTTGGCCCCGGCATCGTCTTTGATCTTCTCATCGGTGAGGTAGGGGACGATGAGCGGGATCGTATCCGGGCCGATACTGGTGAGGATATCGCCGATGGGCCCACGCAGGCCGCCATCCGAGAGCCGCTTTGCCATCTGCTCTTTTAACGGCGCACCGATCTTCTTTAGCGCATCGCGGGCACCGTCGCGGATGTTGCTGTCCGGGTCCTTGGCGGCATCGAGCAGGCGCTCGGCGTAGGTGGCACCGACGGCGGCGACCGCGGCGCGCGCGGCATCGCGCACGGGGTGGGTCTTCTTCTCCGCAGACTCTGTGTCGGGGTCTTTGCACATCTGGAGGAGCTGCTCGAAGGCGTCCTTGTTCTTGCCGCCGTCGGACATCTTCTGCAGGGTCACAATGGCCGCGAGCCGGGTCTCGGGGGGAGCGCCGCCCTGGAGGGCGTCGAAGAGGACCTTGCGGCCCATTAGCTGGGTAACCCCTTGCTCCTGCGACGACGCATCCTTGCTGGCGACGAGACCTAGCTGGCTCCGGGTGAAGTAGGTCTGAATCCCGAAGTTGATCACCCCAAACCCAATCAGCGCCAGCAGAGCTCCGCCCAGGACCTTGCGCGGAGTAAACTTTGTGCCTGTCGGCGAAACATCCATGCTCATTGCAACAGATTATACACGCAATTGTGGTACAATTATTTTATGAACACGTTCAATTTTAAGCTGGGCTCCGTTCCGTACCTCAATGCGCGCCCGCTCACGGACTGGTTTAGCGAGACCGACGAAGGCAGGGCGCTGGGGGCGAGTGTTGAGTTTATCCTGCCGTCGCTCTTGGCCCCGCGCCTTGAGCCCGGCGACTTCGCCGCGGGCCTTGTCTCCGCTGTCGCGTGGGTGCGGCGTCCCCAGCTGACCTACGCGCCAGGAGTCTCCGTGGCCTGCGATGGCCCCGTGCGCTCGGTGCGCGTCTTTTCCCAAGTGCCCGTGGAGAAGATCAAGCGAGTCGCGCTGGATACCTCGTCGCTGACCTCCGTGACTCTGACCAAGATCCTGCTGGAGGAGCGCTTTGGGCTGACCCCGGAGTACACCCCGATGGCCCCGGAGCTCGCTACGATGCTCGCCGACCACGATGCCGCGCTCCTGATCGGCGACAAGGGCTACCGCGACTACGATCCCGGTCTGGTCGCTCTCGATCTTGGTGAGATCTGGAAAGACTGGACCCAGCTACCGTTTGTCTTCGCGCTCTGGATCGGCCGCCCGGATCTCCTGACCCCCGAGCTGTGCGCACAGCTTCTTAAGGCCAAGGAATGGGGCGTCTCGCACCTGGAGCTCGTGGCCGCCCGGCGCGCCAGTGAGCACGGCGAGAGCCTGGAGCGAGCGTCTGCTTACTTCTCCCACGCCATTGTCTACGACCTTGGGGAGCGTGAAGAGGCTGGTTTGCGGCTCTTTGCGGAAAAAGTTCGGGCACATGGCCTTATCTAGCGCCAACAGGGAACCGAAAATGCAGCTAATGCTTCTAAGATATGAGGGATATCACAGAGGTCACGCAGGACGCTCATGATACACTGAAGACGAACTTCAAAGGGAGACCAGGCGATGAGGACAGACAATAAGAAAGCTTTTTGGGTTGTAGGTGTGGTGGCAGCGACGGTTTCCGCAGCCACAGCGGCCTACATCATCTGGACACACGGCAAGAAAGCGGGCGTCGCGTCCGCCTCGGAGACAGTTGAGGATCTTCTGGATCGCTGTCACGACCAAGTCAAGCAGATCGAGCAGCGGCTCAGCGAGGTTCCGCAGGCAGCCTAAGCCTTCTTGACACCAACAATTCAGGCCCCGCACACGCGTGCGGGGCCCTTGTTTTTGATAAAATCACAACGTCCGATAATGTTTATTATGTTCCATCACCCGAATTGTTTACATTCTCCACACCTTCGGCGGTCTTGTCAAGTCCCGCCCGTAAAATTCGGCGGACACATTGAGCAAGAGTCTCTTTAGGACGACAAAGGGCACGGAGCGCCTCAGCCTCGGACTCCGTAATCCGACAGGCAAAAACGACCGACAAGCGATCTTCCGCAGACTTTGGCGTCCCTGATCCGGGGCCACCCACGCAAGAACCATTGTAACACCGGACACAACAAGTCCCAAGACCAGGCCGAAAACGCCGAGACGGACGCCCACACTTAACCTCTGTGCCACAAGTGCAAACACACGGATAATCGACGAGAGCCACAAAACACCTCAACTCCATGGGGAAGCATGGAAAAACTTATACATGCCAACAGACAAATCAATAAAAGCCAGCAAACTACAGGCACCCGTACTGAACACCCAGGAGACACAATCCGCATTTTTCGGGGGGCTAGGTTTCGCCTTCAAGCTAGGAGCACCAGTACTGCTCTTTGCCATCCTGGGCAGACTAGCTGTAGAAAAAACCCTGAGGAAGATCGGGAAATAACCTCCTGCCCTGCGGGCCATCGGAAGCGGATTTTTTTGCTATTCCGTGCGCCGAGCAGCTCCCCCCCGGCATCGAGGGGGAACACACAAAAAAACCGCACTAAGTTACCGCCTGGTCGAGACCTCGCGCCCGTTTCAGGAGCTCGCGGAAGTCACCACCACCAGACGAATGGGAAGGGGGATCGAGAGGCGCAGGAACCTCCCACCCCCCCGGATCGAGGGCAGGAAGAGGCGCAGGAACGCCTATATCACCAGGCCGATAGTATCGAACACCACCGCCGGGCAGCTCCTCCCGCAACAGGCCGAGAGTAGGAAAAAACTTGGATGGCTCTCTATCGGCGAACCGTTCCGGGAACTTCTCACGAAGGCACCGCAACTGCTCAGGCCGCACCGAGATTGTCAGATCATGAGGCCCCCAGTTGGGCAAGACCAGGCCGCGTTTTGTCGCCAGAGCGCCCAGGCCGTAGCCTTTTCCCGTCCTATCGCCCACCTCCGCGAAAGTCTGGTACAGATCAAAGATACTAGGCTCCACCCAGAACCAATAGTACAACGGCTTCCCCTTCATATCATCCGCGTCATAAGACCGCTGGAGTATGAGAGAGGGCATGGTAGGCACTATTGTATATTTATAACAGAACCTATATTCGCAAGTGTTATCGCGTATTTCGTTCCATACCCTAGTATGTCTATATGTCCACCAAATATTAAGACCGTTTCTCCTATCCTGAGTAATTAAACGGCGAAAAGATCGCGGAATATCTTTATGTTCATCCGCTGGCAACCATGCGCCTAATTCATCTAGTAATAATTCACAGTCACGAGCTTTTAAAACCCCTTCAACATCGTATACATAATTCTCAGCCCAGCTTTCCCCGAAGGTTTCAGGATCATAGGGGACATATTTCCCCGTCGAATTATCAAATTTAAGGCGCAAATCAACTAAAGGAGTATTTGACCATATAGGCCGACCTTCTTTGTACTTTTTCCACAAACGCGCCACGGTGGACAGAGTTTTACCCCGCCCACCAAGGCCAACAGTAGCAAATACAGACATTTTACACCTACGGAATCACAGATATAACCTGCTCGACTATCCATTTTACGACACGATAGCCAAGAAGAGCCCCCCAAAGGGCAAACGTGAGCGTGACAACTTGAAATAATTCATGTATAGGTAAAATTGCGTCCCATCTTGACAACTCATATTTAATTCCGTCCACTACACCCGATGGTAATTGCCAATCCCAAGCAGGCAACCACCCACGAACGGTAGAGAAGAACGCGTTAAGCAAGTCCAAAAGTGCATTAGTTATCATTTTAAGCCTTCCATTTTGGCGACAAGTATTTATATACCCCGAAGATCGCCCCCGCCCAGACGACCAGGCCGACCAGGACACGCGCAAAAGCAAGCGCACCCCCACCGAGAGAACCCCGTCCCCCGTCAGCATAAGGAGCGCCCTCTGTCTTGAGTGGCCTAAAATCTAGCTTGGATGCGCCCAGGACACCAGAGAACTCCCACACAAGACCATTGTATTTAGATTCGTCATTAGGGAACGTAGCAACACCCCAAACAGTTATAAAACCGTTAAAGAGCCCAAACGGCCCCCAGCTCTTCCAAAAATCTAAGTGTCCATGCATCTGCTCTAGTTTTTCGGCGTCAGGAGTCCATAAATCAGCCCAAAAGCCCGAATAATTGTCTGAACTATTAGAACTAGACTTTTCTCCGAATGTGGGAACAGAAGAAGGAGACAAGGTAAGTACGAAATCCTTGACAACTTCACCAGTTGGCCCTCCTGCGAACCCATCGGGTAAATTTTGATCCCTAGGAACGTCCCAGAAACCTTGTGCAGTACCGTACAGATACCGCGAGTCAGCATCTACCACAACAACCAGACGAATACCGACAGGTACAAGCAAATCAACATAACCGGAATCGTCAGTCACACCCCGTTGCCATGCAGGAACGGGGACGGTGGACATAGCCGGACAGACCGCCCGAGGATTAACAGAGAAATTTTTAACTGGTTTACCATCTAACTGGACATATACCCTTATATGGACGAGCTGAGGACACCACCAACCACGGTAAGAGCCTAGATTCCCGTTCCCCCTACTGTCTTGATGCGATGCGCGGGCATCGTAATATCCCGGAGGGAATTTACCAGATACTAAAGTAACATCGTAATTTATTCCAAGAGGCGAACCAGGTTTCCAAGTAGAAGATGCGGCATCGTATCGCGCCGATTCCGTTTGTTGGTACAAAATATTATTAGTTGGATGACTACCATCCCATAAATTAGTTAAATACAGGTCAAGATTCGCGCCGCCTGGGTCAGTAATAACCAAAGGCGGCATACCTACGAACTCATAACAGTTAGACAGGGCATACATTCCGGGACGCCCGTCCCCCATCGTCCTGGTGGAGATCGCAGGGAGAGGAGGAGAGGCCCCCTGATACTGCCCAGGCCCCGAAGCAGTTCCAGACGGAGAAGGAACCTCCCCCCAGGGTGAGCCGTCAGGATATGTGCCATGTTGCGCCCAGGACGCGCCAGAAAGCCCCAGGACAAGCCCCAGGAGTAGAAACCGGAACAACCGCCAACCAAGTAAAAAACGTGCCATTGTAGAACCTCACGAAACGAAGACAGGCCGCAATTTTTTGTAGAGCCCGAACAATGCCGCGCACCAGACGACCAGGCCGACACCTACCCGGATCACGGACAAAACCGTCCCACCAGGCCCCCCACGCCCCCCGGTGGGATAGTCGGGAACACCTGAGCCCAGCTCAGGCCGCAAGTCAATCGAGGATGACCCCAACGGCCCGACAATGGGAAAAACCAAACCATCGTACTTATGGTCATCCGAGACCGCTAATGCCGCATTATTCCAAATCCCTGCCACCTGCCCGACCAGGCCGAACGGCCCCCAGCTCTTCCAGAAGTCCCCATGTGATTGGAACTGCTCAAGTTTAGCCGCGTCAGGAACCCACAGCGACGACCAGAAATCAGGCGAGCTAGTACCAGTACCGCCAGAACCAGGCGAAGGAGTAGGAGAGGGAGAAGGCTCAGGAGTTGGCATTGTATCCGCGTTGAGTTGGGGACGAGCTCCTGACTGATACACGACGACCTTAACGGCCATTCCTGCCGGGCCTGGAGACTTCCACTGCGCCCCAGTAGCATGGAAAGGATTTTCCGCGACCCCTCCCCCATAGAGCCCCGGCGCGCCCTCGATCCGCACAGTGTTGGCGTTCCCCTCAGCTTCAGGGAAGACCAGAAGAACCTGCCCCGCAGAGTTGGTGATACCCGGCTTCCATGCGTCAGGATAGAACCCGTAAGGAGCCCACATGGAACACCAGGCCGCAGGAGTCACCTTACAGTTAGCGACAGGAGTACCGTTCTGGTCTACGACTTTCACGAGGACCTTGTAAAGAATCGGACAGTACCAACCGTACAAATACACCTGAGCTGCTATACCGTCGTTTCGACTCGATACGGCATCCACCCAGGCCCCGTACACACCCGGAGGACAGCCTAACTGTTTTAGAGCGAGACTCGGAGCAATGCCAACACCACCACCGACACCACCAACGCGCCAGTAATTCCCCCATTCAGGATCACTAAGCCAGTAAGAACGCTCCTCGTAATTGTACACACCGTTGAACGGTGCACCCGCGTAAGAAGTGCCTTTATAGTCTTGCTCGAAATAAAACCGGACACCCATCCCGCCGTATTGACCGCCCGAAATAGGGGGAGAGCCGTAATAAATCCCAATGTTCCCATAGCCACCCCACCCGGCACGCTGGTCACCTTGAGGAGTATCCTGCCCCGTCCAAGGAGCCGCCCAAGAACTAGGGTTTGACCCGATCCCCTGAGTGGCTAGCCCCGGCTCAAAAGGGGAGCTTTCAGGATAGGTGCCCTGCGCCCAGGCCGACCCGCACAAGGCCAGGACACAGGCCAGGACAAAGATTCTCATTTTGTCACCCGATCCAGGATAGTACGCACCAGGGCAATACCGATCACAATTGCCAAAATGCCAGTAATGAACGGCCAGAACTGCTGAATTATGCCCATAAAGAGAGACCACGCAGAATTTATCGGCGCGGAAAAGTCAGGGACATTAAAATTATTATTCATTTTTACTTTCTCCTAGACACATAGCCTTTTATCGTGTCAATACCCCACCCAAGAGCAAGACAGACGACGAGGATACCGAGGCAATAGGGCAAACATTGACCAAGAACAGCCCAGAGATAGGGCCATACTAAATCATACATATGGAAACCTCCAAAAAAAAGGGAGGCAGAATCACCCTGCCCCCCTTCTTTATGCGACCAGGCCCAGGTTAAACGGACTTCGCGCCACGCTTGACCAGACGCCACACGACGCCAAGCCCGAGCATACCGGCGAGGACCGCGAACGCCACCGGAGCGCCCGCACCCAGAGCCGAGAACACACCGTCCTTGGTGGACGTAGCCAGAGCGCCGTAATCAATCGTCGGAGAGGACGACTGAGCATGAGCACCAGAGGCCAGGGTAAGAAGGCCACCGCACAGAGCGGTAAGCATGAGGAAACGACGGGATGCAATATTTTTTTGCATAGTTTTACCTTTCAAACAAGTTAGTACCGACCATAGGAGGGATCGCGATCCGCTCTCCAGTCATCATAACAACGACGCAACCACCTAATAAGGATGTCACCACCAAGTATTGCCGCTACTAGGGCCGCAGTTATGGCGTTAGTCGTGTTAATAGAGCCGAAGATGCTAGAGACGACACCTCCCAAAATCGTAGGATAATCAATCATCCCACGACCCCCCTTTCAGGGATTCGCCTAGAGTGTCCTAAGACCTCCCTAGAGCGCTTGAAACCAGCTTACTTAGTACAGCAATACCAAACGCCGCACCGAGCAAGCCGATAAACTGTGACCACAGAGAACCATCCGGCAAGATGGAAAAAATGTGATCTTCAAGGAGTGTAGACAAGTCAGAAATCAACCGTCCCCCTCCTCAAAAACGAGATAACCAGGGTAGCACCACCCACCGCCGCAAGGTAGGCAACGAACCCCAAGGCCAAGGCATGGCCTAGTGACGGGATGACCATCAGATAGCCCTCCGGAGCGCCAGGAAGACGACGCAAAAGGCCAGGACAAAGAGGGTAAGCAGCTCGTAACGCTGGACGACCTCAGCCCGAACGAGTTCCAGGCGAAGAGCTTCCACCAGGGCAACGAGCTGCCCCCCTTGCTCCTCCGTCACGGCTTGCCGACCCCTACGGGCAAGTTCCCCGAGGCGATAAGCTCCGCGACCTTCTGAGCCGCCCCAGCTCGGAACGACAGACGCCGAGGCATGAGCACCTGCTCAGTACGCCCGTACTTATTCTTTTTCGGCGTGGGAGCGTACTCAAGATCATAGAAGCCAGGAATCTCCTTGATCTGCACCGCCTGGTCGAAGGGAAGCGATTCGCCCTCGATCACCGCGATACCACATTCCCCCTCCGAGTTCTCAGGGGGATCACACGGGATATAGGACAGCTTCAAGCTCTTCACCTGGTTTCCGTCCTGGCCCTTAAAATCGTTTTTCTTGCTATGAAGCACAAGCACTATGCTCTGCATTGCTGGTATTTTCCTTTGCTGTTATAGGCCACTAAGGCGTTTATGTGATGACTCTTTAACCTCTCGCCACCTTCGAGGACAAGGGAGGATATAAAATCCCACCCCAAGGCCGACGCATTAACGATAACGTGAAGAGTGGGAGCAACTTGGCGTTTTACCCACTGCTTCATTTTTTCAACGTCTACAATTTTGGGAGCAACCCCCAAACGGGACTTTTCCACGCGATCTATAAAGATTTTCCACCAATCAACCGTTTCACGTTTGTATTTATCGCTGGAAAGTTTAAATTTATCGCGTGATTCTGGCGTTTTAAAGTCCAGATACGACCACAAAACCGAGGCAACCGAGCGCATACCGTGTTTTATGATCTGGTTTACAAGCGCGTCAGCTCTTTCGTCTCGCGCCTGGAGTTCGCACCTGATCCAATCTTCAGGATCACCCTCAGCCTTCCCCCGTGCTAGTTGCTCCAAACCCTTGTGGTAGATCCTCACAAACATCAGCGATTGTCGAGATCCAAAGTAGAGCGTGTGACCCGTGGTAACCCCCTCGGAGGTGTAGCCCACTTCAGCCCTCATATCACGGAACCTGGTAGAGCAATCGCCAGAGCGGAAGGACTCTTCCATCCCCGTGATGGACAGCAACCCCGAGCGATCATCTAGGGCAACGTCGAGACGGGCGAATGTAGCACCATCCCGCACCAGCTCATCTAGGAAGGCTTCCCAGGCAGAAGCGCCACGCAGAAGAACATCAGGCCCACCAATCAGCCCCTCCTCCTCCAGTTGGCGGCAACCCTGCCCAGAGACCACCACAGAGACCGTATCGGGATTGACGTTCCCCCCGTGGTAGATAGTCACCTGCCCCCGCTTGAGACTCTGAGAGTAGCCGTAGCCGCCACGCTCCATGACCACCCATTCAGAGTCCAGAGTGGCCCCAAAATGAAGTTTGGCAAGGTCTAAAGCGTCATCCCCTTTAAAAGTCACTGTAGCCCAGTCCACAAGGGGAATAACTTCCTTTGGCCCCTTCGGGGAGCCCTTCGGGCTTTTTTCTGTTATCGCCCCCGTGTTACTAGTCGGGGGCGACAGATGCGCCTTGCGGTAAGCCTCACCCGCTCGTTTTCTCAGCGCCTCGGTACTGGTCGAGACCTCGCCGGTAAGCTCGGAGATAGTCACCTGCTGTCGGTAGATACCCGACAGCTTCGACTCAAGACCCTGCCGAGTGTCGAGAAGCTCACCCGCTGGAGTACTTCCGCGCTTCTTCCTGCGCTTCTGAGCGCCGAAGGGATCGAAGTCACCTGTCAATGTCACAGCGACCCCCAGACCAGGCCGCAAGAGCCAAAGGAGACAGTACAAGCCCCGGAGCGCTTCGCCGTGGCCGCGCCGCTTCGCTGAGCGCGTGCCACCGGGGAAGCGTCCGGGGAGCTGCTGGAGAGTGTCGTCAGCTCTTCATCGAGGAACGACAGGGGGAACTCATGACCATCGAGAACACAGATAGAAGCACCCGAGCTAGCGGGAAACTGAAAACGTGATATATTGCCCATTGCCTACTAGGGCATTGGGGGAACGGCTTTCTTCTCAGGGATGCACCGTTCCCCCTCCGCGTTTTTTGACCTCGTCTAAGATTTTCGAGGACAGAACAGGCCGCTTTTTTCACGTCTCCAAATTCGCGTAAATCAATACACGAAAATGATAATGTTTATTATGTTTCAAATCACCGCCGTGTAAACCAGCGTTGGTCTACGCCCGCTTCCATCACGCGGTCCCGTAGCTGCCCGCCGTGCTCGGAGAGATGGCGAAGGTTGAGGATCACATGGTCGAGTTTCGGCAACGTGTACCAAGGAATCCCACACTCCGGTGCGCTCAGGTCAATTTTGTCAAACTGCGTGTCGATGTGCGCGTCTACGAGCGCCCAGTACTCTAAAAGCTCTTCACGAGTGTACGGAGTCGCATCGAGCCGCTCGCGCTCCTGATCGCTCTCCACCTCATCGCGGTGTTTCTCCCAAGCCTGGAAGTCCGCTTCGGTGACTTCCAGGTAGAGATGCGTATAGAAAAGCGCATGGTAGGCCAGCCGCCAGAACTGCCGTGGCGGCGTTCCGCTATTCCAGATTGTCTCGGGGCATCCCTCCAGGGCGACGCGTAACATGTCCATCGCGGCATGGTACTGCCCTCTTAGTGCGAGTTTAAGATTCTCCAATGCTCGTGTCCTTCGTTAGGTATTGCTTCAAGTAGGCGTGGAATCGCTTCTGCCTGTCGAGGCGCAGGTCCGGGGGGCCGCCGCGGCTGAGCTCGTGGCTGGCTTCGGGGCCGTAGCGTAGGTAGAGCGTCTCTGCGGGGTTGGTGCGCTTGACCGCTCTAAAGTACTCATCGCCTTGGGAGATCGGGCAGCGCAGGTCGCCCTCGCTGTGGACGATCAGGACGGGGGTCTTGACCTTGCCGGCGTAGGTGATCGGCGAGTTGCGCCGGAAGCTCTCGGTATCGTCGGTGTGGTTGGAGCTAAAGTAGCCGTGGTCCTGCTGGCAAAAGTCCGACGTCCCCCCGAAGCTCTGGAGGTTGTAGACCCCCCGCTCGGCGATGGCGCAGGCAAAGCGGTCCGTGTGTCCGATAATCCAGCCCGTCAGGTAGCCGCCGTAGCTGCCGCCCATCACCGCGAGGCGCTCCGGGTCGGACCAGCCTTGCGCGATGGCATGATCGACTACCGCCATGCAGTCGGCCATAGCGGGCTCGCCCCAGTTGTCCTTGATCGCGCCCGTCCACGCCTCGCCGTAGCCCTTGGAGCCACGCGGGTTGGGATAGAGCACGGCAAATCCTGCGGCCGCGAGCGCCTGGTACTCATGAAAGAGATGCCAGCGCCCGTACATCAGGTGCGGGCCGCCGTGGATGTAGAGCACGGTCGGGTGCGGGCCGTCGCCCTCCGGGAGCAGCGCAAAGCAGGGCACGTCCCCCACCGAGAACGCCACCGGCTCGATAAACCGGACCTCCCGAGTGAGGGTGTCATTGTGCTGCGTGAGGCGCTTGCCATCGACATAGATATCCCCGGCATCTTGGCTGGTCAGGCGCAGGGTCGCGATTTTTCCCGCCGCAACGCTCACGCCCACCTCCGAGCAGCCCTCCGGGGTGAGTTTCTCAGGGACTCCCCCCTCCAGCCCCACCCGATAGACCCCGACCTCGCCCTTGTCCGACGCCACAAAAACCAGGCTGGTCTCGCTCTCCCAGACCGGCCCGATATCGCCGCGCCCGTAGACCTCGCCCAGCGCCAAGTCCCCTGCAGTCACATCCCAGCCCGGTGTCAGATCACGCGCCTTGCCCGTTGCGACGTTGACCACCCAGAGATGCATATTCCACGTCCCCCACAGCTCATCCGGGTGATCGTGGCCCAGGTAGGCGATGTACTTCCCATCGGGCGACCAGCTCAGGTTGCTCTTTGGCCCCAGCGGCCCCAGCGGCGTTTTCTTGCCCGAGACAAACAGCCCCACAGCTCCCGGCTGGCGATCGGGATCGTCGGCGATATTTTCGGTAAACGCGAACCGTTCCTCTTTCTCTGGAGACCAGCAAAGGCTTCCTCGATCTCGTTTTCCTGCTTTGAGAGGACGCTCCGGGTGCTCATAAAGGTACAGCTGAAAGGTTGCCTTGGGAAGCCAGCCGCTCCCCTCTTGTCGCCAGCGCAGGCGCTCGATCACGCGCGGCGGAGCGGACTTATTTTCTTTCTTACGTGCCTCGACAGCGCTCTCGCTCCACTCCTGGTCAGCGGGACGGAAGGTGAAGAGAATCTCTCCCCACTTTGGTGAGACCGAAATCTCCCCGATTGCCCCTTGGGGCAGCGAGGTGAGGATGAACGGCTCGCCCCAGCCTGCTTCCAGCTGCCAGATCTGTGGGCATTTTGCGCTATCGTTGCGCACAAAGACCAGGCTCTTGCTATCGGGGAGCCAGTGGTGCTGGGAGACACTGTTCTCGCCTTGCGTTACCTGGAGAGGCTGGGCGTCGGGCGTCTCGGTCGAGACCAGAAAGAGCTGGGTGATGTAGCGGTTCTTGGCTTCCCAGACCCCCTTCACGAGATAGGCGACCCACTTGCCATCGGGCGAGAGGTGCGGTTCAGACGGGGCGGCGAAGCGCAGGAGATCATCGATTGTGGTGAGACGTTTTGGCACGGGAGCATGGTACCCGATTTCCGCTCCCTACTGCCGCTGTTGCTGCGCCTCGACTACCTGGGAGCCTTGGGTCCACCACGCGCCGCGCTGCATGGTCGGGATGGGCGTCCCCGTGACATTCTGCCGGTAGTGCTCCGCCAGCTTCAGAAACTCCGCACCGTGGGTCTGGGTGGCGAAGGCACGCTTGGGGATCGTGATGCGCACCGCCGACGAAAATTGGATAAAAAAGTGCGTCTCCGTCTCGATCAGCTGCTCCACGGCGCTCCAGTAGTAGAGGTTCTCCGAGATCGGCCCCTTGGTCTTGATGCCCTGCGGCGTGAGCGCGAGCTCGTAGTGGCCAAAGAGTGCCCGAAAGTCCCCTTGATTGGTCTGGCGCTGGATCTGCTTGCGTAGCAGCCCGGGGATTCGGGTGAGATTGAAGAGAAGCGCCCCCCCGACCGAGGCAAAGAATAGAGCCGGCAGGTACCACTTAATCAGCAGGCAGGCAACCACCTCCACCGCGCAGAGCGTGATGAGCATCCGGTAGCGCTTCTGGTTCTTCTCGATGAGCCCGGACTGCTCCATGTAGTGCAGGTTCATGGTCAGCCAGTCGTCTTCGTTCAGGTCGTAGTGAACCGTCATGGGGTGGCTCCGATCATCTCCAGGGCTTGGAACTTGGGGCGCGGTGCTTGCGCGAGAATCCGTGCGAGCTCCGGCTCGGGGAGGACCAGTGTCCCAATAGCACCCCCATCGGACTCCACGGAGTCTAGGCGCACCGGAACGAGCTCGCCGTACAGCGCGACCGGGCCTGAGAAACGGACCTTGATGTAGTTGGGCGTGTAGCCCGTGAGGGTCGTGCCCTCGGGGTGCTCGACCAGAACGCTCACGGTCTCCCCGAGAGAGCGCTCGGTGAAGGCATGGTTGCTGGCATCGACCACGGCCTGCAGCTCGGCGTGGCGGCGCTTCTTGACCTCATCGGGGATGTCGTCGGGCAAGGTCGCGGCGTAGGTCTTGTCCCGCGGCGAGTAGCGAAAACAGTGGGTCTTCTGAAACCCGACCGCACGTGCAAAGTCGAGCGTGTTCTGGTGCAGCTCCTCCGTCTCGCCCGGATAGCCCACAATTAAATCCGTAGTGATCGCCACATCCGGGACGGCGGCGCGCAGCTTGGCGACCAAGGCCTTGTAGAACGCGGCATCGTAGGGTCGGTTCATTGCCTTGAGAATCGTATCGTCGCCGCTCTGGCAGCTCAGGTGCAGGTGCGGACAGAGGTTGGGGTGCGTGGCAAAGGCATCGATCAGGGCATCGCTGACCTCAATCGGCTGGATCGAGCTCAGGCGCACCCGCGCAATCCCCGGCACATCGGCCACTTTCAGCAGAAGCTCCGCCAAGTCCGGCCCACCCGACCCCGTGGCTTCGTCGTAGGCCCCCACACAGACCCCCGTCACCACCAGCTCCCGCGTCCCACTCTCCGCCAGCGCATGCGCCTCCGCGACAACGTCCTCCCAGTGCCGGGAGACCTTCACTTTTCGGGTGTAGGGAATCTGGCAGAAGCCGCAGAAGTGCGTGCAGCCGTCTTGGACCTTCAGCGTCGCCCGCGTGCGCCGCTCCCGCGCGGGCAGGACCGTGGCCGGCGACGACGAGTAGCTCAGAATCTCCGGCGCGTGCTCGACCACCTTGGCAAACACCCGCATCTTGTCCTCGTTGTCCACGAGCAGGGTCGCGCCCTCGACCCACTCGCCGTGATCGAGCACCTGCTGGCTATGGCAGCCCGTCATCACCACCACCGCATTGGGATTGGTCCGGCTCGCCTTGCGCGCCAGATACCGGGACTTCTTATCCGCCGCCGCGGTCACCGAGCAGGAGTTGATCACATAGACATCGGCGGGGGCGTCGAAATCAGTGAGCACAAAACCATTGGCGGCAAACTCTTCCGCGATCTTCTCGGTCTCGTACTGGTTGACTTTACAGCCTAGGGTGGTGAGGGCAGCAACGGGCATGATGTTCTCTCTCCCCGCACGGTAAACGTGGGGCAATTGGGCGTCGTGCCTCCGCCGCGCCTTCGGCGAATATTTACCGACGAGGCACGAGGAGGCGGCCGAAGGCCCCATAGCCGCACGTTTACCGTGCAGGCTAGCCCGCCGATCTCCGTCGAGGATTTCCATTCGGGCAAAACGATTATATCGCGGAGTCGGGTATACCCTCTCCATGAAAACACGCTCTCTTGGCTCGCTCCAAGTCTCCGAGGTGGGGCTGGGCTGCAATAACTTCGGCATGCGCTGCGATCTGGCGCAGACCCAGCTCGTGGTAGACGCGGCGCTCGACTCCGGCATCAACTTCTTCGACACGGCCGATATCTACGGCGGCACCAATAGCGAGGTATTTCTCGGGCAGGCACTCGGAAAGCGCCGTGCAGACATCCTAATCGCAACCAAGTTCGGGATCAAGATCGACGACGACCGACCGGGCGGTGCGCGGCCCGAGTATATTTTCAAGGCCTGCGACGACTCCCTCCAGCGCCTTGGCACCGACTACATCGACCTCTACCAGATCCACCGCCCCGACGAAACCGTGCCAATCGCGGAGACGATGGGAGCGCTGCGGGAGCTGGTGATCCAAGGCAAGGTGCGTGAGCTGGGCTGCTCCAACTTCTCGGTCGCGCAGCTCCGTGCCGCCGCCGAGAGTATTGGGCCGCAGTTTGTCAGTGTCCAGAACGAGTACAGCCTCTTTGCGCGCCAGCCGGAGACCGACAGTGTCCTCGCGGAGTGCGCCGCCACCCATGTCGGGCTCCTGCCCTACTTCCCTCTCGCCAGCGGCATGCTCACCGGCAAGTACCGCAAGGGCCAGCCGCTCCCCGAGGGCACCCGCATCAACGCTGAGTCCCGCTGGCTCACCGACGAGAACCTCACCAAGGCCGAGGCGCTCCTTGCCTTCTCCGAGGCACACGGCCACACGCTCCTAGAGCTCGCCTTCTCGTGGCTTCTCGCAAGGTCCGCGGTCTCATCGGTGATCGCCGGTGCCACCAAGCCCGAGCAAGTTCGTGCCAATGTCGCCGCCGCAAGCTGGCCCCTCACCGACGACGAGCTCGCCCAGATCGATGCACTCTTGGCGTAGGCCACCTAGCCTACCCCTGCCCCACGGCATGCAGCTCCTCCCTGAGATTCCCACTCCGGAGGAGCTGCGCTCTGTCTGGAACGAGAAGGCTTGGCGCTCTTACTCGGAGACGGAGCTTGACAGCGTCCGCCTCCCCCGCTCTCTGAAGGAGTTTTTGTGCTGGCCCGGCATTCCCAGTGCGCTTCGTGAGGGAGTTTTTTCGGAGGTACTTCGCCCAGACTTGACGACGACTGTCACGATCTTGGCCATCGAGCAGCACCAGGTCTGCTCGCGCGAAGGCTATCACCTTGGTGACTCGCTCTTTTTGGAAGCAGAGACCGGCTTTGTCTACAGCAAGCAGGGGGAGCTTTTCGGGAGGGACGGCCTCTACCACGGGATCGCGGAGGGCCTCCCGCAGTTAATCCTCTACGCCTACCTCATGGAGGAGGTAGAGGCCACGGAGGCGGATGGCTGGCGAACGTGCGACACGGAGGGAGCCTACCCTCCGCCCGACACCTGGCTTGAGGCGACACATGGCAGGGAGGCACTGCTGGAGTTCCTCGACGCGCGCATTCGTGATTCAGGCTACTTTGAGCTCTAGACAGTTGTCCGGGCTACGGTACAATACCGGCGTGACGTCTGATTTTCGCTACCATGTTGCTTCTCTTGCAGCGGTCTTTCTGGCGCTTGGGATTGGGATTCTCATCGGCACGGCGTTCGTGGGCTCGACCGTGGTCAACCGCCAGACCGTGATGATGAACAAGCTCAGTGCCAACTACGCCGAGCTCCGCAAAGAGACCCATGAGCGCGAGCAGACCGAGCTCACTCTCCAAGGGGCGGTTCCCCTCCTCGTAAAGGATGCCCTCGACCACCAGCGCGTCCTCGTGGTCCAGACCGGAGTGGGACGCGAGGCGGCGGACGAGACCCAGAAGGCCCTGGAGCTGGCCGGTGCGACCGTGACCCGCGAGGCGCTCTCCGACAACGACTGGCAGGTTCTGGTGCGGACCGGTGGGCTCCCCAAGCTCGTGGTGCTGGCGGGCGGCGAGAGCGAGGAGCTCGCGCAGAGCCGCGACCTGCCGTTTGTCAAGGCGCTCCACCAGACCGGAGTCCGTGTGGTCGCCGTGGAGCTCTACGAGACCAAAGTCACGCTGGTCCCCGACTGGAGCAAAGAGGCAGACGCCACCGTGGACTGTATCAACCGTGCGACAGGCTGGCTGGCGCTGGTCGTGGCCCTGAACGGAGAGAATGGAAGCTTTGGCCTTAAGGCCGACAGCAAGACCCCGCCGCTCGATGCCCTGACCCGCGCGACACCATCCCCAGCCCCCACCCCGACGCCCGAGCCATGACCCTGACCGTCCTCATTCCCGCCTACAACGAAGCGGAGCGCATCACCGCGACGGTCGCGGTTGCCCTTGCCCTCCCCGATGTAAACGACGTTTTGGTGATCGACGACGGCTCCACCGACGATACCACGCGCCGGGCGACCGCAGCGGGGGCACGAGTGCTCACCCTCAAGCAAAATGGCGGGAAGGCGGCGGCCCTCACCGCAGGTCTTCAAGCGACAACCAGCGAGTTTCTCCTACTCCTAGACGCCGACCTCGGAGCGACCGCGGCGGAGGCCAGCAAGCTCAGCACTCCCGTCCTCCAAGGCGATGCCGACATGACGGTCGCGCTCTTTCCCGTGGTCCCCGGGCGCGGCGGGGGGATGGGGATCGTCCTGCGGCTCGCGCGCTGGGGAGTGAAGCGCGCCACGGGAAAGACCATGCAAGCCCCGCTCTCGGGCCAGCGTTGCCTCAAGCGTGCGGTCTTAGAGGCAGCCCTCCCGCTCGCGGAGGGCTTTGGGATCGAGACGGGCCTGGATATCTCCGCCCTCAAGGCCGGCTTTCGCGTGCTCGAAGTCCCCACGACCATGGACCACCGCGTGACGCAAAACGACCTCGCGGGCCGCCTCCACCGGCTCCGTCAGCTCCGTGATGTAGCAAAGGCGCTCCTCCGATGATCTGGATCGCGGCGACCCTCGCCCTTCTGTGTCCTGTCTTTACGCGGATGCTCTGCGCGGAGCTGAAGCTGGTGCGCCCCAACTTTCAGAAGAAGCCGATACCCTCAGCGTCCGGCCTGAGCTTTCTCCTCCCCCTCGCCTGCTACCCGCTCCTCTGGCCGGCGATCGCTTTTGGGGTACTCGGCCTCGCCGACGATCTCTGGGGCAACCGCTCGGTGGGAGGATTTCGCGGCCACCTCAAGAGCCTGTTCACCGGTAAGCCCACGACGGGTGCTCTCAAGCTCTTCGGGGGTGGACTGATCGCCTTGGGCTATGCCTGGTTCCTGTTTCCGGGCAAGTGGCTCGTGGTCGTGGTCGCTGCAGGAGTAATCGCGCTCTCAGCCAATACCGTGAACCTCCTCGACCTGCGCCCGGGGCGGGCACTGTTTGGCTTCGGTCTTTTAGTCGTGCCCGCGCTCGTGCTCGCTCCCCGCTCGTTTCTTGACCTCTGGCCGTTGCTGATCGTGCTTGCCATCGAGTGGTGGGCTGATGCGCGGGCAAGCGCCATGCTCGGCGACACGGGCTCGAACCTCTTGGGCGCGCTGGCGGGAGTCTTTCTGGTGCAGAGCCTGCCTTTGGTCGGAATGGTAGCCGTTCTGGTTCTGCTCCTGGCACTCAATCTTGCGGCGGAGCGCGTCTCGATCACGGCAACCATAGAGAAGACCTCGTGGCTCCGCTGGCTGGACCGACGGCTCGGGGTACGCTAGAATCGCTCGGATTTACTGTATAATTCGGGCACCATGTCGACCGCTCGCTCCTCGTCCCTCCGTCTTGGCTCTCTGCTAAGCCTCATCGTCCCTCTCACACTGCTATCAGGCCCCGCCCACGCCCAAAACTCCCTGGCAAAACCTCTCTTCGCCGACGGCCAAGCGCAAGTGGTCCCGGCCTTTGCGACGCCTACCGAGTGGATTCGGGAGCACCTCTGGGTGGAGACCGAGTTTGACTCCGACAACGACGGCAAGCGGGACCGGGTGCATGTCGATGTTATCCGGCAGCGCCAGACCCAGACAGAGGGGCTCAAGGTCCCCGTGATCTACGAGTCGTCGCCCTACTTTGCCGGGACCTCGGGCAACTTCGACGTGAACTGGGATGTCCACCAGGAGCTGGGCACCGATCCTCCGCAACGGACCGCCCACCCCAATGTCCCCTTTAACCCCAACCGGACCAGTGTCTCAGGCTCCCTGGCCGCCACCTGGGTCCCGCGCGGGTTTGCCGTGGTCCACTCGGAGGCACCAGGGACAGGCCTCTCGCAGGGCAGCCCGACCGTCGGTGGCCTACCCGAGCGCCTCGCGCCCAAGGCGGTGATCGACTGGCTCAATGGGCGGGCGAAGGGCTACACGACTCGCGACGGCCAGACGGAGATTAAGGCGGACTGGTGCACGGGAAAAGTCGGCATGACCGGGACATCGTACAACGGCACGATCCCCGTCGCTGCCGCGACCACGGGGGTGAAGGGCCTCGAGGCGATCATTCCGGTCGCCCCGAACACGTCGTACTACCACTACTACCGCACCAACGGCCTTGTGCGCAGCCCCGGCGGCTATCTTGGGGAGGACATCGACTCCCTCTACGACTTTATCAATAGCGGCGATCCCGCCAACCGCGCTGTGGGCGATCGGATCTACCGCGATGGCCTCTTTGCCCAGAACCAGGACCGCAAGACCGGCGACTACAGCGCCTTCTGGGCCGAGCGCGACCTGCTCAACTTCACCCAGAACATCAAGTGCGCCGTCCTCATGGCCCACGCCTTCAACGACTGGAATGTCGTCCCCGAGCACAGTGTTCGCATCAGCCAGGCCATCAAGGGGCGCGTCCCCCTGGTGCAGTACTTCCACCAGGGCGGCCACGGCGGCGATCCGCCCCTGGAGCTGATGAACAAGTGGTTCTCCCGCTTCCTCTACGGGGTCGAGAACGGGGTCGAGAAAGGCCCCAAGTCCTACATCGTCCGCGAGCGTGAGCCCGGCGCGCCCCGCCCGGCACCCACCGCCTACGCCGACTACCCCAACCCCGATGCCAAGCCGATCACGCTCTTCCTCGCCACGGGTGGCAATACCACGGGTGCCCTGAGCCCCGTCAAGCCCGCAAAGCAAGCGACCGAAGCGCTCCTCGACGATGTCGAGCTCGCTGCCCCAGCCTTGGTGCAGACACCGGACTCCCCCAACCGCCTGCTCTACGCCACCCCCGAGCTCACGGCCCCGCTTCACCTCTCTGGGACGGCACGGATCACGATCAAGCTGGCATCGAGTGCGCCCGCGGCGAATCTCTCGGTCTACCTGGTGCAGCTCCCGTGGACCGCTGGGCCGATGGGGACCGCGAACCTCATCACCCGCGGCTGGGCCGACCCGCAGAACTACAAGTCCCTCACCAAGGGCGGCGACTACCACTCGATGACTCCCGGCACGCCCCTCAAGCCCGGTGAGTTTGTCACGCTGACCTTCGACCTAGAGCCCGACGACCAGATCATCCCCGCCGGTAAGAAGATCGGCCTCATGATCCTCTCCAGCGACCACGACTTCACGCTCTGGCCCAAGGCCGGCACCAAGCTCACGGTCGATCTGGACGCCACACAGATCACCCTCCCGATCGTCGGTGGCGTCCCTGCCTTCAAACGGGCTACCAGCTCAAACTAAAAGCACTAGGGCGTCGGGGGGGGGCCCCCCCGCGCGCGGGGGGGGCGCCCCCCCCCCCCCCCCCCGGGGGGCAGCGCGGGCGCCCCCCCCCCCGCCCCACCCAAACCCCCAATAGAATGAGG